>CAYVOX010000104.1:0-11911 GCA_964453035.1 uncultured Anaerolineaceae bacterium
GAATCCATCCGGGCCCACTCCTTAAAAAGTTGGTCGCTGGTCCCATCGAGGGATGGTATTCGAATCCATCCGGGCCCACTCCTTAAAAAGTTGGTCGCTGGTCCCATCGAGGGATGCTATTCGAATCCATCCGGGCCCACTCACCTTAAAAAGTTGGTTGCTGGTTCCATCACAATGGTTGGTCTTGTTTGCTCACGAAAGGCGAGAAACATGCCTCCAAAATCCCTAAAAACTGAAAAACCGAACGGCAACCCGCGCGATTTCCACAACCTGGCGCAGAACGCCGAAGCCCAGGCTGACTGGCAATCTGCTGCCGGTTACTACGCCCGCGAGGTGGGGCAGCGCTGCGCCGAGCTGGCGCTCATCAACAGCGTGCAGGAGGGTCTCACCGCGCGGCTGGAGATGCAGGCCATCTACAACCTGGTGGGCGATAAGCTGCGCGACACCTTCGACGCCCAGGTGGTGATGATCTCACAGTACGACCCGCAAACCAAACGCGTTTACCACCATTACGCCATTGAGCGCGGGCAGCACCTGCACCTGACCGAATGGTCGCCGGTGGATAGCTCTCGGCTGCGCATCGCCCAGACCCGCAAGCCCTTTATGATCAACGCCGAGGAAATCATCCGCGTGGTCACCGCCGGCACCATGAGCGTGGTGCCCGGTACCGAGCTGCCCAAAACCTGGCTGGGCGTGCCCTGGCTGGTGGGTGATGAGGTACGCGGGATTGTGAGCCTGCAAAACCTGGATAAAGAGAACGCTTTTACCCCCTCCGATATTGACCTGCTCACCACCCTGACCAATGCCATGAGCCTCTCACTTGAAAATGCACGCCTGTTCAGCGAAACGCAGCGCCTGCTGAGCCTGCTGGAAGGCGAGATGGAGCTTGCCCGCCAGACTCAGCAATCCATTCTGCCACGCCGGTTGCCAAAATACCCCGGCTATGATTTTGGCGCAACCATCATCCCCGCCCGCGCTGTCGGCGGCGACTTTTACGACTTCATTCAATTGCTTAACCAGCAGTGCGGTATTGTGATTGGCGACGTCTCTGATAAGGGCATGCCGGCGGCCCTGTTCATGGCGTTGACCTTCAGCCTGCTGCGCGCCGAGACGGGCCAGGCCAACAACCCGCGCCGGGTGCTGACCAATGTTAACCGCTACCTGCTCAACATGAACACGCTGGGCAACTTCGTCACCCTGCTTTACAGCGTGCTCGACTTTAATACCGGGCTGGTCACCTACACCCGCGCCGGTCACCCCCTGCCCATCGTGCTCGATCAGCACGGCGGCTTTTTGGATGTGAGCATGGATGAGGGCCAGCCGCTGGGGCTGTTCGGGGAGATGAAAATTGACCAGCAGCAGTTCACGCTGCCGCACGGTGGGCTGGCGCTGTTCTACAGCGACGGCGCCAACGAAGCGGCTGATGCGGGCGGGATTGAGTTTGGCATAGAGCGCATCCAGCAGGTGCTTTACAGCCACCGCCATCAAAGCGCTGCTCATATTTGCGCCCAACTGTGGGAGGCGGTCAAAACGCACAGCGGCGAATTGCCCCACCAGGATGACTTCACCGCGGTGGTGGTGAAGCGCGCCTAGACTACTGCCAGGTTCACGCGTGGGAAGCGTTTAACAGGCCGCTTGAAAAAGCGCCAACCCTTGTTATAATAGCCCTCAATGGATAACGACTTCACCCCCGAACTTAACTTTCCTTGCGAATACCCCATCAAGGTGATCGGGCAGGACGCGGAAGACTTCTTCGAATTCGTTGTTGCGCTGGTCACGCGCCACGCACCGGAAGTGATGCCGCACGAATTCAGCGTCAACCGCAGCAGCGGCGGCAAGTATGCCTCCGTCTCGGTGACCATCATCGCCCAGAGCCGCGAGCAGGTCAATGCGCTCTACAAAGAGATGGGCGAGCACAAACGGATTAAGGTGGCCTTTTAGCCGGCTGGCTGAGGGGAATACAGCGCGGATGCAGGGTTCTTCCCGGCATCCGCGCTATTTTATGCCAACGGCTTAAGCGGCAACCAGGCGAGCACCTGCTGGATTTGCTCATCCCAGTATTTCCACTGGTGGTCGCCGGGGGCTTCAACGTACGTCAGGTCGTAGGAAAGTTTTTCGATGTGCTTGCGGAAGCGCACGTTGGCCTTGTGGAGAAAATCTTCCGTGCCGCAGTACTGGTAGAGGCGCGGCATGAGGGCTTTGTTTTTAGCAACCCGGCTCGCCAGTGCAAACAGGTCGTTGGGGCCGCCTTTCACCTTTTCCGCATCTCCAAAGATATATCCAAATCCCGGGCGACCGGCTTTGGCTTCCAGGCGGGCAATGCTGGCCACATCCACCGCACCTGAAAGGCTGGCAGCCGCGGCGAAGCACTCCGGCCTGGCCAGCGCCAGTTTGAACGCGCCGTAACCGCCCATGGAAAGCCCGGCGGCGAAGTTATCCTCGCGCGCAGCGGAAAGGTTGAACATGGAGCGGGCAGCGTAGGGCACCTCTTCGCTCAGGAAGGTCCAGTAGGGCAACCCGACGGCCATATCCGTGTAAAAGCTGAGGTGGACAGTGGGCATCACCACTGCCAGGTTGAGCGGATCAACGTAGCGCTCGATGGAGGTGCGCCGCTGCCAGATGGTGTGATCGTCCGAGAACCCGTGCAGCAGGTAGAGGGTGGGGCACGGTTCGGCGCTGGCCTGCCAGCCCTTTTTCCATTTGCTCAACGGCAAAATTACATCCATCGAGACGCACATCCCCAGCGATTGAGAGAAAAAGTTGCAGTGGATGAGAGGCATTACGAAAGCTCCGTGGCGTGGATTATGACAAAATTATACAACAGCTCCCTTTCCACGGCGCGGCGGGGATGCCGGGGTTTTCACCTGCCTGTATAATGGAGGAAAGCCACAAACAACACTTGAAAGGACTCGCCGATGCCGCCTGTTTTACCCCGCCAGTTGAGAGATGCGCGCAACCCTTCCCGGCGCCTGAACGCCGCCCGTGCCCTGGGAGAACTGGAACGCATTGAGCATGTGCCGCTGCTCATTCGCTCTGCTGTTGAGGACCCCGACCCCGCCGTGCGCGCTGCCGCCCGCGAGGCCCTGCAGGCGCTGATTGGGGCGCAGACCGAGCTTTCCATCCAGGCTTACCGCTCCGCGCCGGATGAGGACGATTGGCTGGTTGAGCTGGAGGAAGGCGATGGCGCCGAAGACGAAGCGAGTCTTTCCTCCGAGGAGGAGCAATACCTCACCGGCCTGATCACCGTATTGCGCAACTACGCTGATCCGCGCCTGCGCTTGAAAGCCATCCGCCAGCTGGAGAGCAGCAGCGACCTGCGCGTGATTGCCGCGCTGGCTGAGACTGTGCTGTGGACGGATGATGACGATGTGCGCCAGGCTGCCCGCCAGTCTCTGGAGGGGCGTTTTGGCGCGGAGACCGATGAAATTATCCAGAGTTACCAGCTGGAAGGGGATTTTTACCAGCCTGAGGATGATGAGAAGGGCGAGGCGTGGGATGAGGATGACACAGATGCCGATGAGCAGCCTGAGGCTGGCACTGTGGAAGCACCGCGCTGGCAGGCACCCCAGGTGAGTTTCTCAACCGCGCCGCAGGTCGTCAGGGAAGAGGGGATCCCCATGGTGGTTATCCTCCTGGCAGGCGTGGGGGTTGTGGTGGTGCTGCTGATTGCCGCGTTTGTGCTGGGAAGGTGAACGGAGCCCTCTACAGGCGCGTTGACGAATAGAAATCCCAGGGAAGGTATGGTAATATCAACGCTATGAAGCCAAAAGACGAGCCCACCAGCAGTGAAGCTTCACAATCGCCCGCCGAATCGCCCGTTGAAGTGAAAGACGGCATGTGGGTAACGGCAATGACGGACGAGTGCCTCGATGATCTCGTCCCCCCGCCCGGTGGGGGCAGCCGCAAAGCCCCCGCGGATGCTGACCCCGCCCGGCTGCGCTTCATCCCCCGCCCGGAATACCTGAGCCATGAAGGCCGCGACCTGCGCATTGACCTGATTCGCGGCTATTTTGTGTTTGCCATGATTGTGGACCACGTGCGCGGCGCTTCTCCGCTGTACCTCATCACCGGCGGCAACCGCTTTTACACCTCCGCTGCTGAGGGCTTCATCCTCACCTCCGGGCTGGTGGCGGGGTTGGTTTACCGCCGCCTCATCAAGCGCGACGGCCTGGCGCCTGCGCTGGTCAAAGTGCTCAACCGCGCCTTCACCCTGTTTCTGTTAACGGTCGGGTTGACACTGCTCTTCACCGTCTTTTCCGAATTTGCCGCATTGCCCTGGGCGCAGGGGATTAACTTCAGCAACCCGGTGGACTGGGTGCTAAACGTTTTCACCCTGCACCGCACCTATTACCTGGTGGATGTGATGCTGCTCTACACGGTGCTGTTTGTGTTGAGCCCGCTGGCGCTGCTGCTGCTGGAACAGGGTAAATGGTATTACGTGCTGCTGCCCTCGGCGCTTTTATATATCATTTACCAGTTCTATCCCCAGGCGGTGATGCTGCCCTGGCAAATTGAGGGCAATTACCTGTTTAACTTCTCCGCATGGCAGGTGCTGTTCTTCGGCGGGCTGGTGATGGGCTTTCACCAGGAGCGCATCCCGACCATGGGCTGCCGCACTACGCGGGTGGGGATTGTGCTGACCGGCGTGTTGACGGTGGCGTTGATTGCCGCCTTCTACCTGATTGACACGCCCACCAGCCTGACCCCCTCCGAGATTGCCACCGGCAGCCCCATTCCGCAGGAGACGCGCCTGTGGCTGCAGGATAACCTGTTTTCCAAGACGGACCTGCGCCCCGGGCGGCTGCTCGCCTCGGCGATGGTGTTTGGCTTTTTGTTCTTCGCCATCACCCATTTCTGGAAGCCCATCAATAAAGGGATAGGCTGGCTGTTCCTGCCGCTGGGGCAATACGCCCTCTACGGGTACACCGCGCATGTGGCCGTGGTGGGATTGGTGGCGCTGGTGCTTGCGCCGTTCAAACTGCCATACCCCGGCCCGCAGTGGCTAAATTTGCTCATCCAGGTTGCCAGCGTTTTGCTCATCTGGTTTATGGCTAAGCGCCAGTTAATCACCCCCAACCCGCGCACCCGGCGCTGGTGGAACCTGAGCCCGGTGGTGATGGGGGTGGCGCTGGTGGCGTTGTTCAGCGCGCTGCCATCTGACGCATTCCCGGCGCTTTCTGCTGAAAATACTGCGCCGGTAACCTCCCAGGCGCGCGTTCCCAGCCGCTACGGCACACCGGTGCCCCGGCAGCCCGCAACAGGCGCAGCCACCCCAACCCCGGAGCCCGTCGCGCAATCCGTCACACTGCCGGGCACGGATATCCTCTCCAGCCCATGGCTGGGACCAACCCTGGGAACAGTGCGCGAACGCTGGTTCTACTCACCGGAGTTGGACCGCGACATGCCCTATTACATCTACCTGCCGCCCGATTACGGCACTGCCGAGCGGCGTTACCCGGTGCTTTACATGCTGCACGGTCTGGGCGGGCACCGCGAGGAATGGATTGTTTACGACCTGTTGAACATTGCCGACCGGGAAATTGCCCGCGGCAACATCCCGCCGATGATTATTGTGCTGCCGCAGGGTGATAAGGGCTACTGGACCAACCACACCGCTGACGGGCCGCTGTGGGGCGAGTATCTCTCGCGCGACCTGGTGGCGATGATCGATGCCACCTACCGCACGCTGCGCTCACCGGATGCCCGCGCCATAGGGGGGCTTTCGATGGGGGGCTGGGGCGCGCTGCACCACGCCTTTACTCGCCCGGATTTGTTCGGCATCGTCGGCGCGCACAGCGCCAGCCTGAGGGTAGATGACGGATCGCTGGATTTTCTGGGCACCGGCGCAGAATTTGCCAGCAAATCTCCGCTGGAACTGGCAGGTACGGCAAAGGGGATTGAAAACCTGCGCATCTGGATTGATTCGGGTGAAACCGACCAGTGGGCGGAGCAATCGCGTCTGTTGAGCGCCACCCTGCGAGAGCGCGGCATAGACAACATCCTGCAGATTTACCCCGGCGGGCATGACTATAACTACTGGTCAGAGCACGGTCTGGATTACATCCGGTTTTACGGCACGTCCCTGGCGCAGCAGTAAAATGCACATCACCATTGAATTCACCGGCCTGGCCCGGCAGATTGTGGGTCAAAAAGAGGTGTCCTGGCAGTTGCCCGCGGACATCAGCTATGCTCAGATTGTGGAGCGGCTGGCGCAGGCTTACCCGGACTTAATCGGTCCGCTGATTGACGCGGACGGCAAGACGTTCCTCAGTTCCAACATGTTCATCATCAATGATGATATGGCGCTGCCGGCGATGGTTATGGAAGAATCACCCCGCGAGGGCGACCGCCTCACCCTGGTTTCGGTCATCACCGGCGGGTGAGCTGCTTAGCCGCCAACTGAACGAAAGAGTTCATCCAACGTGCCGTTCCGGGTGGCTTTAGCCACCGCGGGGATTCCCCCCGTGTATTGGGCCACCTTGGGGGCTGCCAACAGGCGCATCAGCATCACCGCCAGGTTAAAGTGGGATTCAATCACGGCTTTGGGCAAGTACAGCCGTTTGATGGTGTTTTGAACATACATAGCGTGACTTTCCAGCATGGTCATGGCCGGCTGGATGCGCTGGAGATGCTCAAGCGCCATCACGCGCGCGCTATCCGAATCGAGCGCCATCTGGCACACACTGCGCGTGGATTGATCCACCTGCGCGAAGATTTCCGGATGGTTGACGTGCTGCCCGCGGTGAACCAACTCGTGGGCTACCACCAGGCGCAGGCCGTCCAGGTTGCTGTCATCCACGTTTTCACGAATGACCAGGATTTCCCCGCTGCCCGGCTCGTAGGCAGCCAGCACGGTCTCTTCCAGCATGTATTCAGCCAGGCGTTCCATGATGTTGCGCGGAGAGTCGTCCTCCACGTTCACCCCGGCAGCCTGCATGCGGCTAAGAAGGATTTCCTCGTAGCCACGCTCTTTGGGCAGCACGCGCTGGCGCAGCGTGCCCAGGTGCAAGTTCCAGCCGGTTAAACGCTCCACCAGCGGAGCCATATCCTGCACCACAATGTGGAGGAGTGCGTCGGTCACATCCAGGCGGGGCATGGGGATTTAACTCTTGCGGGCGGCTTCAATGACCTGCTTAAGATCGTCGGTTTCGCGTTCGATCGAGACCTCGGAGATGGTCATGAGCTGGGTTTCAAGCGGCAGATCCTGCAGGCGCTGGCTGAGCTGCTTGACTTCCAGCTCAATTTTGGGTAATTTGGCCAGCAGGGAGGCGGGGGTGGGGCCAGTGGGTTGGTTTTTAGGGGGCATAGTGGCTCCTTTACGGGTTAAAGCAGGCGCTGGGCTTCACTGAGAATCTGGTGCTCGAGGTCAGCGATGGTTTTGACCGCCGCCTGAAGCTCGGAGTTCTGCGAGTTGAGCTGTTCAATCAGTTTGGTCAGGTTAGGCGAGATTTCATGCCCGCGGTTGGCTTCGATGAGGGCGTTGATTTTTTCGCGTAGCAGGGCAGTGCGGTTGGCGTATTCCTGCACGCTTGGCTCTTCTTCGCGCTCAATTTCCAGGCTGCCGCGGCCCACAAAGCTCTCCAGCTCGCCGTTTTCTTCCATCATCTTGCGCATGCGGTCGCGCATCTGGCGGCGCTGCTCAATGGGCACGTTGGAGAATTGCAGGTACTGCTGCAGCAGATCAAAGTAGGCCTTGCGGGCATCCGTCTGGCGCTGTTTTTCGCCCTCGTAATCGGCCACGGTCTGGTTGAGGAACTTGCTGCTGACGCGCTCGCGCACCGACTGCAGCATTTCCATGCCCTTTTCGCGGGTTTCTTTATCCTCGCCGAGGTAGAACCAGATGAGACCCAGGATGGCGCGGCCTTCTACAAACTGGGGGGCAGCCGCGATGCTGGCCTGCATGCTTTCCGCGGCGGATTTGAGCAATTTCTTGGCCTCGGTTTTGGAGAGCGCGGCGTTTTCTGAGGCGGTGCGCAGGGTGGAAACCCCGGCCAGGAAGTGCAGGTCGCGGCTGAAATTGGGGTGAACCCCGCCCTGCTCGGCGGATTTTTCGAGGTAGGCGCGCAGCATTTGCTCCAGGAAGGAGCCGGCCTGCTTGCCAAAATCGAGCTTCTTGCTGAGGGATTTAACCTCGGTACTGGCTTTTTCAAAATTTGCGTGGGCAGAGGCGAAGTTTTCCTGCTTGAAGGCTACCAACCCGCTGGCAGCCATGCACATGCCGCGCAGCTTGGCCAGTTCTTTGGCATCCGTCACCAGCGCGCCCAGGTCTTTGAGTTTTTCCTGCGCGGAGCCGGCTTCGCTGCTGGCGGTGGCCCAGTCGTGAGCGCGCACCGCCTGGATGCAGCGGTAAAGGTGCACCCGCACCAGGGCATCAGCCACCTGTTTATCCAGCCCGCCGATGCGGCTCATCTCAGAGAGCAGCGCCGCGCCTTGCTCGATATCCTTTTCCATGACGGCGGCAGCCTTGCGGTACAACACCAGAGAGAGGTAATAGCGCACCGGCTGGCCGGGGTTATAGGTGCTATCCAGCTTGTTAAGCGTGTGGAAGGCTTTTTCGGCTTCGTCCAATTGATCCTGTGATAGACAAATGTACCCCCACAGGTACAGCCCTTCCTTATCCTGCGGGAAGCGCCGGGTCAATTCAGCCAGGTAGTCGCGTGCTTCGGCGCGGTGGCCGGCGTGATGGTGGGCATAGCCGAGCAGGAAGAGCGTCTCGCGCTGCTGGACGGGATTTTTGAGGGTTGCCAGGTCAATGCGGTTGAGTTGCAGGACGGCCTGCGTCCAGGCGCCGGCCTGGATGTGGGTTTTGGCTTGCGCCAGTGCCTGTACGGTGACGGAACCACCGCCCAGCCCGCCGAGCGCGCCGAAGATCGAGCGCCCGGATGCCGCGCTGACCGCCGCCGCGATGAGCAGCAGCGCGCCGCCGCCCGCAACCCAGACCAGCCAGTCGGGCTGCTGCTGCAACCAGGCTGTGAATTGAGCGATCAAATCGCGCTTGAATTCGGGAAAATCGGCCTGCGCGATAACTTTCTGCTGGAGGAGGACGCTCACCGCGCTGACTGACAGCACCACAAAAGCGAGGTTAAAGAGCAGCAGGGGCAGGAAGTTGCCGCGTTGAGCGCCGGAGAGCGGCCTGGCGAGGGCATTGACGGTGTAGTTGCCGTAAACCCACAGGAAGAGCACCACGCCCATCAGCAGCGCGCCTACCAGGGTGACCTGGAAGAAGGGCAGCTGCCAGATGACCAGAAAAGCCATGATGAAGGCAATCGCCAGCACCCCTTGCAGCACAAATAGAACATCCACGCGGCGGCCTTCGCCGGCTTCGGTGGCGACGGCGCTGGCATCCACATCTACCCCCCCTTTGCGCAGGGCGCTGAGGTGGCTTTCCACCACCTGGATTTTGGCTGCCTGTCCAAGGCCGCGGTACTTGGCCAGGGCGCTGTTGAGGTAGCGCGCGGCGGCGGTGTTGCTGCTGTTTTTGACACTGATGATACCCAGCAGCGTTTCGGCGTCGGCCTGGCCCAGGCGATCAGAGCGGTTGGCAAATTCTCGCAGGGCATCCTCGGCCAATCTCAACGCCTGGATGCGATTGCCGCGCTTGAGCTCGTTTTCCGCCATGGTCAGAGAGCCGCGCGCCATGGTGGTTTTCCAACTGGTGGCAACGTTGGCAATGCCGGTAACCAGCGCGCCAGCCAGACAGGCCCACACCCACTCCTGCACCACCAGCTTATAAACCAGCGTGGTAAGCAGCAACCCGGCTGCCGACCACATCAGGGCGCGGATCCAATTCTTGACTTCCATGCGCCCGTTGATGATCTTCGGCGTGCTGACCAGCAGCGGCAGCGCCACGAACAGGAAGAGATAGATGGTGAGCCAGGTGTTGTTGTAGGTGGTGTGGGCGTAACTGAGGCCAAAATAGGCGCCAGCCGCTACCAGCAGGAAGAGCAGGATTTTGAGAACGGTTTGCACGGCTTACCTCCTTCAAAGGGCGCCCTGAAGTGAAGGGCGGCCTCTCACAGCTTATGATTCATCCGGAGAAGATTTCTTCTGGCTTTCCAGGATGCGCGCCAGGCCTTCCATGATGCCTTTCTGGTCCGGCGCCAGGCTCATGCCGGTGAGGAAATGCTCGAGGGCTTTCTCGGTGTTGCCCATCTCGGTGTAGATTTCTGCCAGGGCGGTGTGCGCGCGGGGATGGAACGGATCGTGCTCAAGCGATTTTTCCAGCCACGCCAGGGCGCGCTGCTGGCGGCCCTGCCTGCGCTGGATGAGCCCGCGCAGGTAGTAAATCTCGGCTACCTGGAATTTATCGAGGTTGCCAAGGTGAATGACCTGCACAATTTGTTCCACCGCGCGCTGGCAATCGGCTTCGGCGGCTTTGAGGTCGTTGCTGCTTAGCGCCAGCGAAATGGCTTTGATGTAGACGGGCAGGTCGTAAGGGTTGACCTGCTGCATGTGGTGGAGGATGTTCAATGCGCCGGGCAGGTCGCCGCTGGCGCGAAGCACATCGGCGTATTCCAGCATCAGGTTGCGGTCGTTGGGGTGCTGCTCAAGCAGCTCCAGCAGGGCGCCCTGGGCCAGCTTATGCCGGTCAAAACGGGAGTAAAGCCGTGCCAGGCTCAGGCGGGCGGTGAGCAGCTCGGGGGCTTCTTTGAGGGCGCGTTTGAAGGCGATGACGCCTTTCTCGTAATCTCCGTGGTGAAAGCCGTAAATTTGCCCGAGCAGCAGGTGGGCGCGGGCAGCGTGCGGCCCGCTGACCAGGGTTTCCAGCACGGCGGCGGCCTGGTCAAATTGCTGGCTGGCAAACAGGCGGGCGCCCAGTTCAATTGGGGAGAGGCGCTCGGCGACGGGTTCGAGGGCGCCGCGCAGGGCTGCCAGGTTGGCATAGCGGGCTTTAGGGTCGCGCTGCAGGGCGTTGGTCACCACCGCGCCAATCATGTCGAGCTCCGCGGCGATAGCCTGGGACTGGGCGTCCTGCAGGCCGCTGGTATCCGGCGCAAAGGGGGCAAAATCTCCCCACATGATTTGTTCTGCCAGGGTGTAGGGATCGGATGTGTCGTAAGGGGCGCTTTTTCCGAAGCTCTGATTGAGCAGCATGCCCAGCGCGTAGATATCAGCGCTGAAATCGCCGCCGCCGCGCAGCTGGTCCTGGGGGACGTACAGCAGGTAAGCGTTATTTTCGATATATTGGCTGGCAGGTTGAGGGGCAAGCACGCCAAAGCACAGCAGGTAGGTTTGCAGGGGCGTGCCGGTGTTGACGAGGATGTTGGCGGGGTGAATCTGTCCGGAGACCAGCCCGCTGCGGTGAAGCAATTCCACTGCCTTGCAGATTTCCAGCAGGATGGCGAGCAGCTGGTGGCGCCCGACCAGGCCCCCGGCCCGCAGGCGGGGCAGGGCTTCCTGCAGCAGCTCGGCTCCCTCCGGGCGGGGTGCAACCACGTAGCGCCGGTTTTTGATGATGACTTCATCGAAGGCGGCGAGGAGCGAGACGTGCAGCAGCCCCATGAGAGGCTGGGTCACGGAGGTTGCCTCCGCGCTTTTGACCGGCGCATGCAGTGCTTTGACCAGCACTGGATGGTTGGTCTCCGGGTCAACGGCGTCGTAGAGCACGCCGAAGGCATCCCACGCCAGGGGCTTTTCCTGCAGTTGGTATTTACCAATTTCAATGGGCAATCGTTACCTGCCTTTCAATAATCTACATCCAGACTTCGAGAAGGGCATCCTGGAGCAGCAAACCATTCGCTTCGATGCGCGCGGGATTGGCCTTTTTAACGGCATCGGCGAAGTTAATCATGGCTGTGGTGAGAATCTCGGCTTTGGCGCGGTCGAGCTGCGGGAGAAGCGACTGGCATTTTGCCCAGTAGTCGCGCCACTCTGCTGGAATGGATTCAAGGGGTAATTGCGGTGCTACGAG
>CAYVOX010000105.1:0-11826 GCA_964453035.1 uncultured Anaerolineaceae bacterium
AACCTCCGATAAGCTCCTCCCGCTGGTCAAAACGCTGTCCTCCATCAAAGCCTCTGGCAAAATTGCCCACTACGGCGATTTCACCAAACCGTTCAACACCGAATTCACTACCGCCTGGCGCAAAGGCCTCAACGAATTTGCCGAAAGCTGCATGACCGGTGGTACGATGACACCCCAGCAGGCTCTGGAAAAACTGCAAAAGTACTTTGATGATATCATTGCCAAAAACAAGTAAACTTAACGGATAGTACCTTCTCTAAAATGCGGCTGCTGTGAGATATCGCAGCAGCCGCATTGATAACCAGGAACAAGAGTTCAGAATGGTGTGAGCATATGCTGAAAACCAATCCGCTTCCCGGAACTGAAAAAAACCGCAGAATGACCGCCTTTCAGGTCAGGCTGCATGTGGGAAACATTCTTTTCATGATGCCGGCATTCATACTGTTCGCTTTTGTGGTGCTGATCCCATTTCTTCAAGGCATCCCGTACTCCTTCACCAACTGGCGGAGCATCATCAGCCAGACCCGGGATTTTATCGGGTTACAAAATTACATCACCTTGCTGAGCAATGAATTCTTCATGGCGGATTTCGTCCACACCCTGCATTTTACCGGTCTTTACCTGGTGGGCGCCAATGTTCTCGGGCTGTTCATGGCAATGATTCTGTGGCGATCTACGCCATTTAACAACTTCATTCGCACAATGACGTTCATGCCTTTCACAGTTGCGCTTGTAAGTTCGGCAATCGTTTGGAGTTACGTTTATACCGATATTTTCACCCCCCTGTTCAATGTGCCCAGTCCGCTGGGAATCTCCGGTCAGGTCATTCCCGGGCTGGTTGTCATTGCCATCTGGCGCGATATGGGCTACTGCATGTTAATCTATATCGCCGCATTGCAGTCTATCCCGATTGATTACTATGAAGCAGCCCGCGTTGAAGGAGCCAACTTCTTCCACGAGACGCGCTTCATCACCCTGCCGCTCATTGTGCCTGCTTTTACAGCCAACCTCACACTGCTGCTTTCCTGGGGGCTGCGTACTTTTGATTATCCCATGGCCGTTGCCCGAAATATGGCTGCCGGAGAGACTGTGGCCATGTATGTTTACGATAATATCTTCGGATTTAGCAGGGCCGGATTAGGACAGGCAGCAGCGATCCTGATTACCCTGGTCCTCATCATTCTGACCGTGCTGGTGACAAATGTGCTAAGAAGACTTGAGGTGGAGGCATAACGATGACACAACTCGTGATAAGCCAGGGCATGGCCGGTGAAAACAAAGTAAAGAGATATTTCAAGGCGTTCCTCAAGTTGATGGTCATCTTATGCCTCATGATATTGATCATCTCACCGTTTTACATTAGTCTTCTATATTCCATCAAAGATCCCCAGGAAATCAGCATCAACCGCCTGGCATGGCCCCAGAACCCTACACTTAATAATTATTTAGAAGTCATTCTCAATAACCAACAATTTGCCATTGGTTATTTGAACAGTATTATCACGACAATACCAACAGTCATCATCCTGATGATAACCACATCCATGGCGGCCTATGTGCTGGCCAGAAACAACAGCAAATTCTACAATGGTATTTACCTCCTGTTTATCTCAGGCATTCTCATCCCATTCCAATGTCTGATGCTGCCGCTCTACCTCAACCTGCACAGCTTGCACCTTACCAGCAATCCCATTGGGTTCATCATCGCGCGTTCCGGGCTACAGATTTCAATCAGCATCCTGGTGGTTACTGGTTTTGTCAAAACTGTGCCGCGGGAACTTGAAGAAGCAGCCTTCCTTGACGGATGCAATCGATTTCAAACCTTCTGGAAAGTCGTCTTCCCCTTGATGAAGCCGGTCAATGCCACTCAGTTGGTGCTCAATTCCCTTTTCATCTGGAATGACTACAATGTCGCCATTGTCCTGCTGCGCTCGCCGGAATCACGCACCTTGCCCCTGGCGCAAATCATCTACTTCAATGAAAACACCGCCAATTTGAACATGGCATTTGCATTCTTTATCATGGCTATGTTGCCAATTCTCATCCTTTACCTTGTGATGCAGAAATATATTGTCAGTGGTATTATGTCTGGTGCTGTTAAGGGATAACCTTTTTTAGGAGTGGCATGGCTTACAGGCTGGTGATTATTGACGATAATCCAATCGCAGTTCAATCCCTTTCACAATGTTTCGATTGGGAGCAACTTGGGATTGAGATCGCCGGCACTGCCCTGGATGGAATCCAGGGGAAAGAACTCATCCTGCGGACACACCCCGATATCGTCATCACGGATATCAATATGCCGGATATCGACGGGTTGAGCATGATTGAACAGGTTTATGAGCACCTTACCACATCAAAAATAATCGTAATTACCGGTTATGATGAATTTCAATATGCCAGCCGCGCAATCAAGCTCTCCGTTTTTGATTTCATTCTCAAGCCAATTGACGACGCCGAACTGCAAAACTCATTGAAGCGTGTCATCAAAATCCTGGATGAAGAAAAGATTGTCAACATCCAGGTTGAGCAGATGAGAGAAAATGTGCGCCGGGCACAACTCCTTTCATTACTCACCGCATCGGATGCCCACGACACAAGCGTCAAAGAACTCGTGCAAAAATACGGCATCGAGTTTGCTTCATATTTCATAATTGTCGCGCAGAGCAAGAACGGAATATCCCAGCCGTTGCTCCGGCGTATTGACCACGAAAGCAACCTCGAAGGTTTGAAAATCATCACCCTGATCATGAATGATACCGTGGTGGTCTTTTGCATGTGCGATTGCGATGACCAGGCGTGGAGAAAATCCGCCGAGCGGATGGCGGCAAGGCTTCTCTACCTTGAACCTGAATTTGCTATAGCCGTGAGCAGTTTGCAACATCACTACCATCACATTCGAGCTGCATACCAGGAAGCCAGGTGGTTGCTGACTGAAAGCAAGCTGCTGGATGCCTATGGTTACATTCGCTTTTACAACGACTCGGAGGATATTCGTTCGCGTAAAAGCACGGAGTTAAAAAAGAAATGCCAGGATCTGGCTCATAACATCAATCAGTCCGAAGCCCTTTACCAACGCGTCTATAAAAGGTTGGCGGAAGCTGCTAACGGGGATATCGAAGCGTTACGTCTTATGCTGTTGCATTACAGCACACTAAAAGTTCATGAATGCTTGAACGAAGAAAAATGGGCCGAGTTGATTGATAATGTGGTTTTCAGCGTGGTTAATGTCACCACTGCCGCTGAAGCCTGCGCCTTTCTAGAGCGCTTTTATTCGGCAATAAGCTCAGCGCGCTCTGAGGCCAGTTCAGTTTCATCTCTGGTTCAAAGAGTGCTTTATTACATCAAAATGAATGCCGTCGAAGGTCTGCGGCTCGAGGAAGTCGCCGAAAAGTTCTTCGTCAGCCCAAACTATCTCTCTTCGATGATCAAGAAGGAAACGGGCACAAATTACCAGCAGCATGTTCTTGCTGCCAAAATGAACGTCGCCAGGCAGATGCTGGACGATACCCGCATGAGAATTGAGGAAATTGCTCATGCAGTCGGTTATGAGAACTACGTAAGCTTCTACAACATGTTCAAGCGGTTTGAAGGTAAAACCCCCACCGAATACCGGTTACGAAGCAGAGTATAGCGAGTTCGGATGAGTTACTTTTCTCGCTTACCCCTCAGGTTAAAACTGGTTATCTCATTCGTGATAACTTTTCTAATCATATTAATCCCTACCACTATCCTGTTAGCCAATATCGCATTAACGCGCAGCCTGGATGATGCCAAAGCGTTGCTTTCATTACTGACCGATCAGGTGCTCATCAACGTTGAGCAAACCATTTCCTCTACAGAAAAGCAAATCTTTAATATTTATAGCTCCCTGAACATTCCTGACCAGATGCGCGTGGTCAGTTCATTTGAGCTTGCCAACCGCCAATCGCTTCAAAACCTGGAATATTCCGTTAACCTGATGGTCACTGAGGCTTACCCATATGATTTCGTGTTAGTGCGCACATTGAATGGGCAGGAAATTCACACCGGTGAAAAGATATCGAACGGTGATGCGGTCTATAACTCGGCGAAGAAACTGCTGGACCGTTTTACGGAGGATACCTGGAAGTGGATTCGCGCAGAGGATAACAGTGTCTATGTCATTCAAAAAGTTTACGCTCTTGCACCTCTGACCCACGTCGGAAATATCGTCTTGCGTATTTCCGATACCAAGTTGTTCACCCTGGGCGAAGAAACCGGTCAACTCGATTGTTCTTTACTTCTATTTGATAAAGATAAAAACCATATCCTCACCTCAGGCTTTCTTAATCAAGAGAAACAAGCGCTCATCTCCAAAACAGTGCGAGAAAACGGATTATCACAGGGATTTCACACCTGGCTGGGTTCTGAGTTCTATGTGGTTGTCAAACAGAGCAACTACTGGAGCATGGTTGGATTGCTCCCCATGGACCAGTTGAACACCACACGCGATAATGTATGGCTGAGCAGCCTGGTCATTATGGTGGTGGGTTTATGCCTGGGTATCCTGGCAATTTCATTGCTCTCCAATCGATTGATGCGGCAGTTAAATGCTCTCACCAGGTCCATCGATGCCGTAGCGGATGGAGACATCAAGCAGACAGTGCCAGTTTACAACCAGGATGATATTGGTCAAATCGCTAACCGTTTCAATAATATGACCCGCGAAATAGCCGACTTGCTTCAGCGCGTGGTGAGTGAACAAAAACATAAGAACGATGCTGAATTTAAGATGCTCGAATACCGCTACCGTTCCTTGCACACGCAGATTAATTCCCATTTCATTTTCAATGCGCTCGAGACAGTCAACGCTTACGCGCGGCTCAAAGGGAATACGGAAATCACCAAGGTTGTTCAATTAATCAGCCGGTACTTTCGTAACAACACCAGGAATATAATGCGGCAGTTCATTCCTCTGCACGAGGAATTTGATTATTTACGCGACTATTCAGAGATCTTCAAGTATATCCATGGGGAGCGGCTTCTGATCAAGTTTGACTGTGATGATGCTGCCCGTGATGCCCTGCTGCCGACCATGATTCTCCAACCGGTACTTGAGAATGCTTTCGAGCACGGACTGAGCGCCTCCAGGCAACAAACCGTCATTACACTCTCAGCAAAGATTCTTGATGGATCAAAATTAACTGTCTCCATCGCCGATGATGGACCGGGAATTTCAGAGGAAATCCAACAACGCATCTTCCTCCCTGAGGAACAAACCAACCATCATGCGCGGGGCGGCATTGGCTTGCGCAATGTAGCCGAGCGGTTGAGGTTGATATATGGTGATAAAGGCAAAATTAAGCTGGAAAGTGATAACAACGGCACCTGTGTGACGATCTGCATCCCGCTCAGTTTTATCGCTCAGATGCCAGAGCAAACTTAATCAAAAAAACAAAAGGAAATTCAACGATGCTCAATTATCAAATAAAAATCGGTTTAATGCCCATGCGGCGTAATGTGGCGCAGCGTCCTGGAATTTTTAACTGGGAGAAAGCTGAAGTCCGAGGTCGGGAAGCGGTTGAATATATAAAATCAAATTTCACCAGTGAAAACGTTTCCTTCATTGATCTGAAAGGGATTAATGAGGTTGAGGTTTTGTTTAACGACCAGGATGCGCAGAAGGTCATCGAACGTTTCCGCGCTGAGGCGGTGGATGCAATTATCTTGATTAATGGCAATTTTGGTGAAGAAGAAGTAGCCGGTCATGTTGCCAGGGCGATTAACAAACCCATCTTGCTATGGGCACCGTTGGATGATGAAATCCGGGCGGATGGCATGCGCTTCACCGACAGCCAGTGCGGCATCTTCGGGATCAGCCGGCAAATGCAGCGCCTCAACATCCCGTTTAGCTATATTGAAAATTGTCGCATAACGGAATCAATTTTCTCTGAGGGGCTTCATCAGTTCTTTTCCGTGGTCTGCATGGTCAAGAATTTTCGTAATCTGCGCGTCGGGCAGGTTGGCATGCGCCCAAAACCATTCTACTCAGTAATATTTAATGAAGGAGAGTTGCTTCAGCGTTTTGGAATTGAAGTAGTACCGGTAAACCTGGCAGTGGTTATTGATAAATTTAACCGCATCCTCACCGAAAGGGACGCAGAATTATCCCGAGGCGCGGAATTTTTACAGAAGAGATACGAAATTGATGAGCTCTCACAACCGGTATTGAAAAAAGTGTACGCCTTTGTGCTGTTGTATGAGGATATTTTTAGAGAATTCAACGTACAGATTATCTCTTCGGAATGTTGGACGGCAATGCAACTTGGGGTTGGCGCCATGCCCTGCACTGCTTTTGCCATCCTGGCTGACATGGGTTACATCGTCGGCTGTGAGAGTGACGTCCACGGCACCCTCACCATGGCACTGCTCTCCTGTGCAAGCCTTGGAAAGAAGATTCCATTCTTTGGCGAATTTACCGTGCGGCATCCTGAAGATAAAAATGTTGAGTTGTTGTGGCACTGCGGCCCATTTGCCTATTCGCTGAAGAAAGCCACCTCCCCCGCAAAAATGGTCAATATGCGCGAATGGTTTGAAGTTAAAGCGGGCAAGTACACAGTCGCCAGGTTCGAGCAGGACGACGGACGATACCTGCTCTTAAACGGCACCTGCCAGTCGGCTGAGGGACCCTACACTTTTGGAACCTACCTGTGGGCAAGGTTTGACAACCTCTCAAAGTGGGAGCGCAAGCTGGTTGAAGGACCTTATATTCACCACATGGCAGAAATCGAAGGTGATTATACAGGCGCGCTGCGCGAATTCTGCAAGTTCATTCCGCATCTCAACCCTGATTCTGTGGAATAGGGCGCTCATTTTGAGTGGCGAGGAGCTAATGGTTGCTTTTGCCACGCCGGAAAGGGATTTGCTGTGCTCGTAAATCTTTCAGAAATTCTGGATATTGCCGAAGAGCGCGGATTTGCGGTGCCCGCCTTCAACGTTTACAACCTTGAAACCGTGCTGGGAGTGGCGCAGGCAGCACAGCAAAGTCACGCTCCGGTTATTTTCCAGGTTTACAGCCGTCTTTTTGACGGTCCAAATGCTCGTTACCTGTCCCCTCTCATTCTGGAGGCGATCCGTTCGCTGCCCACCCCGGCGGCCTTTCACCTGGATCACGGCGCTGGCGTTCCGCAGGTTCAACGCGCGCTGCGTTACGGTGCCAGTGGTATTATGGTCGATGCCTCCACCTGCCCGTTGGAGGAGAATATCGCCAGAACGCGCGAGGTGGTAGCACTGTGCCATGCGGTGAACGTGCCTGTAGAAGGTGAACTGGGGCATATTGGCACCACGCGCGATGAAATCCCCACCGAACACACGCTTGTGAATGAAGCCGAACAATATGTGAATGAAACAGGCGTTTCTGCCCTGGCGATTATGGTTGGAACAGCACACGGGCGCTACAAACAGACACCGATCCTTAATATTAACCGCATTGCTGAGATTAAAGCCAGCACCAGGGCTCATTTGGTACTGCATGGTGGTTCCGGGGTGTCGGATAACCAGTTGCAAAGCGCAATCCGCGCGGGCATTCGCAAGGTGAACTTTGGCACCGATTTGTGTTATGCCTTTTTGGATAGTCTAGCTGGCGTCTCACGCGATGTCGTTGCGGTTGATTTGTTTATGAAAGAACCGATTGAAAGCGTCAAACGGTTTGCGCTTGGCAAAATCGCTCAACTTGGGGCAAACCGTTATGATTGATGTCATCGGGATCGGCTCCGCAGTTTATGACATGCTGATGCTGGTGGATAACCTTCCTCAGGAAGACACCAAAGTTCAATCCAGCGCCACGCGCATTCAATCTGGCGGACCGTGCTCCACGGCGTTAGGCGTAATGAGCCGCCTGGGCTTAAATGTTGAGTATATGGGCACCCTGGCAGCAGATAACCTCGGCATAACGATGCTCAACGATTTTGAGAAGTACCATATCGGCTCGCGTTTCATTCGCCTGGTTGAAAATTGCGAATCCTTCCATTCGGTTGTCTTAATCAACCCCAATAATGCTACACGCACCTGTGTTTGGAATCGCGGAACGGTGCCATCACCGTTCGAATCAGACGTCAATTTACCTGCTCTCCGCTCGTCACGGTATCTTTACCTGGATGGGCACCACCACGACGCGGCTTTTTTTGCTGCGCAAAAAGCCAGGCAATGGGGAGTGAAGGTGGTGCTGGATGCCGGTGGATTGTATCCGGGCATGACAGATATTGTGGCAAGCGCCAATATCCTCATCCCCTCGGAGGAATTTGCTCTCAAATACACCGGTCAAAGTTCAACTGAGGCAGCCGCACGTTCCCTATATGCGGCTCATCACCCAGAGATTCTGGTCGTGACGCAGGGAAGGCAAGGCGGGTTGCTGTTCGATGGCGAACAAATGCTCAGGTATCCGGCGTTTGATGTGCACGCCATAGATACCAACAGCGCTGGCGATGTGTTCCACGGCGCTTTTGTGGCAGCCCACGCCAGAGGAATGCCGGTTATGGATTGTGCCTGTTTTGCCAGCGCGGTTTCTGCCATCAAATGCACGCGCTTCGGTGCCCGCGATACGCTCCCCGATTTTGAACAAACGCTTGAATTTCTTCGAGCGCGCGGCTTTTCACTGAATATTCAATAATTCAAAACGGCATCATATTAAAAAAGTCAAAAAGGAGAACATCATGAATTATAAAAAGACGTACCAACCCGCTGACGGTTACACCCCCCTCTGTCAGATCGGCAAATGCTCGCTTTCCAGCCTTGAATTTGGAATCATCGAGCTAAAGGCCAACACCAGCGTGAACTTTCAGACGGGGAAAAAAGAAACCGCCTTCATCATCCTGGGCGGAAAGTGCGATGTGCGGTCTGAAGGTGTTGACTGGAAAGGCGTTGGCGGCAGGCGATCCGTATTTGAGGGAAAGGCTCACAGCTTCTATATCCCCCGCAACCGTAGCATCACCATATCCACACCCTGGAGCGTCAAAATAGCCGTGTGTGGCACCCCGATTGATGTAGATACCGAACCGCAGCAACTTGGACCCGAGCATGTCAATACGATGGTTTTAGGGGTCAAACCCTGGCAGCGCGATACGCATTTCATCATTGATTCTCGCAGCAATGCCAGACGCCTGACGATTGGCGAAGCCTTCATCACCCCGGGCAACTGGGCCGGTTTTCCCCCGCACAAACACGATAGCAATAAAATGCCTGCCGAAGGTGTGCTGGAGGAAATTTATTACTTCCTTTTCCAACCCAACCTGGGATTCGCGCTCCAGCGCATGTACACCAAGGATGGCGAGATTGATGAATGTTACGTGGTCAAGCAGGATGACCTGGTAGAGTTTCCCAAAGGCTATCACACCACCGTCGGCGCGCCCGGTTACAATACCTACTTTCTCTGGGCGATGGCTGGTGAATACCAGGGCTTCTACCGATCAAATGATCCCGATCACGACTGGGTAAGCGCAGTCGAAAATATGATTAAGAAGTATTGATTCAACTAACAGATTCCTTGATAAACGGAGCATAGATTATGAAATTCTTCCTGGATAGTGCCATCATTGATGAAATTCGCTACGCGCGGGAAAACTATGGAATTGATGGCGTTACCACCAATCCCCGCCATATTCTTTCGAGTGGCAAACCTTTTTATGTGGTAATTCGCGAGATCGCAGCCCTGGTCAAAGATGATCCCAACTTCCGCGTCTCGGTGGAGATTAACCCGCACCTCTCAAAAAAGGAAGAGATGATTGCTGCCGCGGAAAAAATTTCCGCGATCTCTCCGAACTTTGTCATCAAACTCCCCGCCCTGGAACAGGGCGCTTGCGCTGCATACGCGCTAGAGAAGAAAGGCATCCGCACCAATATGACCCTGGTATTCTCCTCTTCGCAAGCCATCCAGGCAGGTCGCATCGGTTGCGAATTTGTTTCCCCTTTCATCGCCTGGAAAGAAGAATGCGGCGAGAATACCACCGAATACATCAATGAGATTGTTCAAATTTACAAGAATTACACCTTTAAAACCGAGATCATTGTGGCAGCCCTGCGCAATGTTCGTCAGATATCCCTGGCCGGGCTTGCCGGTGCTCACATCGTCACCGCAGGTTTTGCCATTTACCAGAAACTCTTCGACCATCCCTTCACAGACCGGGGGTTGACCCAGGTTTTCCAGACCTGTTGGGATCAGACAGATACCAAAGAATATTAACTCTGCATGGATGCAGTTAGCGATTGGTTCATAACGAGAAAGCGAATGTATGTCAACAATACCCGAATTGATTGTGAAAGTTGGAAAACTCATCTTTGATCGCGGCTGGACGGACATCGCCGGCGGCAACATCAGCGTCAGAGATGGCGAGCGGGTCTTCTTCACCCCCACCGGCGCAGGCCAGTTCTTCCTGTGGGATCTCAAACCGGAGCAAATTCTCTGCGCGCCGATTGCGACCGATGAGCTGCTGAACCATCCTCTGCACTCTAAGGAGAGCATCTCTCACCTGATGCTCTACCGGGCTTTTCCTGAGGTTGGCGCCGTCATTCACGCGCATCCTTTTCACCTGATGCCCTTTGCCGCTGCGGGAAAACCACCCCGTCCGCTGACCCTCACAGCCAAAATGTACGGTGAGATTGCCTGCCTTGGGGATGCCCCCCTGTATTCAGCCCGGCAGGGTCAATTGATGGTGGAGGCGATGGCGCCAAAGCGTGAGTTGATGGCAGTCAGGGCTTATGCCGTGCTGATGCCCCTGCATGGCATTATCATTGCCGGTAAAGACCTCTTCACCACGCTCGACTGCCTGGAACGCATGGATAACAGCGCTTACTGCAACCTGATGATGCGCCTGGTGGATTAGATGATGTATCTTTCCGTTACGCCCAATGCGGTTCTCGACCGCGCCATTTTTATCGATGCTTTCCAGCCTGGAACTTATATGCAGGCGCGGCGAGAAGTGTTTGGCGTGGGCGGCAAAGGATTGGATGCCTCGGTGGCGCTCAGCTGCCTGAACCAGCCCACCATCGGACTGCACTGCGCGGCTGGTCGCGCCGGACAGGCATTGCAAGCCCATCTGGCTCGCTTCGGGGTGGGTTCAGAAGCCGTCTGGGTGGACGGTGAAACGCGCACCGCAAACATCCTGGTTGAAAGCCAGCTGAACCGTCACAGCCACATTTTTACCGGCGGGCTAACGCTCACCACCAGCCATGTAGCGGCTTTCATGGAACGTCTCTCTGATTTGCTCAAAGGGGCATGTTTCATGCTGACCGGTGGAACCCTCCCCCCCGGCATGTCAGCGGATTCCTTTGGCCTGTTCGTGAGGAGCGCAACGCTGGCGGGTATCCCCTCGCTGGTTGATTCGTTCGGTCAGCCGATGCTGCTGTGCCTTTCAGCGCGCCCGGCTGTGGTGAAGATGAACCGTGATGAATTTAAAGCCACCTTTAACTTGCCCTGTACTTCAACCGCTGACCTTCAATCCTCCGCGCAACAGGTGTTTCACCACTTTAACCTGCCTGCCCTGGTCGTCACCTGCGGCGCAGAGGGTCTTCTGGCCTGCACACCCTCTGGCAACCTGTGGGCGCGTGCGCCAGAGCAGGTGGTGGTCAGCGCGGCTGGCGCAGGTGATGCCGCCAGCGGTGCAATCGCCTGGCGTCTGGCGCTCGGCGAAAGTTGGCCTGATGTACTGCGCTGGGCAGCCGCGGTCAGCGCGGCATCGGTTTTAACCGAAGGCACCTCCGAAGTGCGCCTGGAAGATGCACGCGCGCTTCTACCAACGGTCACAATTGAGCCATATTAAAAAGATTGGAGAATAGAGCCATGAAAGTTGCTATTGGGAACGATACCAAAGG
>CAYVOX010000106.1:0-11762 GCA_964453035.1 uncultured Anaerolineaceae bacterium
CGCCAGCTTCTGGCGCTCTTTCTCCACCACGGCGGCAGGCGCTTGTTGAGCAAAAGAACTGCCCAGCAAGCTTTCCAACCGGCCAATCTGGGATTCAACTTCAGCCAGTTCTTTTTGCAGGCGCGCCTGCTCTACGCCCTGATCCACCAGCCCGGAGAGAGGCAGGTGAATTTCCACGCCGGAGACCACTAAACTAACGCTCCCTTCCAATTTTTGCTCAAGCGCGCCAACCAGAGAGAGGGCAGCCGGGTCAATCCCCGCCAGGGCAGCGATGCTCGCAGCCTGGGATTGCACTACAGGCAGGCGCTCGCCCGCCGCAATGACAGCGGCAATGCGTTTGCTGGGTTCCACTTTCTTATCAGCCCGCACGTTGCGCACTGCGCGGATAATTTCCTGGACGAGCGCGAAGTCTTCCAATTTTTGAGCCTCCCAGCCTTCGTCCTGGTTAGCCTCAGGCCAGGCAGCCAGCATCAGGGCTTCACTCCACCCACCCCTGGGGGTGAAATGCTCCGATTTGGCCTCGGCAGCGCGTTTGAGGTGTCCCCACAGCTCTTCGGTAACATAAGGCGTGAAGGGGTGCAGCAGGCGCAGGCAGGCATCCAGCACGCGCGCCAGAGTTTGCGCCGTGTAGAAGGCGCTGTCGCCGCCGGCATTGAGCTGCAACTTGGCAATTTCAAGGTACCAGTCGGCAAACTCGCTCCAGAAGAAATCATAAATTTGCCGCCCGGCTTCGCCGAACTGGTAGGCAGCGAACAGGCGCTCCACCTCGCGTTCCAGTCCCTGCAGGCGCGCCCAGATCCACGAATCTGCCAGCGACCATTCCGGGGCTGCCAGCGGCGCAGCAGGAGCCTGGTCAAGCGCGCCAATCACAAAGCGCCCGGCATTCCAGATTTTGTTGGCAAAATTGCGGTTGGCTTCCACCTTCTTGAGGCTGATGTTGGTGTCGTTGCCCGGCGTGGAGCCGACCAGCAAGGTGAAGCGCAGCGCATCCGTGCCGTACTCGTTGATGACCAGCAGTGGGTCAATAGAGTTGCCCTTGGTTTTGCTCATCTTCTGGCCTTTTTCATCCCGCACCAGCCCGTGAAGGTACACGGTGTGGAAAGGCACCTTGCCGGTGAACTCCAACCCCATCATAATCATGCGCGCCACCCAGAAGAAGAGGATATCGTAGCCTGTTTCCATCACCGAGGTGGGATAGAAATACTTGAAATCCTCCGTTTCCTCCGGCCAGCCCAGCGTTGAAAAAGGCCACAGGCCGGATGAGAACCATGTATCCAGCACATCCGGGTCTTGTTCCAGTTTATGGCTGCCGCAGGCCTGGCACTGAGTGGGATCATGACGCGCCACGGTCATCGCGCCGCACTCTGCACAGTACCACACGGGGATGCGGTGCCCCCACCACAACTGGCGGCTGATACACCAATCCTCAATATTCTCCAACCAGTTGTAGTACACCTTGGTAAAGCGATCCGGGACGATGCGAACGCGCCCGTCGCGAACAGCTTCCAGGGCAGCATCAGCCAGCGGGCGGATGCGCACGAACCACTGGGTAGAAACCATCGGTTCCACAATCTCACCGCCCCGCTGCGAGCGCGGAATGTTGAGGGTGTAGGGCTGCTCCTTGATGACCAATCCCGCAGCGCGCATATCCTCCCACAACTGCTTGCGGCAGGCAAAGCGATCCATGCCGGCATACGCGCCGCCATTTTCGTTGATAGTGGCATCCTGGTTGAGGATGTTAATCAACCCCAGGTTGTGCTTCTCGCCGATGGCGTAGTCGTTGGGGTCGTGGGCGGGAGTAATTTTGAGCGCGCCGGTGCCAAAGGCGCGGTCCACGTATTCATCCGCGATGACCGGCACAGCCCGGTTGAGCATTGGCACCAGCACTTTGCGCCCCACAAAAGCCCGGTAGCGGTCATCCTCAGGGTGCACTGCCACAGCCGTATCGCCGAGGATGGTCTCGGGGCGGGTGGTCGCCACGGGAATAAATTCCTGGGGGTTATCCGCCAGCACATACTTGAAATAATACAGCGTGCCAGGCTCCTCGGAGTACTCCACCTCAAGGTCTGAGACGGCCGTGCGTAAACCGGGCGACCAGTTAATCATGCGTGGACCGCGGTAGATGAGCCCTTTTTCGTACAGGCGCACAAATGCCTCGCGCACCGATTTTGACAGGCCGTTATCCAGCGTGAATCGCTCGCGCTCCCAGTCGCAGGAGGCTCCCAGGCGGCGAATCTGCTGCGTGATGATGCCGCCGTAGCGCGCTTTCCATTCCCAGGCGCGGCGCAGGAACTCCTCGCGGCCCACCTGGTCGCGGCGCAGGCCTTCCTTCTGCAGCATCTTTTCCACCTGCAGTTGCGTAGCGATTCCCGCGTGGTCGGTGCCCGGCACCCACAGGGCGGGGATGCCCTTCATGCGCGCGTAGCGGATCATCAAATCTTCCATGGCAACAAAAAGGGGATGTCCGAGATGCAATTCGCCGGTGACGTTGGGCGGGGGGATGGAAATGACAAACGGTTTGACGGAAGGGTCAAAACCGGGTTTGCGCGGGTCGTTGGAGGGACGGAAGAAGCCGCTCTGCTCCCACCACTGGTAAAGGCGCTGCTCGGTTGCGGCAAAATCGTAAGCTTTGGGTAACGAAGTCTCAGACATGGTTCACCTTTCCTGGTTAAATAAAAACGCCAATCGTCCATGAGGACGAAAGGCGAGCCTTCCGCGGTACCACCTCATTTCGCATGCAAGCACATGCGCCCTCAGCCCGGACTGTCATCCAGGCGCCGCGCTATCGGGCGGACCCGTGCCGTTCTACTCTCAGTGAACTGATTTCTTCGGCAATCGCGCCAAACGACTTCGGTCAGGCAGTGTCTGTGGAGGCTTTCAGCCGGGACCTCCTTCTCTGGCAGCGCAGCGCTGGCCTACTCCTTCTGGCGCCCCCGTGAGGGGAATTGCTAACTATTCAAAGATTATAGCAGGAATTAGGATAAAATTCAATACATCATCGAACAAAAACGAGGCCGCTATGAGTCATCCAAAATGGTTGGAATGGGCGCAGAATCTGCAAGCCCTGGCGCAAGCCGGGCTGACATACAGTCCCAATCCTTTCGATATCGAACGCTACCATCAGATTCAGCAAATCGCTGCTGAGATTGTCTCAAAGTACACGGAAGTCGAATATCCTATCATCAAATCGTTGTACCAAGACCAATCCGGGTACGCCACGCCCAAGGTGGATGTGCGCGGTGTGGTGTTTAAAGGGGATAAGATATTGCTGGTGAAAGAGTTGCTGGATCACGGGTTGTGGACGATGCCGGGAGGCTGGGTGGATGTGAACGAGCCGCCGAGCCGGGCCACCGAGCGCGAAATCTGGGAGGAATCGGGGTATGAGGTGAAGGCAGTCAAGTTGCTGGCCCTCTACGACCGCAACCAGCACGGTTTTCCGCCCTTCCTCTTCCACACCTACAAGATGTTCATGCTGTGTGAACTGACCGGCGGCGCTCCAACCACCTCCATTGAGACCGGCGGAGCGGATTTCTTCGCCGAGGATGAACTGCCGCCGCTTTCCGTGGCGCGCACAACGCCCGAAGTCATCCACCGCATGTTCGAGCATCACCGCCACCCGGAATGGCCAACCGATTTTGACTGAACAGCGCCACCTGTTATAATCACGCCATGAGAAATAAACTGATCCTTGCGCTGGTTTGCCTGCTTGTGGCAGGCTGCCAGGCGCAACCCACGCCTGCGCCAGCACGGCCCTCGCCAACCGCAGCGCTGCCCCTCCAACCGACAGTATCCCCAACGTCCCCGCCCACGCTCACCAGCACGCCGCAGACTGGCATTGCCGTGCGGGCGGAAGATTTGCGCGGCGTTAAGATCAATGCCTGGCATATGTTGGGCGGCGAGCAGGCCAAAGCTTTGCAGGCAGCCGCGCAGGATTTTAACCTGAACAATATCTGGGGCATACAGGTTGCCGTCAACGCAACCTACGGGCTGACGACCCTGGAAGAGCTGCTTATCGCCTCGCAAAAGGATGGAAAGCTGCCCCAGGTGGTGCTTGCTCCGCCAGAAGCTCTTGCCGACTGGCGTGCCAGCCTCAACATCATCACCGATAGCAGCCTGTACGTGCGCGATGGCGAGTGGGGACTCGCGCCCAAGGAAACCGCCGATTTTCCCGCCATCTACCAGGCAGCGTTGAATGCTCAGACGGGCGTTCCCATCCTGCGCAATGCAGCCGTGTTGTTTTACAACCAATCCTGGGCAGAGGAACTGGGTTTTAGCGCGCCGCCAGCCACCCCTGAAGCGTTTCGCTTGCAGGCTTGCGCCGCGGCTAAAGCCAACCTGAATGACGCTACCTACGAAAACGACGGGTTGGGCGGCTGGTTTTTGGATCGCGACCCGCTCACGCTGACCAGTTGGCTGGCAGCTTTTGGCGCTGCTCCAGTCAATGATTCAACCGGCGCCATTGCCTTCAACACAGAATCCTCCTTGAACACCTTCACCTTCTTGCGCAAACTACTCGATTCCGCCTGCGCCTGGACCAGCAAAACATCCTCGCCCGGCGAAAGCTTCAGCCAGCGGCGGGCATTGTTCTTTTCCGGCACACTGGAGCAGCTCATGGCCCAGGAGCGAGTCCAGGCTCTCAATAAAAGCCCGGACCGCTGGAGCGTGATTGCCTACCCGGGCGAGAAGCAAGCTTCCGCGGTGCTGATTGAAGGCCTTGACGGAGCCATTTTAAAAGGTAAACCTCAGGAGCAACTGGCCGGCTGGTTATTCCTGCGCTGGCTGCTGCTGCCCCGCTCGCAGGCAGCCCTGGCTTCCGCCGCGGCAAGCCTGCCTGTGCGCAGTTCAGCGCTGAGCCTGATGGCAGATTTTGCCAGAACCCACCCGCAATGGGCAGCCTTTATCCAGGCACAACCCGCCTACAAACCAGCGCCGCAGACAGCCAACTGGCGCATCGCTCGGCGCATCCTGGAAGACGCTGCCTGGCAACTCTTCCAACCCTACGTCCCGCTCACGCGGTTTTCAGCCATCCTTGCGGAGATGGACACCACGCTTCAAGAATTACTCAAACGGCAACCATGACGCCTCCTCCCCACATCATCATTTACACCGACGGCGCCTGCGACCCCAACCCTGGACCAGGCGGCTGGGCTGCTCTGATTTGCTCAGGCAGCACGCAAAAGACCTTGAGCGGCGGCGAACCTGCAACCACTAATAATCGCATGGAGCTCACCGCCGCTGTCAAAGCCCTGCAGGCGCTGCAGCAACCCAGCAACGTCACTATCTACACCGATTCCACCTACTTGCAGCGCGGCATCAGCGAGTGGCTGCCAAACTGGATCCGGCGCAACTGGCGGACAACCTCCGGTAAGGTAGCCAACCGCGACCTGTGGGAGGCGCTGGTCGCCGCTACAGGCACGCACCAGGTGGAGTGGCGCTGGCTGCGCGGTCATGCCGGGCACCACCACAACGAACTGGTAGACCGGTTGGCTCGCCAGGCTTTGAAGCGCTATAATTAGGCTATGGATTTTGGACTGGCGCTCACCTTCCCGTTTAGGGACCAGGACTGGCCTCAAAAGATTCTGCTGGCTTCGCTCATCGCGATTGTCCCCGTTTTTGGCTGGCTGGTGGTGTTTGGATGGTCGCTCGAAATTGCGCGGCGGGTCATCGAGGACCACCCTCAGCCCCTTCCCGCCCTGGATTTTGTGAACGATTTTGTCCGCGGGCTGAAGGGCCTGGTGGTCAACGTGATTTACAGCCTGCCTGCGCTGATTGTCATCGCGCCTGTGGGAATCCTTATTGGGATAGCCACCATCGGCTCCGATTCAAGCTGGCTGGTGGGGGTGAACCTGGTCAGCGCCTTGTGCCTGACCGGTGTTTTCTTCCTCTACGGCTTAGCCTTGATGTTCTTGCTGCCCGCAGCCTACGGGCAGCTGGTCACCGAACAGGAATCCCTGTCAGCAGCATTAACCATCAAAGGGGTAATCAAAAAGGTGCGCGCTGCCCCCGTAGCCTACCTGTTGGTGGTGGTGGGACAGATTCTTTCCGCCTTCATCGCTTCCTTTGGGGCGGCAGCCTGCGTGGTCGGGGTAGTGGTCACGGTTACATACACTTTCTGCATCATGGGACACCTCTACGGGCAAGCTTACAAAGAAGCCCGGGCAACTGAAAACCAAACGCCTGCCTGAGCGCCCCTCAACGGGTGGCAGTAGGTTATTAAGATAACAAAAGCAGGTTGTCAAACGGCAACCTGCTTTTGTTTGTATTCAAGGTGCATTTATTAGAAGAGCACTGAGGCCAGTTCCGAGCGGTACTGGCGGGTGGATTCATTATCATCTCCCATGATATCCAGCAGGGAGAGAATCACCAGGCGCGTGCGGCCCCCGCGATGGTTGCGGTCGCGCCGAAGAATATCAATGAGCCCGTCAAGCGCGGCCTCAAGGTTGCCTCGCCCTGCCAGTCGAACGGCAGTGTGAAAAGCGGCATCCAATTCGTTTTCCTCAGGCAGGGTGCCGTTGAGCGCATCACGCGCGGCCTCGGCGTAGGGCAGCAGCTTTTGAGCCTGTGCATATTGCTTGCTGGGCGGAAAGTTGCGCAGGATTTCCAGGCTTTCACGGTTTTTGTTTTGCGCCAGCAGCGCTTTGACCAGCCCGAACGTGCATACTCCGTGATCCGGGTACTGACCGATGAGGTCGCGGAACATCTTCTCGGCAGCCGCCCACTGGTGCATTGCCAGCAGGCTCTCCGCTTTCTCCAGCGCCAGGGTGAGCGGGCTGGGTGGGGTTATCTTGCTGATGAACTCGCGCAGGCGCTCCTCAGGAATGAGCCCGACAAATTCAGAGACGACCTGAGCGCCGCTGAAGGCTTTAACAGTTGGAATGGAGCGCACGCTGAAGCGCAGGGCCAGGGTGGGGTTGGCATCCACATCCACGCGCGCCAGCCTGAAGGCACCCTCAGCCTCGCGGGTGATGGATTCGAGCATAGGGCCGAGCGTCTTGCAGGGGCGGCACCAGGAAGCCCAAAAATCCACCACAACGGGCAGGTTTTGCGAGTATGCCATCACCTCAAATTCAAAATCGCTCTCGGTCACGTCAATAATGTTCGCGGCCATCGCCTCTCATCTCCAATGAAATCTCTGTTGTGCGGCAAAAATCCTCAACCGCTTCCGGTTGTCTCACTCCTCAGCAGGAGCGGAGGGCTGCTCAAAACGGATAACCTCTCCGTGAAAGTTAATCACCACTTTGAAGCCCATCATCCCCAGGTAGGCGCGCATCTCTTCCGGGATGCCGGTCTGCATCAGGGTGTCGAACTGCTTATCCAGGTTTTTGAGCTGGTTCAAGATGAAGGCATGGCTGAATAAATCGTCCTGGCCTATCATCTTGGCAGCCTGCTCGGTGAGCAATTTCTCGTTGCCCTGGATTTGTTCGGCTAGCATACCCAGCACCTGGCGGTCCACTTGCTCCGAGGGGATGTGCCGTCGGAAGCCCTGGTCGTTAATCACGTAACAGGGTTCATCACCCACGTACCCCACCTCCACCGGGCGGTCATATTCATCAATTACTAAACCTTCAAACAATGCCTTGTTCGCCATTTGAGCACCTTCATGCGATGACATCTACGCGGGTGGCCGCGTTGCTGAGCCAGATTCGCTCCTGCAAAGGGGCGCTGGGGGTCGTCCATCGGTAAACCCAGCGGGAAGCTGCCAGGTTGAGGTTTATGCACCCGTGACTGCGCCTGCGCCCAAAGTCATTATGCCAGTAAGTGCCGTGAAACGCAATACCATTTGAGGTGATGTAGCATGCCCAGGGAACACCCGGCAAATCATAGGCATTGGGGTCCAGCCGGTCGGGGTGGGTCATGTGGCGGCTGGGAAACTTCCCGTTGGTATGATAAAGACCAGGCGGAGTGTAAAAGGTCTGGGCGCCATAAGCAGTGCCGGTTGAGACGCGCGACATGAAAACTGGGCGTTCGCCTTCATAGGCAATCATCAATTGATCCTTAAGGCGCACCTCGATGCGCTTCTCCTGGTAGGGCACCTCCGGGCTGAGGGGGGCAAGCTCAGCAGCGGTCAGAATATGAAAATCCTCCGGTCGGCCAAAATAGGTGACCGAACTGGTCCATTCATCCGAGAGGTAATACCACAGGCGGTTCTGGCTGTCGACAGCCACAGCCGTGACCCACACAACCGCGCCGTAGTACAGGCGGTAAGCCGTTTTCTGCTGCTGGCGGTGATCCCAGATGGTATCGGTGAAGGGCACTGTCACTTCCACCGGGTACCCCCTGGCAGGGATATAATCTGCCACCAGGTTGGCGCGGGTTTCCACAGGCTGAACGCTGGCGGAATTGAGGTACCCCCCCTCTCCGGACACCTCATACCAGATGCGATTGGGCTGAGAAGCATCTTCAGCCAGGGTGACGGCGGCGATATTCACCAGGGCATCTTTAACATAGGAGGATAAGACCGCTGAGCGCCCATCCGGCTGGCAGTGGGCAGTGACCTGCTCCAGGATGCGCCCGCGGCAGGGCAGGTCAAACTGGTCTGCGGGTGCAGCCAGCGCGCCGAGTTGCGGCGAGCGGCTGCCCGGAAGCAAGCAGCCCAGCAGGCCCGCGGCGCACAGCTTTAGAAATTCGCGCCGGGTGAGCTGGTCAAGGTGAAGCCTAAAAAGGTTCATCATCACGTCCAATGATACCGAAAAAAGAATGGCGCGACAATGGCGGGAACGGACCAGAGTTGCCCCAAAAAGCCAGCGCTCTCACAGGCCAGACAAAGCCCTTGAGAGCGCTGAAAGCGGGTAAAGTTACTGCTTAATAATGGAGATGAACCACCGTCCCAACGACGGTGAAGTTATACACCCAGCCGGCATCGGCGATGGTGAAATTGATGCAGCCGTGGCTCATCGGCACGCCAAAATTGTTATGCCAGTAGGTGCCGTGCAGTCCATACCCTTTGTAAAAATACATCACATAGGGAACGTTGGGCAGGTACCAACCCACGCCAGACATCGGTGCATAGCGATATTTAACATAGATGCGGTACGTGCCGGTGACGGTGGGATACGAGGCAATGCCGGTGGAGACCACAAAGGAGCGCACCAACGTGCTGCCCTCATAGGCGTAGGCGCGCTGCTTGCTGATATCTACATCAATCCAGTGTTCGCCCGCCTGAATTCCGGCAGGCACTTTACCCGATGGCGCTACGCCGGGAACTTTTGTTGCCGGCAGGCGCGTGCTGGTGGGCTTTTTGGTGGCTGTTTTGGTGGCTGTGGGGGTAAAGGTGCGCGTCACTGTGGCGGTTGAGGTGGGCGTACTGGTTGGCGTGCGCGTAGCTGTGGCTGTGGATGTCACCGTCACTGTGGAGGTAATGCTCGGTTTCTGGATGATTCCCAATGGGCGAACAGCGGTGTTGCGCTCAAACAAGGTAGAAATATATGGCCAGGCCGCCCAGACTCCGGCAGCGAGTCCCACCAGCAAGAGCAATGCAATCAGCCACGCCCAACGCGAAACATGGCGGACAACTTTAGGCGCAGCAGCAACGGGCGGAGGGGTGGGCTCTGGCGAGGGAGGGAGTTCATCCTCATCCTCTTCAATCTCAGCGGTCACATCCGGCTCCACAATAATCGGAACAGCAGCAGGCGGCGCAAATGGGACGGGAACTGCCGGAACCTCTGCTGGTGCCTGGGTGATGCGCGTCTCAGCCCATCTGAGGGCTTTGGCCGCCCGCTCCGACCCCGGGTTGGCTTCCAGGGCTTTGCGGGCGTACTCGAGGCTGGCTTTGGGGGCAGATAAAGCCGAGAGGATCAGCCAGGGATCTTCGAGCGCCGGGTTGAGCCGGGCCGCAAAACCGGCTAACTGGCGCGCAGTGGCGCGGTCTCCTTCGCGCAGCGCCTGGTAGGCCTGTTTTACAGCCAGTTGAGCTTCGGTGAGGGAATTATCGCTCATGGGGTGGGTATCACGGTGGGGATGACAGGCTCATTGCGCACAAAGCACAGGATTCCTTCGCGAATGCCCTGGGCAATGCGGTCGGTTTGGTTGACCAGTTTATCCCGATCCAGGTTAAGAAAACCCGTCTCAATGATGGCTGCCGTGGTGCGGCTGTTAATCTCATCAAAGGCGTGGTAGCGCGTCATATCGGGCGTGATGGTGTTGGCGTGGTAGCGCAGGTCGGTGCGCCTGGCGTAGCGGTCTGAAAGGCACGAAAGCAGGCGCTTGGGATTATCCGGAATGGGATTGACGTATGAGACGGCGACCTTAAAACCGCTCATATCCGAACTGATGAACTGGCAGGTGTCGTTATGGATGGAAAGCATGAGCAGCCCTTCAAATTGATAGAGGCGCTCATCATACTCACCCATGATATCCACATCAAAACCGTCTTCGCGCAGCATACGTTGCAACAAAAAGGCAATCGAGTAATTCACGCTGGCTTCCGTCAGACCGTCGGGGCAGGTTGCGCCGGGGTCATGATTCATGTGACCGGCAATCAGGGCAATCTTGGGACGCAAACCTGGGGTGAGGGTAGGGTGCGGGCTCACGGTGACCCGCGCAGCGCCTGATGTGCCTGCCTGGCTGTTCCCCGAGCCTGGGAAAAGGTTGCCGGGGGACCACATGGTAAACAACGTGGCTATCACCACCGAAAGTCCAATCAACGTTTGCAGGGCATGCCAGAAGCTGAAACGGTTTGGCTTACGCGCCGATGACTGACGCACCACAGAACTCATCTCGCGCGGCAACGGAGGGGTGGATTCAGAAAAATTGCGCTCATTCATAGTTGTTACGATAGTACCTTAATATTTGGTTTTTGGGCAAGTGTTTTATACCTTCGATTGCTTGAGGATTGCTCTTGACGTAGATTCTTTAGCACTGTATAAAAGAAGCATGGTAGATTCAGGCGAGGCTTTACGTCAGGTGATGCGCCGCTGGACCACGGGCGTCAGCGTGGTGACAAGCGCAATCAACGGAACCCGGCACGGCATGACGGTCAATTCGTTCACCTCAATCTCACTCGAGCCGCCGGTAGTGACCGTGACGCTGGCCAAAGATACCCGCACACACGCCCTGGTGATGCAATCGGGTATCCTGGCTATCACGCTGCTCAGCCATGAACAGGTTGAGCTTGCCAATCTTTTCGCCGGCAGGGTGGAGGATCACGGCGACCGCTTTGCAGCCCTTGAAACCTTCACCCTGGTTTCGCAGGCGCCTCTGCTGAGCGGTGGGATTGGATTCATTGACGGCAGGGTGCGGCAAATGGTCACGCTGGAAAAATCCACCCTCTTCGTGGTGGACGTGCTGGCAGCCCATCCTACCGGGGGGGGGCATCCCCTGGTTTATTTTAACCGCCAATATCACAGGTTGACCCATGATTCCTGAACCTTTAAACGAAGCTGAAAAGCTCATCCTCCTCAAGCTGGCCCGGCATTCCATTGAATTGGCAGTGCGCAGGCGCCTCTTACCGCAGTTGAAGCTAGAGGATTACTCGCCTGCGCTGCAAGCCGAGGGAGCTTCCTTCGTCACCCTGACCATTGATGGTGACCTGCGGGGCTGTATTGGCGCGCTTGAGGCCTACCAGCCTCTGGTGCAAGATGTATGCGAGCATGCCGCCGCCGCGGCACTGGAAGATTACCGCTTTCCGCCGGTCACAAGCGCGGAGGTGGATACGCTGGAAATTGAGATTTCCCGACTCACGGCTCCGCAGGTGTTGGCATACGAGCAGCCCCTGGAGCTGCTCAAAAAGCTGCGCCCGGGTGTGGATGGAGTCATTCTGCGCG
>CAYVOX010000107.1:0-6677 GCA_964453035.1 uncultured Anaerolineaceae bacterium
CGAGATTCACCCTCAAGCGGGAGCGCCAGAACGATCTCTCCGTAACGGTCGTAGTTGAAGTATTCGGCAATCGTCAGCGCCTGGGTGAACTTGACCAGCATGCCCTCGTACTGCTCGGGGGTGTTGGTTGATGCAAAGGGCATGGAGACTTCAACGGGCGCAACGCTGCCGGTGCCGCAGCTGATGATATTGGCTGCGGGCACAACTGCGGTGTTGCTGTTATACCCATTCAATGCGGTCTGGTTGAAGCGCTCGCGGGCATAGCCGGTGACGCGCACCACCTGCCCGGCGTTGACAAAGTTGTTGGTGCCGGTATAGACGAAAATGCCGTCTGAGGTGGCTTCGTCGCCGTCGCCGGTGAGATCCTGAATGTAGAAGCCGGATGCGGCGGCGCTGCCTTCAAAATCACCCACCACCACGCCCTGGGTGGTGACGGTGCCGGTGATGGCGGCATTGGCCCCGCTGCCCTGGATCTGGTAGATGGGGGTGAAGGGGTCTTCGCAAACATTGAAGTAAGTTGTGAAGGCGGCGGTGAAATCTGCCAACATATTATCGGGAGGATCGTTGGTGTCCTGGTCGGCGACGTTAGCAGCTTTCAGCGTCAGGGTGCAAACTTCCTTTCCAACAAAGTCAACATCGGGATTCAATGTGAAACTGGTGGGCCCCCCTGAAACGGTTGCGGTATGGAGCCCGCTGGTTGCGCAGGAGAGGTTGAACCACTCACCGGTGACATTAACCGCTTCGTTGAAAACAACGTCAATATTGCTGTCGAGCGCCACCTGGGTTGCTCCACCTGCCGGGGTGGTGCTGGTGACGGCGGGGGCTGAGTCTGCTGTGCAAACATTGACGGGTGAGGCAGAATTCCTGGGTAGTGGCGTTCCTACCGAGAAATCGGCAGCGTTGTTATCGGTTTCCATGCAGCCGTTGTTGTTGCGCAGGATGGCTGTTGCGTTGGTGGTTGCAGGCGCGGGTGCGGTCTCATAAAAATTCGCGCCATCCCAACCGACCAGATCGATGATCAGGGCTAGTTGCGCAGGAGTGCAGGGGGTTGAGCCTCCGTTACAGCCGAGACCTGTAGTGGAATTGACCAATGCGACCTTTCCGCCTGTTCCAGACATATTTATGGGAGTGCTGTCGGTGATGTCAGGAGTTGGAAGAGGTGCAATGATATTGGTTCCAGCCGCTTCCTGGACGAGAAGGTACTGACCAGGTTGAAGAGAGCCGGATAAAGGTGTAATAAGATTGGTGGCTGATCCAAAGTTGCCGGTACCTGTCGCGCTGGTGTATTGGATCGACCAACCGTCCAGTGAAACGGGGCTGGTACCGCGGTTAAATAATTCGACGAAATCGTTAGTATAGATACCACCCGAGTTGCCTCCGCCACCGTACACCTGGCTGATGACAACACCGGTTGAAAGCGCCTGAACCTTGAGGCCGGGAGCCGGCAAAAAGCTGACCATCAATGCCAGGATCACAGCCATGGAAAACAAGCGAAACAGCGTTTTATTCATTGGGATTCTCCTTCGGTGATTGAATTTTTAAGATTTTGCGGCACTCGTTCCAGTCCAGTCAGTTCAGGCACACCTCCCCAGGCGCGATAGACTTGGCGTTATTACCCAGATTAAACAATTTCTCCACCCTGCTCTCATTGTATGTGACACCTTACAAAAATGCAAGCTCGCGCCGGGGAAAATAGTCCACATTTAGATGGGTACAGCGCTGGGATTGACGAATGCAATTTACGCGGCACGGCTGTTCAATGAATGTATACTTAACATGGTTTCCCCCGCCTTCGGGGGCGGCGTATCACCCGGCTGCGATGCCGTGGAAGATCACTGCCGGGCTTTGCGGAGCGATTGCAGATTAAAAAAGGAGCCAAGCATGCACCCGAAAACGTTCTATACCCACCACCTGGTCAAGAGCGAGGAACTGAACCACCACCACACGCTGTACGCTGGGCGCAGCGCGGAATGGTTTGTTGAAGCAGGCTTCATCGCCGCGGCTGGCCTGGTGCAGCCCGAGAACATCGTCTGCCTGCAAATTCACGGCATGGTTTTCAAGCGCCCGGTGCGCCTGGGGGCGGTGGTCTGTTATGAGAGCAAGATCATCCTCACCGGCAGAACCAGCCTGGTGGCTTACGTGCGCGTGACCGTCAACGACGACCTGATGCTGGACGGCTTTTTAACCTTTATCAACGTGGATCTCGAAGGCCGGGCTCAACCGCACGGCATCCTGATTGAGCCTTCCAATGCTGAGGAAGCTGAACTGCAGCAGCGGGCGCGCGAAGTGACCGGCAAAAAAGGCGCGTGAGGGCTTGTAAGTTGCTTCGGACATCATTCGAAAACATCACCGACTAAAAGGGGTTTTCCATGCTTACCCGTGTGTTCTCTTGCGCTGTGATTGGCCTGGAAGGCGTGGTGGTTGAGGTTGAGGTGGATTACGGGCAGGGGCTGCCCAAGATCACCATCGTCGGCCTGCCGGACGCTGCCGTGCAGGAGAGCCGCGAGCGGGTGTATTCGGCGATCAAAAACGCGGGGCTGTTCTATCCGCGCCGCCCGCTGACCGTCAACCTGGCGCCGGCGGCGGTGCGCAAGGAGGGGCCGGCTTACGATTTGCCCATTTCGCTGGGGGTGCTGCTCACCACCGGGCAACTGCCGCCCAACTGCATGGAAGGCTGCCTGGTAATTGGCGAGCTCTCGCTGGACGGCAGCGTGCGCCACGTGCGCGGGGTGCTGCCGATGGCAGCCATGAATCCCTGCCCGTGTGGGATGCAATCACAACGATGTGATTATCGTCAAGGAGTGGAAACCAATCGAATAATAAACTGCTCTTTTACTGGATTATATTTCACAAGGAGATAACAATGAAGCACAAGAAAATCCTTTATAGCCTGGTTTTTATAATTATAGGAATTGCCATAATGCTTGTAATTTTATGGATTACAAACGAACAAAAGCCAAAGCTAACCCCAGATGAAATAGAAGCAGAAAAAATAATCCTTTTCTATATTGAAGCAAAAGGCCTAGACATTGAACCCGGTACAGAAAGGTATAGTCATTTTATGAAAGGAATATTGCTTGGGGAGTATCCTGAATTAACCGGCGGGAATCCAATTTACGGAAATGATCCAAAAATAAGAGATGCGATAATTAGTTATGCGGGAAAACATTTGGATAAAAAATACAAACAACCTGAAGGAGCCGCGGAGCCAAAACCTGTCCCTACAATTCTATTGCAACCTACTAATTAATCATCTTATAATTTTCTTCGCTGAAAAGACACAGAGGTAATCTATCATGCAATTAATTAAAGCAGCAATAACCATTTTGATACTTTTGTCCTCTCTCATGAGAATTAACGCCATTCAAGATTGTCAAGAATCACCAGCTAATCCAATCAATCAGGTGACACAGGCTGAAATCGAGCAAATAATCCTTTCATACATAAAAACCTATAATCTCAATATTGTGCCTGAGACCAGGGAATATGCTTTGTTTATGAAGGGCATATTACTTGGTGAATATCCTGAATTATCATTTGGAAATTCGGTGTTTGTTAAGAGCGAAGAAACACGAGTTGCCGTTCTTGATTATGCATGGGACCATATGAAACCTATATTCGAAGGGTCTCAATTTGATCCCAGAAATTTTCCTATTTCAGAGGCGAGAAATCTGGATATTTCCTTAGATTATCAATCACCGAAGATAGAGGGAACCTCTTCTGCTCAGAATCGTGCATCAGCAATAGCGTATGCTTATTTATGGAGCCAACAAGGCTCTGCAGAACGCAATCCATTATACCCAGATTTCGGATATGACGATTGTACGAATTTTGTTAGCCAGGCTATGTTTGCTGCTGGTTACCCAAAAGTAGGTAGTGGCGATGGCTGTACTCAAGAAAGCACATTTTTTGAATGGTATGTCAACGCAAATCCAAATCCTTCTTTGTTCTGTACGGGAGATTTCCGAGAGTGGGAATGGGCTACACCCTGGAGTGTTCCGGCAGATTATCGAGAATACTTTGCTCATCGAAGCAGCAACGCAATTGAATTTGGTTATACAGAAAACCCTGGAATTGCAGCCTATTACCTGATCCCGGGCGATGTAGTTCAACTGATGAGACGAGATGAGGAGAATTGGTACACCTACCACACGATGATTGTAACGAAAGAGGATGGTTCAGGGTTATACGTTACATACCATTCTGATTCCAACGGGCTTGATGTGGTCGATAGACCACTTCACGAAATAGCTACAAGTCCAACAAACGTATACATGCTTGTGAGAATGTTTCCGGAAAAGGTCTTTTTACCGGTTATAACAAATAATTCTAATTTTACTGATCAAAGTGATAATTTGCAGCATGCTGCTTATCCAGCGCCTACGGAAAATTATTCAGAACGATTCGTTGAGCCTTCAATTCTCACAGGCTACCCTGTGCCTTAGACTACGTCTCTACACATAACCCATGCTCTCCCGCGTTCTCTCCTGCTCTATTATCGCCCTGGATGCCATGATCGTTGAAGTGGAAGTCGATTCCAGCAACGGCATGCCCGGAATGTTCATCGTCGGCCTGCCGGATGCCGCCGTGCAGGAATCGCGCGAGCGCGTCCAGGCGGCGATCAAGAACACCGGGCTGACCTACCCGCGCAAGCGCGTCACCGTCAACCTGGCGCCGGCCTCGATGCGCAAGGAAGGCCCCGCCTACGACCTGCCCATTGCCCTGGGGGTGCTGCTGGCTTCCGAGCAGCTCCCGCCCACCGCGCTGGAAAACGCCTTGGTGATCGGGGAGCTTTCGCTGGACGGCAGCGTGCGCCACGTGCGCGGGGTGCTGCCGATGGCAGCCATGGCGCGCGACCAGGGCTTTAAGACGGTTTTTGTGCCGCGCGTGGATGCCCCCGAAGCCGCGCTGATCCCTGACCTGCAGGTGATAGCGGTGGCCAACCTGGCTGAACTGGTCAATCACCTGCGCGGGACCACCCGCTTGCAGCCCTTCCCGCCCATCCCGGCGGAGGAGATCGAAGTGGGCGTGCTGACTGATTTCCGCGAGATCAAGGGGCAGGAGCACGTCAAACGCGCGCTGGAGGTGGCGGCGGCGGGAGGGCATAACATCTTGATGGTGGGTCCGCCCGGGGCGGGGAAAACGCTGCTGGCGCGGGCGCTGCCAGCCATTTTGCCTAAAATGAGCATTGATGAAGCGCTGGACGTGACGCGCATCTACTCGGTGGCTGACCAACTCCCCTCGGATGTGCCGCTGGTGCGCTCAAGGCCGTTCCGCGCGCCGCACCACACCATCAGCCATGCCGGACTGGTGGGCGGGGGCAACCAGCCGCACCCGGGGGAGATTTCGCTGGCGCACAGGGGGGTGCTGTTCCTGGATGAACTGCCGGAGTTTGGTCCGCGCGTGCTGGAGGTGCTGCGCCAGCCGGTGGAGGATAAAATTGTGACCATCAGCCGCGCCAGCGGGTCGCTGACGTTTCCGGCGAACTTTCAACTGGTGGCAGCCATGAATCCCTGCCCGTGCGGGTACTACGGCGACCCGGTTAAGCCGTGCAGTTGCGCGCCCGGGATGGTGACCAAGTATCAAAAGCGCATTTCGGGTCCGCTGCTGGACCGCATTGATATTCATATCAGCGTGCCGCGCGTGGAATTTGACAAGTTGAGCGATTCTCGCCTGGGGGAACCTTCTTCGGTGGTGCGGGCGCGGGTGGAGGCAGCCCGCCAGAGGCAGCGCGAGCGCTTCAGCGGGGGCATCAAAGAGGGGGTGCTGTGCAATGCGGATATGCGCCCGGCGGAGGTGCGCCAGTTCTGCGCCCTGGATGAAACCGGGCGCAACCTGATGAAAACCGCAATGATCCAGTTGCAGCTTTCGGCGCGGGCTTACCACCGCGTGCTCAAGCTGGCACGCACCATCGCTGACCTGGCTGGGGCGGAGCAGATTGCCCCATCTCACCTGGCGGAGGCGCTGCAGTACAGGGCGCGAGGGGAGATGCAGTAGGGGGCGGCGCCGAGGGGAGAACGGCGTTTTGCCTGGCCCGTGTGATGTATAATTTAACCATCTGGTAGCAACAGACGGGCTAAGTTGCACTTCAAAGGAGGATTTACCATGTTGAACTATGAAAAATTAGGCGCCTTTTACCTGGGGAAAGAATATGACCTGGCTGCCAAAAAAAATAAGGAAGACCTGATCCTGTACGATTCACGCGACCTGGTGACCCATGCTGTGGTGGTGGGCATGACGGGAAGCGGCAAAACCGGCCTGTGCATTGACCTCATTGAAGAAGCTGCCATTGATAATGTGCCTTCGATCCTCATCGATCCCAAAGGCGACCTGGCAAACCTGCTGCTCACCTTCCCGAACCTGCGCCCGGAGGATTTTTTGTCCTGGGTGAACCCGGATGACGCCAGCCGCAAGGGGTTGACGGTTGAGGATTATGCCGCGCAGCAAGCCGGGCAGTGGAGCAAGGGCCTGGCGGAGTGGGGCCAGGACGGGGCACGCATCCAACGCCTGCGCGATGCGGCGGAGTTCACCATCTACACCCCAGGGAGCGCCGCGGGCGTGCAAGTATCCATCCTCAAATCCTTTGCGGTGCCGCCTGCCGAAGTAATGGAAGACGGCGAGCTGTTCAAGGAGCGCGTCACCACCACCGTGACCAGCCTGCTGGGCTTGATTGGCGT
>CAYVOX010000107.1:6777-11728 GCA_964453035.1 uncultured Anaerolineaceae bacterium
TGTTCAAGGAGCGCGTCACCACCACCGTGACCAGCCTGCTGGGCTTGATTGGCGTTAATGCCGACCCGCTGCAAAGCCGCGAGCACATCCTGCTTTCGACCATCATCAGCCAGACTTGGCAGAACGGTCAGGATCTGGATATCGCCGCGCTCATCAGCCAGATTCAAACCCCGCCAGTAACCAAGATTGGCGTGCTGGACCTTGAATCATTTTACCCTTCCAAGGAGCGCTTCGCGTTGGTGATGGCGCTGAACAATTTGCTGGCTTCGCCGGGCTTCAGCGCATGGATGGAAGGAGTTCCCCTGGATATCGCGCAGATTCTGCACACCCGTCAGGGAAAGCCGCGTGTGGCGATCTTCTCGATTGCGCACCTGGGCGAGGCGGAACGCATGTTCTTCGTCTCTTTGCTGCTTAATCAGATCCTGGGCTGGATGCGCACGCAGCCCGGCACCACCAGCCTGCGAGCCCTGGTCTATATGGATGAAATCTTTGGCTACTTCCCGCCCATTTCCAACCCGCCTTCCAAGCTGCCCTTACTGACCCTGTTGAAACAGGCGCGCGCTTACGGCGTGGGGGTGGTGCTGGCGACTCAGAACCCGGTTGACCTGGATTACAAAGGGCTTTCGAATACAGGCACCTGGTTCATTGGAAGGCTGCAGACGGAACGCGATAAGGCCCGGGTGATGGACGGCCTGGAGGGGGCTGCCGCGGGAGCTGGCAGCGCCTTTGACCGGGCAACCATGGATAAATTAATCTCCGGATTGGGCAGCCGGGTTTTCTTGATGAACAACACCCACGAGGATCAGCCGGTCGTCTTCACCACGCGTTGGGCTATGTCCTACCTGCGCGGCCCGCTCACCCGCACCCAGATTAAGCAGCTGATGGACCCTTACAAAGCCCTCAATCCTGTGGCCTCCAGGCTGGAAAAACCGGCTGGCGTACCTGCCGCGGGGGTTTACCCGGCCTCACCGGTTGCAAGCACTGCGGCGAGTGGGGCATTTCCGGCAGCGCCGGCAGGTGTGCAGCCCACCCTGCCTGCGGATGTCAGCCAGTTCTTCGTGCCCGCGCGCGGCTCAACGGCGGGATTATCCTACCGACCGGTTCTCATTGGTGCGGCTAAGATTCGCTACACCGACACCAAGAACAGGATTGATACCTCGGTTGATGTGGTGACGATGACGCCTATCACTGATGAGGCCATCCCGGTGGATTGGGAAGCGGCTGAAGAGGTGGGATTCTCACTGAGGGATTTGACCCGCTCGGCAAGCCGCGGCATCACCTTCCAGGAATTGCCCCAATCGGCGGCTAAATCCAGGAATTATGCGGATTGGAGCCGTGATTTTGCCACGTGGATTTACGGCAGCCAGAAGCTGGAGTTGATGCGCAGCCCGACCACGGGGTTGGTCTCCAAACCGGGCGAGACGGAACGCGAATTCCGCGTGCGGTTACAGCAGGCGGCGCGCGAGCAGCGCGATGAGAAAATGGAGCTGCTGAAGAAGAAATACGCGCCCAAGGTGGCTGCGCTGGAGGAGAGGATCCGTAAGGCGCAACAGGCCGTGGACCGCGAGGCCTCACAGGCCAGCCAGGCCAAAACGCAAACGGCAATTTCCTTCGGGGCCACCTTGCTCAATGCGCTGACGGGCCGCAAGCTATTTAGTTCCAGCAGCCTGGGCAAGGCTGCCACAGCTGCGCGCGGCGTGGGCCGGTCTATGCAGCAGGAAAGTGACGTGAAGCGCGCCAGGGAAACGGTTGAGACCTACACGAGACAACTTGAAGAACTGAATGCCCAGTTTGAGGAAGAGGGCAACCTGATGAGCGATAAATTCGATGCTCTGACGGAAATGCTGGATACGCTGGTGCTGCGGCCCAAGAAAACGGATATTGATGTTCAGTTGGTATCCCTGGCCTGGGCGCCCTACAACGGAAGTCAAAGCGCCTGGTAAAGGCAAGCGCAACACACCCTCACGAACAAAAACATCTGGCGTAGTGTAAATTGCGCCAGATGTTTTGTGTGAATGCCGCCAAAGGCATGCGGTTGAGGTTCAGGCCTCCAGGATGTATTCCGAGTCCATCTGGGCGAGCAGCTTTTGGAGAACATACCGCTTCATCTGCAAATCTAACTTTTGCTGCGCTTCTCCAGTCCTTTCAATTTGATGTTGGATGCGTTCCAGTGCCCGCCTCACCATGCCGAGGAGGGCAACCTGCTCTTCCTGAGAGAATTCAAAGGTAATCATCGCCAACTCCTTTCTTCGGTTGCGTCACGGATCAATCCGCGAAGACGTAAGCGTGTTCCAGCTGGTTCAGCATTTTGACCAGGATATCTTTTCGCTGGCGAAGCTCAGCTTGATAATCTTCCGATTCACGCGTTTCATCAATCATGGCGTGAATTTCAGAAATGCAAGCAAGCAGCATTTCTCTGAGAACGTCCTGTTCTTTTTGTGTTAATTCGATTGTGAACATAGGGGGCTCCTTTCGCGCTGATTCAGCCTGCGCTGAACTTTTTTCACCCTGTGATTTGCGATTGGAGCGTGATGCCAGTCAGTAACAATGAAACAGGTGAACAGAGTTCACTGTTCAATGGATGGTCTATCTCTTACTTCATTATAACAAGGGAAAAGTGTAATTCAATAGGTTTTAGGTTGGGGTAAGCCTTTTGAGAGGATGGTGATAGGGAAATGGGCTGGGTGCGAGGTGTTGGCGGCTAATATGAAAGTGCCGGGTGGACTTCATCCGGTGAGGGGCGCTCAAAAGGTGGCAGAGAACGCATTGATTCAGCGTGCGGAAACCAGGTTTTGTTGAATCTGGCGGTGCAATTTCAGCAGCACATTTTTACGGCGCTTGAGTTCTTCTTTGTAATCGTAAGAGTCGGTGTGGTGGATTTCGCTGTGAATATCGGAGATGCAGGTTTCCAGCAGGGTGATGAGCATGGTTTGCTCTTCTTCGGTCAATTCAATCGTAATCATCAGGAACTCCTTTCCCTCTGATGGGTAAGAAAACCTCCAGTTGTGGCCCCAATGTCAATACCGGAAAATGCTTTCTGGTGGGAGCCAATGGGATGGCAAAAGCGCACGCAGAGCTGCGAGATGAATGTCCCTTGATTCCATTATAGTAACCGCTGAGTTTAATTCAAGGGTTTTCGAACCCACCCCAGCGGCAGAGAGATTGAATCATTGACCGGTACGGTTAAACGTGATAATATCTTGCCATTATGTTGCCAGGTTTATCTCACCGCGCTCGACGAATGCCGATCCTCACCGACTTCACCACGGGAAGCTCGGCCTGCGCCGGTTAAAGACGACTTATCTCAATAACCTTAACAGCCCTCCGCGTGGAGGGCTTTTTTTTGTTAAAATTTTGGAGGAAAAATGTTTAAACAAAAAGTAAAACCGACTGTTAAAAAAGTGGTACTGGCCTACTCCGGTGGGTTAGATACCTCTTGCATCGTGCCATGGCTGATTGAGAACTACCACTGCGAGGTGATTTGTTACACCGCGGATGTGGGCCAGGGCGAGGAGACCAACGGCCTGGAAGCCAAGGCTAAAGCTTCTGGCGCCAGTAAACTCATCATCGACGACCTGCGCGAGGAATTTGCGGCAGATTTCATCTTTCCGATGCTGCGCTCGGGCGCGGTTTACGAACGCAAGTATTTGCTGGGCACTTCGATTGCCCGCCCGTTGATTGCGGCACACTTGGTGCAGGCAGCCCAGCAGGAAGGGGCGGATGCCATTTCCCACGGCTGCACCGGCAAGGGTAATGACCAGGTGCGTTTTGAGTTGACTGCCATGGCGCTCGATCCGCGCATCAAGGTGATTGCTCCGTGGCGTGAGTGGGAGATTACCTCGCGCGAAGATGCGTTGGCTTACGCGGCAGCCCACAATGTGCCGGTCAGCTCAACGCTGAAATCCATCTACAGCCGCGACCGCAACCTGTGGCACATCTCGCACGAAGGCGGCTTGCTCGAGGATCCCTGGCAGGAACCCGATGAAGCAATGTACCAGCTTTCGGTTGCGCCAGAAGCAGCACCCGATGAACCCGAGCTGGTGGAATTAACTTTTCAGAAGGGCAATCCGGTCAAGCTCAACGGAAAAGCGCTCTCTCCGGCCTCGCTGATTGAGGCGCTGAACATGATTGGCGGCAAGCACGGCGTTGGACGGGTTGACCTGGTTGAAAATCGCCTGGTGGGGATGAAATCTCACGGCGTTTACGAAACACCTGGCGGCACCATCCTGCTGGCGGCGCATCGCGAGTTGGAATCCATTGCCCTGGACCGCGATACACTTCATTACAAGGATATTGTGGCGCAGCGTTATGCTGAACTGGTGTACAACGGTCAGTGGTTCACACCGCTGCGCGAGGCGCTGGATGCTTTCTTTGAGAAAACCCAGGAACACGTCACCGGGAAAGTGCGCCTGAAGCTTTACAAAGGCAATGTCATACCGGTGGGCCGCCAGAGCCAGTACAGCCTTTACCGCGAGGATTTTGCCACCTTTGGCCAGGATAGCGTGTATGACCAGAGCGACGCTGCCGGTTTTATCACGCTGTTCGGCCTGCCCATGAAAGTGGCTGCCATGCGTGATATCCTCAACGGCGTGCCAACGCAGATAGATAAACCGGATTATTCCAAGTTCAAACGGGATTAAGGTGCTTTTCTCTCCGCTGTGAGGAAAATTTCAACACCCCCGGAGCGGGGAGATCTGCCAAAAATCCAGGAGGTTCACTTGACCAGGTTATGGGGAGGCCGTTTTAACCAGTCCACCGATGCGCTGGCGGCGAAATTCAATAACTCGCTGCCGGTTGACTGGCGGCTGGCAGAGGTTGACGTACGCGGTTCAATTGCCTGGGCGCAGGCATTGCTTTCTGCCAGGGTATTGACTTTTGATGAAACCAGCCAGATGATCACCGGACTGCAGCAGGTACTGGCTGAAGTTGCCAGCGGGCAATTTGTCCACGA
>CAYVOX010000108.1:0-11668 GCA_964453035.1 uncultured Anaerolineaceae bacterium
CGATGAGCTGCATGTCGCCGTATTCGATGCCGTTGTGCACCATTTTAACGTAGTGGCCTGCACCGCCGGTACCCATCCAGGCCACGCAAGGCTGGCCGTCCTCAGCTTTGGCGGAAATAGCCTCGAACATTGCTTTGACGTGTGGCCAGGCTTCCTTTGGGCCGCCGGGCATCAGGCTGGGACCCCACAGCGCGCCCGTCTCGCCGCCTGAAACGCCCATGCCGATGAAGTGGATGCCCTCCGCCTCCAGCGCCTTGACGCGCCGTTCGGTATCGGCAAAGTAGGAGTTGCCGCCGTCAATGATGATATCGCCCTTTTGCAGATAAGGTTTGAGGGAGGCGACCGCGCCGTCCACCGGGGCGCCGGCGGGTACCATCAGGAAGAAGATGCGCGGCGCGGCGAGCGATTCGGCCAGGTGCTGCACTGAATTGGTGACGTTGACATCAAAACCGGGGGGTAGGTGCGGGTTGACGTCGTAACCGATGGGCAGGAAGCCGTTGCGTTCAAAGTTCTGGGCCAGCGAGCGCCCCATAACGCCCAGGCCGAGGATACCGATTGCAAATTTCTTTTCCATAATCTGCTCCATGATTTTTTGAATGATTTGCTGCTGCGAGAGGGTAACATCAATGGTGAGAATGCCCCAGGGTTCTTGCAGGGCGTCAAACTGGCTTTTGAGCATGGCGGGCTTCATAAAGTGCTCGCCGCGCGCCTGCATGCGCGCCAGGAGGGTCTCGTATGAACCCTTCAGGTACACAAAGCTAATCTGCTTGCGGTCGTAGCGCCTGAGCACATCGCGGTAAGCCACTTTGAGCACGGAACAGGCCAGCACGCCGTTCTCACCGGCTTTTGTCTTTTGCTCGATCAGGCTGGCGAGGGTCTCCAGCCAGCCGGCGCGGTCTTCATCGGTGAGCGGCTGACCGGACGACATCCTGGCGATATTGGCAGGGGAGTGAAAGTCATCGCCGTCGTAGAAGGGCCAACCCAGGCGCTCAGCCAGCATGCGGCTGATGGTTGATTTTCCACTCCCCGAAACGCCCATGACGACGATAAACACCGCACTTTGCTCCCTGAGTATTTTGCGCTGTATGAATCATATCATAATTGTTCAAATGGATGCATAGGCGCGGGAAGGCAGGGGGCCAATTCCTTCATCCATTCCGGCGGTTTGAGTTATGATTAACGTGAATTCGGGATAAAGGAATTTTTGTCACTCTGCGCAAAGCGCACTCCGTGAGTGAGGGAGCGTAGCGACCGAAGAGTCTCGTGGTATGTCAAAGGCGAGATGTTTCGCCGCCTGAAGGCGGCTCAACATGACATATTTTCGGATATATTTTATTATCCCGGATTGACTTTATGATGAAGATGGCAGTTGGGGGGAAGGGCGGTATAAAACGGAACAATCAAGATTGCTAATCCTTTGGAGGAGGAAGCTAATGAACCCTGAAGCGGGAAGAAGCCGGGTGATCATCGGGGATGTGAAGCCTGAAATTGAGGGGGGACGCTTTGCGATTAAGCGCATCGTGGGGGATGAGGTGGCGGTGGAGGCTAACATCCTGACCGACGGGCATGACGCCATCTCGGCGGCGCTGCTTTACCGCAGGGAGGATGAAAAGCAGTGGCGCGAAGCCCCCATGGCGCCGCTTGGCAACGACCGCTGGCGGGGGAGCTTCACGGTGCGGGAGTTGGGGCGCTATGTTTACACCGTGCAGGGCTGGGTGGATCACTTCAAGACCTGGTCTCGCGACCTGGCCAAGCGGGTTGACGCCGGGCAGGAGACGGCGGTGGATTTGCTCATCGGGCTGGAGCTGGTGGAAGAGGCTCGCAAACAGGCCGGTCGGGTGGATGCCAAATGGCTGTCGGCTTTTGCCGAGTCGCTGCGCAGCGGTGAGAAGGACGCAGCCCGCCAGGCGCTCTCGGCGGACCTGAGCCGATTAATGGCGCAGTACGGGGCGCGGCGCTTCATCACCACCTACGATAAAGAACTGGGGGTGATTGTGGACCGCGCGCTGGCGCGTTTTGGGGCGTGGTACGAGCTGTTCCCGCGCTCATGTTCGCCGGTGCCGGGCAAACACGGCACGCTGCGGGATGTGGAAAAACACCTGCCCTACGTGGCCGGGATGGGGTTTGATATCCTCTACCTGCCGCCCATCCACCCCATTGGCGAGAGCTTCAGGAAGGGTAAGAACAATGCCACCACGGCTGCCCCCGGTGACCCGGGCAGCCCGTGGGCAATTGGCGGCAAAGAGGGCGGGCATAAGGCCGTCCACCCGCAACTGGGCACGCTGGAGGACTTGCGCCACCTGGTGAAAGCCGCGGCCAGGTATGATATCGAGCTGGCGCTGGATATTGCCTTCCAGTGCTCGCCCGATCACCCCTACGTTCACGAACACCCGGAATGGTTCCGCAAGCGGCCAGACGGCACCATCCAGTACGCCGAAAACCCGCCCAAGAAATACCAGGATATCTACCCCTTTGACTTTGAGACGGAGAACTGGCAGGCGCTGTGGCAGGAATTGAAGAGCGTGGTGCAATTCTGGGTGGACCAGGGCGTCAAAATTTTCCGGGTGGATAACCCGCACACCAAACCGTTCCCCTTCTGGGAGTGGCTGATTACCGAAATCAAGCGCGATTGCCCGGAAGCTATCTTCCTGGCGGAGGCCTTCACCCGCCCGGCGGCGCTTTACGGGCTGGCCAAGCGCGGATTTACGCAGTCGTATAACTATTTTCCGTGGCGCAACACGCGCTGGGAGTTGACCCAGTACCTGACGGAACTGACGCAAAGCGAGGTGGGTGAGTTCACCGGCCCGAACCTGTGGCCGAACACGCCGGATATCCTGCCGGAGTATTTGCAATTTGGCGGCAGGCCGGCATTTATGGCACGCTTCGTGCTGGCGGCTACGCTGGGCCCGTGCTACGGCATCTACGGCCCGGCCTATGAACTGTGCGAGAACACCCCCCTTGCGCCGGGCCGCGAGGAATACCTGGACTCGGAGAAATATGAAATCAGGCAGTGGGATATCAACCGCCCGGACAGCCTCAAAGGGCTCATCAGCCGGGTGAACCAGATCCGGCATGAGAACCCGGCGTTTCAGGCCAATCACAACCTGCGCTTCCACCCGGTGGATAACGAGCAACTGATCGCTTTTTCCAAGACGAGCGTGGACGGCACGAACCAGGTGCTGGTGGTGGTGAACCTTGACCCGCATTACAAGCAATCCGGGTTCATCACGCTGCCGCTTGAGGCGCTCAACCTGGACCCGAACCAACCCTACCAGGCGCACGATCTGCTGACGGATGCGCGTTACCTGTGGCAGAGCTCGCGCAATTACGTGGAGTTGAACCCGGCGGTCATCCCGGCGCACATCTTTGTCATCCGGCGCAAGGTGCGAACGGAACACGATTTTGACTATTACCTGTAGGGCGTGGGCGAGACGCTCACCTGCACCCACCGCAGGTGCGGTGTCGGGCGGTGGTGCAGCCCTCAGCAATACAGGCGGGGTTCTCAGGGCCTGCGAGGACGCAGGCTGGAGCGAAAGCCCTCAGGATGACAAAATTGGGGTAAAGCACGTGTTCTTAAAGACCTGTCAGGTTGTTAAGAAAACCTAACAGGTCTTTTTGGCGCGGCGGTAAACCTTGACGGCAATATACACGGCAACAGCCAGCAGCGCCAGAACCACTGAAAGGCCGGTGAAATTGCTCATCACGCGGCTGACGGCTTCAATCTGCTCTCCGAACAGGTAACCCAGCCCGCCGTAGAGCGCCACCCACAGCAGTTGCCCGCCCAGATCCAGCAGCAAGAAGCGCCCGTAAGGGTAGCGACTGCCCGCCACCAGGTTCACCGCGGGGGCCAGGGGGGTGAGCCAGAAGCGGGTGAGGACGATGGCCCACCAGCCCTGCCGGTTGACCGCCGCCTGAGCCTGCTGCCAGGCGGGTTTCTCGCCCCAGCGTCGCCCGATCCACCCGCCCGCCAGCCTGCCCAGCAGGTATTCGCTGTTATCCGCCAGGGATGCGCCTGCCACGCAGGCCAGCACTGCCAGACGCCAGTCCAACACGCCCTGGCGGGCAAATGCTCCGGCGGCAATCACCACCAGGCTGACCGGAAAGGGGATGCCCAGCGACCCGATGTAGGTCAGGCCTACCAGCACCGGCAGGCCGTTAAGCGCCAGGTTTGCCAGCGCCCACTGCGCCAGGCCGTCCAGGAGGGGGAGAGAGGTTCCAAGTGCACTTTCCATGCCGGGGTTTCCTGTTTATAATTCCTGTCCGAGGTTAATTAGATGCCTCCAATGTACCTCGCGCGCGCGTGGAGGTGGTTTATTTGGGGTATAGGCGGCACTGCAACCCCCAGCCCCGCACCTATACCAGATTTATACCCGGGCGGCTTCAAAATCCATAAAATCGAGCGTGTAGGATAAAATCACACCCACCGGTTGGTTTGGAGCAACAGATATGCAAATAACCCAAAGAAAAACCATTTTTAGCGCATTGGCCGCATTGATTCTTGTTCTTAGCGCCACCGCTTACCTGCTGGCTGACCGCTATTTGATCGAACACGTTGAAGTTGCCAATATCCCCCCGGCTGCCGCCCTGGTTTCAACCCCGGTTGCGGTTCAGGCTGCCGCGGCTGCCACCCCAGCGCCAACCGCCGCCCCGCAAAAAACCGCCGCTGTTTCCACCGCGGTCACCTCAGATGCCTGGAACTACAGGAGCGATGACGTGACCATCTCCATCAAAAAGGTGGTCACGGGCAGCGGGGCGAGCACCGTCACCTACTTCACCGCGGATGTGGTTCTTGCAGATGCCACCCAACTGAGCAATGCCTTTGCCAAGAACAAGTTCGGGCGCAACATCATCGAGACCACCTCGCAAATTGCCGAGAACAACGGCGCCATCTTTGCCATCAACGGTGATTACTACGGCTTCCGCACCGACGGCATCATCATCCGCAACGGCGTCATCTACCGCGACCAACCCGCGCGCATCGGCCTGGCTTTTTATACCGACGGCAGCATGAAGATTTACGACGAAACCACCACCAGCGCGCAGGCGCTGCTGAAGAGTGGCGTCTGGAATACGCTCTCCTTTGGCCCGGCCCTTGTCCAGAATGGGGTGGTTGCCACCAGCTTCAAGAACGTGAATATTGACAACAACTTGGGCAATCACACCATCGAAGGCGCCAACCCGCGTACGGGCGTGGGTATCATTGATAAAAACCACTTTGTTTTTGTGGTGGTGGATGGGCGTAGCAGCGGTTACAGCAGGGGCGTCACCCTGGGTGAATTTGCGGCCATTTTCAAAGCGCTGGGCTGCACGGATGCTTACAACATTGACGGGGGCGGCTCTTCAACCATGTACTTCATGGGCCGGGTGGTCAATAATCCGCTGGGAGATAACAAAGAACGCGGCACGAGCGATATTTTGTTCATCGGGTGAGAAGGATGTCTATTCCTGGTTGCGCCGGCTGAGCCCGTTGAGATAATCTGCCAGTAAGATGAAGCTGAGCGAGAGCAGCATTAGGCACAGCGTGGGCAGGATGAGGATGAACGGGTTGCGGCTGAGGAGGGAGCGGCTGGTGAAGAATAATCCGCCCCAACTGACCACCGTGAATTCACCCCCATCGGTGGCGCCGGTGACCCCCACGCCAATGTAGCCGAGCACAGCCTCCAGCATAATTACCGCGGGCAGGTTATTAATCACCCACACCAGAATGACGTGCAGCACATTCGGCAGCAGGTGGTGGAACACCACATGGCGCCGGGAAGCCCCCAGCGCAACGGCTGCTTCAATGAACGGGCGCGTTTTGACGAGCTGCACATTGACGCGCACCATCCGCGCCAGGCTCACCCAACTGACCGAAGCAAACCCAATCACCAGGGTGAAAAGCCCGCCCAACCAGGTTGCCGGCAGCATGCTGCGCAGGATGAGGATGAGAATCACCATGAACAGGATGGTGGGCAGGGATTGGAGGATATCCGAAAGCAGGGTAATGAGGCTGTCGAGGCGACCGCCCACATAGCCTGCTGCCAGCCCGAGCAGCGCGCCGATGAGCGCAGCCAGCGGCACCGCCACCAGCGCGAGCAGGAAGGCCGTGCGCGTGCCGTAGATGAGGCGGCTGAGAAAATCGCGCCCGACGCGATCGGTGCCCAGCGGAAACTCGGCGTTTCCCTGCCCCGAAACGTCGTTGACCCACATCGGGGGCAGGTTGTTCTGGGTGAAACTCCACTGGTAGGGATCGTGCGGTGCCAGTTGCGGGGCAAAGGCAGAAACCAGTCCGAAGGCGGCTATCACCACCAGGCTGAACCAGACGGTTTTACTGTGCAACGCGCGCTGCACCGGAAAAAAGGTTCTCATTCTATCCCTGCCAGGCGAGAAGAACGCAGGCGCGGGTCCAGCAGCGCGCAGAGGATATTCACCAGTAGCTGGGTGAGCACCATGCCGGTGGCAAAAAAGAGGGTGACGCCCATAATCATGGGGTAATCCAACTCCAACACCGCCTGCCAGTACTCCTTTCCGATTCCCGGAAAGCCAAAAAGGTTTTCCACAATCACCAGCCCGGCGAACATTTCCATTAAAGCCGGTCCCGCAAAGGTGATGATGGGCGCGAGCGAATTGCGCAGCACATGGACGAGCAAAACCCGCGCCTCCCCCAACCCTTTGGCGCGGGCGGTGCGCACAAAATCCTCCGCCAGCAGATTCATCACAGCAGCGCGAGTGACCCGCGTCACAGAGGCCATCGGCGCCACCCCCAGCACGGCGGCGGGGATTATCCAGTGGGTGGGGATGGTCCAATCTGGAACGACGGGGATTAACCTGAGCCAGAGCGCCGCCACGATGATAGCCAGCAGCCCGAGCACAAAGTTGGGGATGGCGGTGAGCAGCGCCATTAAGACGGTGATGGTCCGGGCAGGCGTGGAGCGGGGCTTGACTGCGTTGATGATGCCCAGCGGGATGCCCAGGGCCAGGGTGAAGAGGGCTGCCAGCGCCACCAGGCGGAAGGAATAGCCGAACTGGCTCTTCCAGAGGGGCGCGCCGGGGGGCGGCTGGAAGAGCACCTGCTGCACGGTCTTTCCGCGCATGCGAATGGACGGCCCTAGGTTGGCGCAAATGACGCCGCAGAAGAATTCACCTTCGTCATCAACATCACCGATGACGTAGCGTGTAAACTGGCGCCAGAGGGGCAGGTCCAGTCCAAAGCGGCGGTTGAGCTCTCGCTGGAAGTATTTATCAGAGTCCAGGCCCATCATCAGGCGGGGCGAGCTGGAATAGCTGCTCCACGGGTTGCCGGGGATGGCGTGCATCAACAAAAAGGTGATGAGCATCACGCCGGTGAGCACCAGCGCCATGCGCAGCAAGCTGGCCGATAAAAACTTGAGCATCAAGCCATTCCAAAGAGCATGGGGCTGAAGTACGGCACCAGCCAGATGAACCACACCAGCACGCTGAACTTGTGGAAGTTCTGGATGGCGTGCTGGTCGCGCTTGACCAGCACCAGGGTGGCCCAGGCTGCGTGCACCAGCATCAGCACAATGGCAATCATGCCGGTGGTGCCGTGCAGGTCAAAGGTCAGGCCGTTGGCCATTTCGAGCATCAGGCCGGTGCCCCAGGTATCAAAAATCAGTCCCAGCCAGAAGAAAATGAGGTGCCAGGGTTTAAGCCGGCCCTGGATGCGCTCGCTCCACACGCCGATGGTGTAGAAGAGCAGCGCGAGGGTGATGATGATCATAGGAAGCTGGCTGGCATCCATCAGGGGGTCCTGCCTTTCTGTTTTGAGGCCGCTTTTGCGCGGTTTTCCGCCACCCTGAAGGCCACAATCTTGCGAATCAGGTCGTAGGGAATGGGTTGGCTGAGCGGGAAGCGGATGGAGCCTTTGGCTCCGGCGTAGGGGGCCAGGTCGGTTTTAAAGGCTTCGATGCCGCTGGGGGCAGGGTAGAAGCCGATGTGATGCTGGTAGGCTGAAAAATGTACCAGGTTGCCGTGCAGGATGAAGGTGGGGATGCCGTATTTGACGGCTTCCTGTGCTTCGGGAGCCACCTGGTGGATGAGGGCACGGATGTTTTGCAGAATTTGCTGCACCTCTGGCGGGTAGGCAGCAATGAATTCGTCAATCGTGGCGGCGGAACCTCTTTCGGCAGGCATCAACTTCCTCCTGAACGTTACGCGCTGCCCCCAACGCATTCATGATACGCTCTGGCGGGGTCAAGCAACCCCAGGTGGGGGTCTGTTTGCCGCGCGGCGAGCCATAAACGCAAGCGCCTCCCCACCGGAAGGCGCGTTCAACTCGCGTTTCTACATCATCAACCCTGCTCTGCCTTCCAGCAAGCCGCCGAGTGACCCGGAGCCAGCTCTTTGAATTCCGGCTCCTGTTGCTTGCAGATTTCCATCGCCACCGGGCAGCGCGGGTGGAAGCGGCAGCCGGAGGGGGGACGCAGCGGGCTGGGTACGTCTCCGCTGAGGATGACACGCTTGCGGCGCAGGCGCGGGTCGGGGATGGGGATGGCTGAAAGCAGCGCCTGGGTGTAGGGGTGCAGCGGGTTGCGGAAGAGCTCCTCGCGGGTGGTCAATTCGGCCATCTTGCCCAGGTACATCACCGCCACCCGGTCGGAGATATGCTCCACCACGCTGAGGTTGTGGGCGATGAACAGATAGGTGAGGTTGAGGCTTTGCTGCAAATCCTTGAGGATGTTGAGCACCTGCGATTGGATGGAGACATCCAGCGCGGAGACGGGCTCATCGCAGACGATGAACTCCGGTTCCAGTACCAGCGCCCGGGCGATTCCCACGCGCTGGCGCTGCCCGCCGGAGAACTCGTGGGGGTAGCGGCGGGCGTGGTAATCTTCCAGACCCACGCGCTTGAGGTTCATCAGCACGCGCTCCTCGCGCTCTTTTTTGTTACCAATCTTGTGGATTTCGAGCCCTTCGATGACGGAATCGCCGATGGGGACGCGCGGATCGAGCGAGGCGTAGGGGTCCTGGAAGATGATTTGCATCCTGCGGCGGATTTGCTGGCGCTCGGTGCCTTTAACTTTGAGCACATCCTGCCCGCCGTAGAAGATGGAGCCGCTGGTGGGCTCGATGAGGCGCAGCATGGTGCGGCCCACGGTGGTCTTGCCGCAGCCCGATTCGCCCACCATGCCGAGGCACTCCCCCTTTTTGATGGTGAAGCTGAGCCCATCCACAGCCTGAACCCAGGCCACGGTGCGCTGCAGGATGCCGCCGCGCACGGGGAAATACTTCTTCAGGTCGCGCACCACAATCAAGTCTTCATTCACGTTGATATGCTTGCTGTCCATGGAGCCGTCCTCGCCTTCAGGGGGGTGTGCTTCATTTTACTACCGGTTTAATTTTTGAGCACACTTCTATTGTATAGCAAATAGCGTCAAACTGGCGTAGTTTACAGGTTACTATGCGCCGGGGGAGAATCTTTTGTGGATTGTATCACAGCCGTTGGTATAATTGCTTCAGCAGGCCTTTCCAAATCATTGCTCACGGAGTCTTCCGCATGTTCACCCCCCTCTACCTCGACCCCTCCCAACCTCTCCAGGTTCGCCTGCAGGATCTAATTGCGCGCATGACGCTGGATGAAAAAATCAGCCAGATGGTGCACAAAGCCCCGGCTGTGCCGCGCCTGGGCATCCCGGCTTACAACTACTGGAGCGAAGCGCTGCACGGCGTGGCGCGCAACGGCAACGCCACGGTTTTTCCGCAGGCCATCGGGCTGGCAGCCACCTGGAACCCTGCGCTGATTGAGCAGATTGGCTCCGCCACCGGCGATGAAGGCCGTGCCAAGTACCACGACGCGCTGAGGCGCTTTGGCGGCACGCAGCAGTACCAGGGGCTCACCTTCTGGTCGCCCAACGTCAACATCTTTCGCGACCCGCGCTGGGGCCGCGGGCAGGAAACCTGGGGGGAAGACCCCTACCTCACCGGGCAGATGGGCGCGGCGTATGTGCGCGGCTTGCAGGGCAATCATCCCCGCTATTTGAAAGCTGCGGCGTGCGCCAAGCACTACGCGGTGCACTCCGGCCCGGAGGCAGACCGCCACCACTTTGACGCGATTGCCTCCAAACGCGAGATGGTCGACACCTACCTGCCCGCCTTCAAGGAACTGGTAACCCGCGCCAGGGTTGAATCGGTGATGAGCGCCTACAACCGCACCAACGGCGAGGCATGCAGCGCCAGCCCCACCCTGCTGCAGCAGATTCTACGCGAGGAATGGGGCTTTGAGGGGCACGTCGTCTCGGATTGCGGCGCGGTGGGCGATATTTACCTGCACCACCACACCGCCGCTGATGCCGCCGAGGCCGCGGCAGTGGCGCTCAAAGCCGGGTGCGACCTGGAGTGCGGGCACGTTTACGCCGAGTTGAAAACCGCGCTGGAACGCGGGCTGTTGAGCGAGGCTGATATTGACCGTTCCCTGGCCCGTTCGCTGGCGACCCGTTTTAAACTGGGGATGTTCGACCCGGCGGCCATGGTGCCGTATGCCGCCACGCCGATGAGCGTGGTCGGCTGCGCCAGGCACCGCAAGCTGGCGCGCCAGGCCGCGCGGGAATCGGTGGTTTTGCTGAAGAACAAGAACAACCTCCTGCCTATTAAGCAGGACGTCAAACACATCTTCCTCACCGGTCCCACCGCCGCGGATATCAACGTGCTGCTGGGCAATTACAATGGCCTGAATGCCAACCTGGTCACCCTGCTGGAAGGCGTTCTGGGGCGGCTGCCGGAGCATATGCAGCTGGTTTACCGCACCGGCAGCATGCTGGCTCTGCCCCCCAAAGGCGCGTGGGATGAGAGCGCCTGCACCCCGCCGGGCGTCATCCACTGGGAGGCGATCGCCTCCGACCTGGTGATTGCCTGCCTGGGCACCTCGCCCGCCATGGAAGGCGAGGAGGGTGAATCGTTCTATTCCGATAACGGCGGCGACCGCAAGTCCATCAGCCTGCCGGCTCCACAGGTGGAGCTGCTGAAGGTGCTGGCCAAAACCGGCATGCCGCTCATCCTGGTGCTCACTGGCGGCAGCCCGATTGCCCTCAACGGGTTGGAAGAGGTCGCGGATGCCATCCTGTTCACCTGGTACCCGGGGCAGGAAGGCGGCGCTGCCCTGGCGGAAGTGCTCTTTGGAGATGCCGCCCCCTCCGGCAAGCTGCCCATCACCTTCCCGCGCTCGCTTGACCAGCTGCCCCCCTTCGAAGATTACCGCATGGCGCAGCGTACCTACCGCTACAGCAGCGCCGAGCCGCTCTTTCCGTTTGGTTTTGGTTTGAGCTACACCACGTTCGAGTACAGCCAGCTCAAACTGGCCAAAAAGCGCCTTACCCCCGGGCAGCCGCTATCGCTGAGCGTTACGGTGGTCAACACGGGCAGCGCCGCCGCTGAAGAGGTGGTGCAGGTGTACCTGAGCGACCTGGCAGCCAGCGTTCCGGTTCCGCAGCACAAACTGGCAGCTTTCAGGCGGGTGGCGCTTAAACCCGGGCAGAGCAAGCGGGTGCGCTTCAGTCTGCCGGCTGAGGCAATGGAGCTTATTGATGAAGCAGGCTGCTCGCGCCTGGAGGCGGGCGAGTTCCGCGTGACGGTGGGCGGGTGCTCGCCGGGCGCGCGCGGGCTGGCGCTGGGCGCGCCGCAACCGCAGGAGGTCGTCTTTAGCGTGGGCGGGTAACGTTGACCCTGGCCGAAT
>CAYVOX010000109.1:0-11637 GCA_964453035.1 uncultured Anaerolineaceae bacterium
CCCCACTGCCCGTGCAGTGGGTTTCTATCCCTGTTGCGTTTTACCGACCCAGAGATTATACCCGACCAGAGGATTATGCGAATGAACGCTCAACAAGCCTGGCAGGCCGCCATCAGTCAACTGCAAATGGAAATGCCCAAAGCGTCCTTCGACACCTGGGTAAAACATGCTGACCTGGTCAACTACCAGGGCGAGACGTTCACCGTTGGCGTTCACAATGCCTACGCCCGTGACTGGCTGGACTCGCGCCTTTCCTCAACGGTCAACCGCCTGCTCACCGGCATGATGGGCAAGCCCCAATCGGTAGAGTTTATCGTCTGGCAGAAGGACGAAGCCTTTGAGGAACCGGAGGCGCGTGCAGAGCATGCCCCCGAGCCCGCCAGCCCGATCCTCTCCAATCCCACCCTCAACCCGCGCTACACCTTCGATACCTTTGTGGTTGGGTCAAACAACCGCCTGTGCCATGCCGCCTCGCAGGCCGTGGCCGATAACCCCGCCAAAGCCTACAATCCCCTGTTCATCTACGGCGGCGTTGGACTGGGCAAAACCCACCTGCTGCACGCCATCGGCAACCAGGCCCACAACCAGGGGCTGCAGGTGCTGTACGTCTCCTCCGAAGAATTTACCAACGACCTGATTAATTCCATCCGCACCCACAACACCCAGTCCTTCCGCGAGAAATACCGTCGCATTGACGTGCTACTCATTGACGATATCCAGTTCATCGCCGGAAAAGAATCCACCCAGGAAGAATTCTTTCACACCTTTAACACCCTCTACGGACAGACCAAGCAAATCATCATCTCATCCGATCGCCCCCCAAAAGCCCTGGTCACCCTCGAAGAGCGGCTGCGGTCCCGCTTTGAGTGGGGCCTCACGGTTGACCTGCAACCGCCGGACCTTGAAACGCGCATTGCCATCCTGCGGACCAAGGCAGAACGCGCCGGCAGACAGGTGCCCGGCGAGATCCTCGAGCTCATTGCCCGCCAGATCCAATCCAACATTCGCGAGTTGGAAGGCGCCCTCACCCGCGTTCTTGCCTTCGCCGACCTCAGCGGCATGCCGCTCAACCTGGAACTGGTGCACGTTGCCCTGGCAGATCTGTTGCCGCAGCACACCACCATTGAGCCCCGCCAGGTGGTTGAAGCGGTGGCTGCCACCTTCGGGCTCACCTCCGATAGGCTCCTCGGGCGCGACCGCTCTCAGGAGGTCTCCCTTCCGCGCCAGGTAGCTATGTTCCTGATGCGCGAAGAATCCAACGCCTCCCTGCCGCAGATTGGGCAGGCACTGGGCGGGCGCGACCACACCACCGTGATGTATGCGTGCGAAAAAGTGGCCGACCTGATCGAGCGCGACGATAAATTGCGCCGCCAGGTGATGCAGGTGCGCGAACAGCTCTACGGGCACCGGCCCAACCTTTGAATCTAAGCTCGCCTGCCTCACCCGCGCCACTTCTCCACGGCGCTTTGACATTCTGCTGCTGCTATGTTAAAATACAATGCAGGTTAGCCGGTTTTCCGGCCGCAGGATTGTAGATCGAAGGTGAATGGCTCTCAAAAGCATGCGAACGATTTCCGCCTCGGTTGGAAAGATAACCGGGGTGTTTTTTTACCTCCGGGGGATAACCACTACTTGATAATTTCCGCGAGGTCACTCGCATTTGAGGTATATGAATGAAAAGTAATGCATTAAAAATTGTTCCGCTCGGCGGCCTGGGTGAAGTTGGCCGCAACCTGATGGTCTACGAATACGCCGGGCAGCTGCTGATTGTTGATAGCGGCATGATGTTCCCGGAGAACGATATGCTGGGGGTAGATTACATCATCCCCGATTTAACCTATCTGCGCCAGCACCGTCAACAGGTCGCCGGCATCATCATCACCCACGGGCATGAAGATCACATCGGCGCTATCCATCACGTGCTGGCAGAGGTGCAAGCCCCCATCTATGCCACACCGCTCACACGCGGCCTGTTGGAAGTGAAGCTTTCGCGCAACGGGTTGCTGTCCAAAACTGAGCTGGTAACCGTCCAGGCTGGCGAGGTGGTGCAGGTGGGTCCCTTCCGCGTGGAATTCTTCCACGTATGCCATTCCATCCCCGATGGCGTCGGGATTGGCATCCAGACCCCGGCAGGGCTGGTGGTGCACACCGGCGACTATAAATTTGACCACACGCCGGTGGATAACTGGCCCACGGATTTCGCCAAGCTGGCAGAGTTTTCTCGGCGCGGGGTGCTGGCCCTCCTGGCTGATTCCACCAATGCCGAGCGCCCCGGCTGGACTCCCTCGGAGCGCGTGGTAGATACCGCCTTTGAGCAGGTCTTCCTGCAGGCTAAGGGGCGCATCATCATCGCCAGCTTTGCCTCGCTCATCTCGCGCATGCAGCAAGCCATCAACGCCTGCCAGCGCCACGCCCGCAAGATAGCCTTCGTGGGCACCAGCATGATTGATAACGTCAAAATGGCCCGCAAACTCGGCTACCTGGATATTCCCGATGGGCTGCAGGTGCCCATTGACCAGGCACTGGGGATGAAAGACCGCGATGTCGTCATCATGTGCACCGGCTCGCAGGGCGAACCCTCTTCCATCCTCGGCAGGCTCTCCACGGGGCGCTATCACGTCTTTGAAATCAAAACCGGTGATACTGTGGTGCTTTCCTCCCACCCCATCCCGGGCAACGAAGAGGATGTTTACCGCACCGTCAACCGTCTCTTTGAGCGCGGCGCGGATGTGCTTTACGAGGCGATCGCCAATGTGCACGTCTCAGGGCACGCCAGCCAGGAGGAGCTTAAACTCATGCTCAACCTGGTCAAGCCCAAGCATTTCATCCCCATCCACGGCGAACTGCGCCAACTCAAGCGTCATGCCAATTTAGCTCAGCAGTTGGGCATCCCTTCGGAGAATATTGCCGTGGTCACCAACGGGCAAACCATCGAATTCAATGATGGACAGATGCGCCTGGGTGAAAAAGTCCCCACCTCCTATGTGCTGGTCGATGGTTCTGGCGTGGGCGACGTGGGACCAGATGTGATGCGGGAACGCGAAATCCTCGGGCGAGATGGGGTTGTGCTGGTCAATCTGCTGCTGGATGATATCAGCGGGCAGCTGGTTAGCGAACCGGAAATCACCACGCGCGGGTTCATCCTGGCTAAAGAAGCCTCCGACATGTTCGCTGCCATGCGCAAGCGCATCACCGATCGGGTGGCAACCTCCAACGGCAACATGGTCAAAGATATTGAACAGACAACCCGCGATTACATCTTTACTGAAACTCACCGCCAGCCCATGGTGTTTGTGACGGTCAATCGAATCTAGTCGTAGTTCAGTCACTCGTAACACAAAAAAACTTCCGGCGTATCAACCGGAAGTTTTCCTTATCTCACTTGGGTTTAATATCTCAGCGGATGCTGATGGGCAGATAAAACTTCTGGACGTCATCCACCACCAGCAGCTTCACCGGGATGGTCTGCACGTTGGGCAGAACGCCAGACGTTGTGGTGGTGATGGTCAATGTGGTTTCATAGATGCCGGGTTTGAGACCGTCCGGGTTCAGCGTCACCGTGGTGCTGGTTCCGCTGATGCCCGAGGTGGTCGAAAGCGAACCCCACGACACGGAGGAGCTAAACTTAGCCGTCCACTGGAAGGTGAGAGAGCCCAGTGCGCTGATCGTCACCGGCTTCAGTCGCGGATCAGAGGGTTCCTCCGCCAGGTACGCCACCGTGCTTGAAGAGGTCACCATTTGCGTGGTGAATAAAGTCTCCAACGTTGATGCCGACTTCCCCACGAACGCGTTGTTGTACTTCCAGCCGCCGGAGTAGTAATCTTTGTCCAGCCAGAAGGCCAGGTCATCGCGGTAAGGGAAGGTCAGCCGTTCCACCGTCGTCGCGCTGAAATCCGCATAGGATTGGTAAGCCTGTCCCAGTGTTTGACCGGCAAACAGGTAAACCAGGAACTTCTCAAAAGCATCTCCCCACCAGTTGGCATAGTAGCCGCCAGCGCCAATATCAGTGAAGGGGTCGGCATACTGGTAAACCCGGTTTTGCGCTTCAGCCGAGGTGAGGTTGACTTCGCCACCGTAACTGCCAGCCGTGTAGCAGCCGTAAAGCATCACAATTGCGTTGGGGGCGGTGCGCAATTCGTTACGAATCATGTCATTAGAAATGAAAACGTAACCATTGCTGCCGTTGCTCAAAGCCATCCCCCCCACCACCAGCGGGTTGCTATTCCACTCAACACCGTGCCCGCGGTAGAGGAAGAAATGCGCCCCCTGTGCAGCGGTTTTAATCGCCGTCCAGTTGTTGTTGGGAGGGTAAAAAGCCGCCACTGAGACACCGTTCTGCTTCAGCACCTCTTCTGCCAGCTTCATATTCTTAACTTCGTTAAGGGTCCACTCACCGTAATCCCCATCAATATTGCCCACCACAAGCACCGCCTTCAAAGCAGGCAGGTTCAACGTGGTGGTGGTTGTGGGGAGGTTGTCCCCTGCAACCAGAACAGCTTCTTCAGGGGGTCGGGGCAGCTGGGGATTGATGCCAGGCGTGGGGTCTTCAGCACGGGCTGTCCACGGAGAACTGTTCAGCATCATCAACAGGAGCGCGAGGGAAAGTACCCACCTATACCATTTCATTACCAATCTCCAACAGATAAAATACTAGTTGCATGCAATAATTATCCACGAAAGGTCGTCTTTTGTGCTTTGCAGGTGCCTTACAGCTTCCCTACGACTTAGAGCACTGGCATAAAAACACCCTGCGACACCAAATGAGATAGTTTATAGATTCTTAACCTGGTTGGAATGGAGCCGGCTGGAAAAGTCGAAGGTTTTTCACCAACGGCGGTCTTCCGGCCAATCCGCCTCACCCCATCCGTGAGCGCCGCGCAGCGGCACAAACGAAACCGGCAGCACCGCTTCACGCGTGAAATCCTCTCCATGACGGATCCAAACTTCCAGTTCCTGCATCGCCAACCCACCAATCGGGATCACCAACCGTCCATCCTCATCCAGCTGATCGAGAAGAGGAACAGGGGGCCGGGGCGCCGCTGCTGTGACAATAATCCCCTGGTAAGGCGCAGCCTCAACCCAGCCCAGCGAGCCATCGGAGGCATGCACAGTGACGTTGCTCATGCCGAGCAACCTAAGCATTTTGACTGCCCTCTCAGCCAGCGCTGCGTGACGTTCAATGGTGTGAACCTCAGCGCACAGGTGAGCCAAAACGGCTGCCTGGTAACCTGAGCCCGTGCCAATTTCAAGCACTTTTTCACTCCCTCGCAGGCTCAAAAGCGATGTCATCAGCGCAACGATATACGGCTGCGAAATGGTCTGTCCCAGGCCAATGGGCAGCGGCCCATCATCGTAAGCATAGGGACGAAAGTCAACCGGTACAAACAGGTGGCGTGGCAGCTTACGGCAAGCCTCAAGCACTCTTTGATCGCTGATTCCCCGCTTTTCAAGCTGGGCAGTCACCATTTCAGAGCGCATGCGGTCAAAATCATAGTGCAACATGCCTCAACCCCTCTTGCCGTTCTGCTCGCATAGCCTGAGGGCTATCTGTCGGTCAATTTTGCCCATCGGGTAGGCTGCCAGCCCACCCGGCTCAACCCAGGCAATCGCCGCAACCTGGATAGGCTGCGGCACACCCTGCTGCAGCCGGCACAGAAAGGCATGTAACGTCACCTTAAAGTGAGTGTAAGCATGCCTGTAAACCCCAAAAGGCTCGCCCACCTCAATTTCAACGCCCAATTCTTCGGCAATCTCACGCTGCAACCCCTCCGAGAGGGTTTCGCCAGCCTCCAGCTTGCCGCCCGGGAACTCCCACAGCCCGCCGAGCAGACCGTTTGCCGGGCGTTGCGCAATCAGCACCTCGCCGCCGCGCTCAAGAACCGCAGCGGTTACCGTGTAGTGCGGAACGCTGGCGCGCGCTTTCATCACCGGTAACTGGTTTTGCAACCCCTGCGCCTGGGCCTGACAGATGGTAACCAGGGGACACAGCAGGCAGCGCGGTCCGCGCGGCGTGCAGATGATTGCGCCCAGGTCCATCAAAGCCTGGTTAAAATCGCCCGGGCGTTCTTCTGGAAGGTTAGCCTGGGCGTAGCCGACCAACTGCGCCTCGCCCTCCTTCGAGCGCAGCGGATCACGGATGGCGAAAACCCGGGCATACACCCTGCGGATATTTCCATCCAGGGCGGGCTCGGGTTGGTTAAATGCAATGGACGCAATGGCAGCCGCAGTGTACGCGCCAATGCCGGGCAGAGCTTGCAACTGGCGGAGCGTCTGCGGCAATTCGCCGTTGAAGTTTGCCATTACTTTCTGGGCAGCCCGGTGCAGGTTGCGCGCCCGGCTGTAGTAACCCAATCCCTCCCAGGCCTTCAGCACCTCCTGCTCTGAGGTGGAAGCCAGAGCCTGGAGGGTCGGAAACCGCTCCATCCAGCGCTCATAATAGGGGATAACGGTATCCACCTGGGTTTGTTGCAGCATGATTTCCGAAACCCAGACGGCGTAAGAATCACCTCGCCCGCGCCAGGGCAGGCGGCGGGCGTTTTGATCATACCAGGCCAGTAAGCGTTGGCTAAGTTGCGACGGCATTAAAACTGAAATCCACCGCGGGCTTCAACGATTTTAATATTATAGTTCTGCACAAATTCCTGCAGCTGGGTATTCAGGCTCTTCCACTCGCTGGAGCGCATCACCTGTCGAACCCGCGAAACCGATGGCACAATTGCCCCGACCAGTATTTGCGGGCGCTCACCGTAAACGGTGGCCCACGCATCCCTTAATTCCAGGCCCAGCCGCTGCACACCCGGGATAAACTCGCGCACCACAAATTCAAAATACTCCTGCTCATGGTCCGACTTGATATCCCAGGTCATGATAACTTTTACGGCCATAGCGAGCCTCCTGTTGCTTAGCTGCGCTGGTAATCCAACACCATCACGCGCGTTTCTTCGGACAATGAAGAAAGGCTGGTTATTTTTAACGAGGGGACGGGTTCCACCTTCTCAATGCCCATTTCCTTCAGGAATTTGCTCAGAGGGTCCAGTTTGATTAGCGAGGCGGGCGTGGCGTAGTGCATGGGGATGACAATGTTAGGTTCCAGCAACGCAATTACCTCGGCGGCTTTGGCGGCGTTGAGGCTTTCTTTATCACCCACCGGCACCAGGGCCACATTCACCTGGCCAAGATCTTCAACCTCCGTTTGAGTGGGCACGCGGTTGATTTGCCCCAGGTGAGCAACGGTAATACCATCATAATCAAACAGGTAAAGTGTGTTGCGCAGGTTCTCCACGGTTTTCTTGGATAACCCGTTGGTTTGAATGCCCGTCACAAAAACTCCGCCAATCTCAAACTCGCCCGGGCCGGTGATCTCGTGCGGGTCACCTTTGACTGCACTGGTGAAGGCGTGTTCAGGGGTGTGATAGCTGACGGTAACGATATCCGCCTTAAGCTTGAGTGGGTCGTAGCCGACCACCTTATGGTCGTATGGGTCGCAGACCACCGATGCCATGCCCCGTTCGCTCAAACGGAAGCAAGAATGACCGTACCAGACAATTTCCATGAATCCTCCGTGAATCGAACTGATTATACAATAGATTGTTCCGACCTGCACTCAGCTGGAAGAAGGCGAAAAAAAACCGGGCTTTCGCCCGGTTCCCGTTTGATCGGCTCTCGCCTTATGAGGATGCAACGTAAGCCAGCCCTTTTGAAAAAGCCGTCCGCCTGACCAGCCGGTTGATATGCGCCATCAACGAGCTGCTGGTGACCGGCTTAATCATGTAATCATCCGCGCCAGCATCCAGCGCGGTGGCAACCAGTCCGGGGCTGTCAAGCGCAGAGAGGATGAGAATGGGAGCGGAGGAGAACTGGCGGATGGCTTTGCACACCTCCCAGCCGCTCATATCCGGCATCATCAAATCCAGCGTAATCAGATCAGGTTTTTCCGTCCGCGCCATTTCAACTCCCTGTGGACCTGAATAAGCAGCAATGATAGATGACGATGCCGGCTTGAGCAGCAGGGTTAGCAGTTCAGTCATGGCCTGGTCGTCATCAATTACGAGTATCTTCATGCGTCCTCCACGGGGCTTTTTCTTAGCTCAATTATGCGCTAATAAACCAAAAATTTACCTTTCACCTTGTTTACAAAAGTGTAGGCAAAAAACAGGGCGCCGCGCCTGGTTTTTGGACTGTTCTGAGAACCTTTTACACCGTCAAGAGCGCGAGGGTCTCGCCTGATTTTTGCTGTAGATATGGTAAAATATTTAATTTAGTGTTCAAAATTTTGCTGCCCGCTCGAGGCAGCTTGAGATTTCATCATTCACAAGGAGTATAGCGTGGCAAAGAAATGGGTTTACCTCTTTTCAGATGTCGCCCAGGCTGAAGCCTATGTTGGCGGATCCTGGGATAAAGTTCGCGGCCTGCTCGGCGGTAAAGGCTCAGGCCTGGCAGATATGACCCGCGCCGGTGTGCCGGTTCCCCCCGGCTTCACCGTGACGACCGAAGCCTGCAATGCCTACCTGGCAGCGGGCAACAAATTCCCTGCAGGTATGTGGGATCAGATGCTCGAAGCGCTTAAAGCCGTTGAAACGCAGTACGGCAAGAAGTTCGGCGATCCCAAGAATCCCCTCCTGGTTTCGTGCCGCTCGGGCGCCAAGTTCTCCATGCCTGGCATGATGGATACCGTCCTCAACATCGGCCTCAACGATGATACCGCCGCCGGGATGATTAAACTGACCAACAACCCGCGCTTCGTGTACGACTCCTACCGCCGCCTGGTTGAAATGTTCGGCTCGGTGGTGCTGGGGATTGCCGATGAACCCTTCGAAGAAGCCCTCAAGGATTACAAGGAACATAAGGGTTACAAGCTCGACACCCAGATGACCGCCGACGACTGGAAAACCATGGTCCAGACCTTCAAAGCCATCGTCAAGAAGTTCAAGGGCTTTGACTTCCCGCAGGACCCCTACAAACAGATGGAACTGGCAACCGAAGCTGTGTTCAAATCCTGGTTTGGCAAGCGCGCCGTGGATTACCGCAAAGCCACCAACATCCCCGATGACCTGGGCACCGCCGTCAACATCTGCACCATGGTCTTTGGCAACATGGGCGATGACTCCGGCACGGGCGTAGCCTTCACCCGCAACCCCTCCACCGGCGAGAAGAAAATGATGGGCGAATACCTGCTCAACGCGCAGGGCGAAGATGTGGTTGCCGGCATCCGCAACACCGACCCCGTCGAAAACATGGCCCAGACCATGCCCGAAGTGTACCGCCAGTTCATGGAAATCACCGGAAGGCTCGAAAAGCACTACAAAGACATCCAGGATGTCGAATTCACCATCGAAAAAGGCAAATTGTGGATGCTGCAAACCCGCAGTGGCAAGCGTACCGCCAAAGCCGCCATCAAAATCGCCGTGGATATGGCTAAAGAAGGCCTCATCTCGCGCGACGAGGCGGTTTCTCGCGTGACGCCCGAACAGGTGGATACCCTGCTTCACCCGCAATTTGACGACAAAGCCAAGATCGAAGCCGAGAAAACAGGCGCCTTCATCGCCAAGGGCGTCAATGCCTCCCCGGGCGCCGCGGTTGGACGCGCTTACTTTGACGCTGATAAGGCCGAGAAGATGGCCAAGGAAGAAAAGCAGGCCACCATCATGGTGCGGCCTTTCACTAAGCCGGATGACGTTCACGGCATGATTGCCTCCAAGGGTGTGCTCACCTCCGAAGGCGGCGCTACCTCGCACGCAGCAGTGGTAGCTCGCCAGTTCGGCATCCCCTGCGTGGTGGGTGCCTCCGCGATCAAGATTGACCCCGAAAAAAGGCAGTTTACCGTTGGCGATAAGACCGTCAAAGAAGGCGATTGGATTTCCGTTGACGGCACCACCGGACAGGTTTTTGCAGGCAAGATTCACACCGTTGAACCCAAGATCGAAGAGCAAAAAGACCTGCTCACCCTGCTCAACTGGGCGGACAAAATCTGCGCCAAGAAGGGCATCCGCAAGTTCAAAGACGGGCGCAAGACGCGCACCGGCTGGCCGACCACCGGCCTGCAGGTGTGGGCCAATGCGGATTATCCCAAAGATGCCAAACGCGCCCGCTCCTACGGCGCCAAGGGTATCGGACTGTGCCGCACCGAACACATGTTCTTCGAGCCGGAGCGCCTGCCCATCGTGCAGCGCATGATCCTGGCTGAAAACGAGAATATCCGCAAGACCGCCCTGGATGAACTGCTGCCTTACCAGCGCAAAGATTTCGACGGCCTGTTCGAGGCCATGGACGGCTATCCCGTCATCATTCGCCTGATTGACCCCCCGCTGCACGAGTTCATGCCGGACGAAGAAAAACTGTTCGAAGACGTCGTGACCATGCGCGCCCTTGGCAAGACGGAAGGCCTGGCAACCAAAGAAAAACTGCTCGCTTCCATCCGCGGCCTGCACGAAAGCAACCCCATGATGGGTCTGCGCGGTGTGCGCCTGAGCATCTACATGCCCCTGATTGTTGAAATGCAGGTGCGCGCCATCTTTGAAGCCGCCGCCGACTGCACCCTGCGCGGTATCGTGGTCAAACCCGAGGTGATGATCCCCCTCACCGGCACCGTTGCCGAGCTGAAGTGGATCCAGCCGCGCCTCGAGCGCATCGCCAAGGATGTGATGGCTGAGAAGAAAGTCACCTTCTCCTACAAGTTCGGCACCATGATCGAAATCCCGCGCGCTGCCGTCACCGCCGCGGAGATCGCCGAGCTGGCTGAATTCTTCTCCTTTGGCACCAACGACCTCACCCAGATGACCTTCGGTTACTCCCGCGACGATGCCGAGCGCAACTTCCTGGTCACCTACGTTGCTGAAGGCATCCTGCCGAAGAACCCCTTCCAGACGCTGGATCGCGGCGGCGTGGGACGCCTGATGGATATGGCTGTCAGCGAAGGCCGCCAGACCCGCCCCGAGTTGGAAGTGGGCATCTGCGGTGAGCACGGCGGCGACCCCGATTCCATCGAGTTCTGCCATTTGGTCGGCAACAACTACGTCAGCTGCTCGCCCTTCCGCGTGCCGATCGCGCGCCTGGCTGCAGCCCACGCGGCAATCAAATACTCCAAGGGACTGGTCAAGGACCTGTAACCCGCAGTAATCTCATCACGAAAGGCCGGGCGCACCCAAACATGGATGCGCCCGGTTTTTGTTTAAACCGTTAAGAGAGTGCAAACCCCCCGGCGGGTCAATTCGTGTAAAATGAATGCGTCAAATCAGGCTGTATACACCGATTCAGGAGCTTTGGCATGTCAGATGGCGGCACACCCTCAACTCAGGCGCAATCGCCCACCCGCACAGTAGGGTTCTTCACGGCACTGGTGCTTGGATTGAGCACGATTGGTCTGTTGAATTCCGGCCAGTTTTCCATTTCTACCCTTGCCGGGGCATACCCCCTCAGCGACCTGCTCCTCATTTTGCTTGTTGCGCTGGGTATCTCGTTGCTGCATGCCTTTACCTACGCAGCGGTTGGCGCTACCGCTCCCCGCTCCGGCGCCGATTACGTCCTGGGCAGCCGGGTATTGAGCGCCCCCTTCGCGTTTGCCTTCAGTTTTACCTTCATCATCTTCACCGGCCTGGTCGCCGGTTCGCTCATCGCTGAAATTCCCCGCACCATCTTGCC
>CAYVOX010000110.1:0-11607 GCA_964453035.1 uncultured Anaerolineaceae bacterium
GGCGGTGGGTTCATAAGCGAACCCACCCTACAACTGTCAGGTCGTGGTGGTGGGGGGGATGAAAGCCAGGGCAGGCGCCACCTGCCCCCAGGCAAGCAAAAAGGCGCGGGCTGGAAGACAACGCGACCAGCGCCGCGCCCGAAATAAACGACGTTCCCTGTTGGCGGGTCTCTACCGGGCGGAAAGGCGCATGCGCCGCGCCAGGATGACCACCGCAATCAACGCCAGCGCCAGCCCAAACAGAGCCGGCAGGCCCACCTCATCCACAAAACCGGTGGTCGGCAGCGCTGTTGAAGTCACCTGCGGCGTGAGCGCGCCCACCCCACCCGTGCCGGGGGTCATCGCGGCGCCCGGCGTGCCCGGAATCAGCGTGCCCTGGGCAAACTGCGTGGCTACCACCGCTGTGCGCGTCAGCATTTCCGCGGAGGGCGTCCCCGCGGGCGGCTGGGTGGCGGTGGGCTGGCTGGTGGCGGTGGGCATGGCAATCACCGAGGTGGGTGAAGCCGCCACGGGCGCCAGCGTGGCCGTGGGAGCGGGCGCTTTTGAGCCGGCTTCCAGGGTTTGCTGCAGCGCCGCCACATCTACCGCGCGTTTTGTCGCCGCCGCGGCCACTTCCGTGTTCTGCGCGTTGATTTTATCGGCCTGCTCTTTCACCGCGCTCGACTGCTGCGGACCTTTGAGCAGCAGCACAGCCAGCAGCGCAATCACGCTCAGCACAAAAATACCCGCAATCACCAGGATTGCGATGGTGAACGGCTTGGGCCCGGCTTTTGGCTCCTTGGGCTGCGGGGCTTCTTCCAGTTCTTCAAAATTATTGATGGGTTCTTGATTGTCAGACATAGGCGGCTCTCCAATTTTTACTAGTCTAGCACATCCAGGTTGGCCAGAGGCACAATCACACTGCTGTTATTTTCAAGGCGCACTTCTGCGCACGCGGCGCCCACCCCGTTCGGCAGGCGCGTTAGCCCAGGCTTGACCTGCACCAGGGTTCCAATCTGCGAAGCATACGGCGCGCCCAGGATGCGCACCACTTTCCCGGTTTTGTACTCCGTCAACGTGTTGGGCAACTCCGCGTTTGGCGGCAACGGGATAATCACTTCCGGACGCTCGCCCGTGAACGGTTGGTTCGGGCTGGCTTTCAGGCAGGTATCGCGCCGGTCGTTGGTCGTCAGAATCTTAAACGCCACGCTGTTAAACGGCAGGCGTCCAATGCCTTCAATAATCACCACCGGGTAAGGCTGGCTGGCAGCCACCGGCAGCAACTCAGCGGAAATGCTGCTGAGAATGAGCCCGCGCAGCGGCATCTCTGCCCCCATGCGCAGCACGTCCTCCTGGCAGCAGTAGCCGCCCACCACAACCGCCCCGCGCATGCTCACATCCATGCGCTCCTTGGTCAATTCTTCATCCGCGGCGCGGCAGACCAGCAGCAGCAAGCCCTGGTCGTAGCGGTCGTTGCCCCAGATACCCTGGATGAGCGCCGCACTGGTCTCAATGGTCGCGCCGTAATCCGGCGTGACGTCCGTCACCGTGCCAGAAAAGCCCGCGGTGAGCTGGAAGACCACCCCCGGCGATTTAATCAACACCCGCCCGCCGCTGATGGAAACCACCTCGCCCTCCACCGGCGAGCGCAGCGCGCGCGGAAACAACCCACCCGATTGGGCGATGATATCGTCCTTTTTGAGCTTATCGCCCACCTTAGGCTCGATGAGCGCCTCAATCTGCTCCACGCGGTTGATTCCCAGGGCGCGGCGCACATCAATTTGCGTGTGCTGCCCCACCTGGCGCGATTCAGCAATGACATCCGAAGTATTGACCTTCTGCCCCGGGTGCACCAGCACTTTACCCGCCGCCGGCAGCAGCCGGGAGCGGCGAACGAGGGTCAGCGGGAGAAAATGGGTTGCAGCAATTTGCATGGTTAGCCTCCCACAGCCATAGCCCACTTGTGCAGCAAGTCCCGGCGGCGCGAAGCATCCGGCGGCAGGTTAAGCGGGCGCCCGCGGGCATCAATCACCGCGCCGCACGCCCCGCCCACAATTTTAAAGCTCACTTTGCCGCGCTTGCCACGCGCATCAATTTCTGTGCCGTGCAGCCCGTTGAGGTGAATGCGCGCCACCTGCCCCATCTTGAGCGGCAACTGCACCAGCGAGCCCTGGCGCACCTCAAGGCGCGTTTCGTTAGATTGGCCGTACTCCAGGCGCACCTGCAGAATGGGCGTGCCGTAGCGCGCCTCGCTCACCGGGCTGATGACCGTCCCCAGGTTGAGGAAAGCCCCCGATTCCAGCACCTGCACCGGCAGCACCGGATTAAAGGTGGAGGCAGCCCCCAGCGGAGCGATCAGGCCGTTTTGATCGAGCATCAGGATGGTCACGCCCACCGGCTGCAGCCCGTCCAGCAGCATCAGCAGCGATTGACCCGGCGTGGGAGCCTGCGCCACCACTGTGCCGCTGGCCAAAATGGGCTCGTAGGCCATGTGCTGCTCGGGATGGCTGGCAAAGAATTGCTGCATCACCAGGCGCATCATCTGGCGCGCCGTGGCCTGCTCAATTGCCAGGGTTTCAGCCGTCAGCGGCAGGCTGTTGGGATGCAGGGATTTGTTCCACAGGTAGTCGCGCACCTCGGGCTCGGGCACGTGCATCGGCAGCCACTTGATAATTTCCTCAATGCGCAACTGCGGCAGGGCCTGGACCAACCCGGCGCCCATTCCCAGCGGGTAAACTGCCGTATCCAGTTGTCCGGCAACCGCCGCCGCCACCAGCGTGGCGCTGGCACCCAGGTCCAGCCCGAGAACGCCTTTTTGCGGGTCGTAAACTTTGCTTAGAAAGCGCACCATGCGCCCAAAGGCCTGCACCGAGGGCATGGGCGGCACCGCGCACAGCGCAGCCAGCGGTTCCAGGCCGATGACGCGCTGGCGTCGCAGGCGCATGGCGGCGTTTTGCAGCACCACCTGCGCCGGTGATAAATCTTCGCTATCAATGCTGGGGCGAATATTGGGCGCCACCTGCAGCATGGTCAGTTTTTCAAAATGGTCTCTGACGCGCTTATCCAGCGCCTGGTTGCCGGCATAGATGACCTCCGGGCGCTTATCCTGCGGCAGCACGCGGCACACCAGGCTGACCAGTTCCAGCAGCTTGCCCACCGAGCGCGATGCGCCGCCATCCGTGCCGCCTGCCACCAGGATGATATCCGGTTCAGCGCGCAGCACGGCATCCAGTTGCATATCCATGCGGCGCCGGTCGTTCAACCCGATGGTTTCGACCACACGCGCGTAAGTTGAGGCAGCCAGGTGCCTGGCGCTCTCCAGCGAGACGTCACCGAGCAGCCCCGCCACCACAAGGCGCAACTCCGGCCCCGCCGAGAAGGTGATGGCCAGCCGGTCCACGCCTGCGCCGGAAGATTGCGCCGGGATGATGATGTGCCCATCGGCGCCGGTGATTTTGCGCCCCACCACTTTTTGCAGGTTGACCAGGGCATTGTGCACGCCCTCGGAGACATCTCTGAAAGGCGCTGCCGCCGTGGAGGGGGCGCTGCCGGCAGCCACGAAGGTGTAGATGCCGTCAACCACGTCAAACAGCAGGGCGCGGGTGGTCACCGACCCGATATCGACGGTCACAACGGATTCAGCATCAACGAGTGAAGTGGTCATGAGCGCGCCTACTTAGCCAGCGAGAAGATGAACTGGATGATGAAATCCAGCCGTTCGATGAGAGCAGCCAGGGCGGCGCTGAACACACCCGCAAATAGCGCGCCCAGGGTGATGGCAATGAAGACCTGCCCGATTTGCGCCAGCGCGTCAATTGCCGGGTGGCGGCGGGGGGCCTGGTCGGCGCGTTTGCGCGCCCCAAACTGAAAATACGCCAGGGTTGAGACCGTTCCCAGCAGCAAGAAGACCGCCTCCACCAGCTGCAGCATCGAGGATGTAGCTCCTGCGCCGGTAGTGGTTTTGAGCGCAAATTCGTTAATCGCGCCTTGCATCTGCCCGACGATGGTGGTGAGCAGCGCGCCGCCAACGGCAACTCCTGCTGCCGCTCCCACCAGGTAGCCCATCGAAAGGCTGCCCACTTTGGAAATGCGCGGGAACAGCTTGGCAATCAGCAGCACGCCCAGCAGCAGCGGAATGAGCATGATATACGTGCCCTGCAGCAGCGGCTGCACCAGGCGCGGCAGCAGCACCTGGTAAAGAACCAGCAGCGCCGCATAAGCCGCCGAAACGCCCACAAAAATATAGGCGGCAATGCGGAACAGGGGATTATCGCCCAGGATGTAGCTAAACACCAGCAAGGTCACCACAAAACCAACCAAAGTCCAGATGATATCCATATGCTGTTAGCCCTTCGCCTGGTTTGGTTTTTTACCGCGTTTAAGCAGCGCATCGGTGGCGCTGACGATACCGCCCAGAAGAATGAGCAGCACAGCCAGTCCCAGCCCCACCTGGTAGGCATTCCAGTAGGCGCTGGCATTGGCAGACCGGCGCGTCATGCCTTCGTAAGCCCGCCCACCCACCAGGCCGCTCAGCAGCCCCTGGATTTGCCCGCTGGATTGGTAAGGCTCAAGCAGGGGGGCGGCCTGCGCGCTGGAAACAACGATGATGGGCACGCGCTTGCTCACTGCTGGCTGCACCTGCTCAATCCAGTTGCGCCCGGATTCAATCGAATCGGTCAGCAGTAGAATGCGCTTGAAGTCCGTGACCTGGCTCAGGCTTTTCAACACCAGCCCATCCCAGCCATCCACGGCGCGCAGCGGAGCAGGCAGAGCCTGCTTGAGGGGGCGCGGGTTGCTGCTGTTCATCGGCGCCGAGAGCTCACGCAGCGCCATGGCGCCGCCCACCAGGTAGCCCAGGTTGGCGCTGGATTGCGGAAGAGCGTAAGTGGTAACCCCACCACGCGCAGAGGAGGCAGCCTGTTTGAGCAGTTCTTCGCCCAGCACCGGCCCCACCACCTGGCTGGAGACCAGCACCAGCCGCGCTTTGCGGCTCATCAGATGCTGGATCACCGGCAGCGCGGCGGCTTTCATCTCGCCGGAGAGGCCGGCTTCGTATTCCACCGCCACCAGCACCGGAGCGCCGGCGGGGAGGTCATCCAGGTAGCGGAAAACTTCGTTGGCGGGCGCGCCGGTTGTGATTTGTCCTTTGGGCACGCCGATAAACGGCCCGGCCAGCAGGGCAATGACCAGCGCGGCAACCAGCCCCAGCCCAACCAGCAGGCGCACGATGAATTGCGGCGCCCTGGTCGGCTCAGCCTGTAGCGGCTGTGAGAGGCTCTCTTCGGCCACCACCGTTTCAAGCAGGTTGGCCAGCACCTGCTGCTTATCGCTCACGCGCAACCGCGTGGAATAGGCCGGCAGCTTGTGATACTGGGTCACTACTTCTTCTCCCGGCAGCACGCCGCTCATGCCAGCCAGCGGGCCGGATTTTTCAATGCGTTCTTCATCCAGGCTGGCAGCCCGGCCTTGCACAGCAGATTCCAGCGGGCGCATGGCCTGCAGCCAGGCGGGCAACTGTGCTTGCTCAATCATGCCGCCGGTATCTTCAATTTCCTCTGCTTCAGCGGCTTCGCTGCTCATCCAGTCGGGCAGGGCTTCTGTCGCAGGGGGAGTGCTTTGAGCCGCTTTGCTTTCTTCCGTTTCCACAGTGAAGGCGGGCAGTTCAAAGCTCTCTTCACCGCCCGGTAGCTGCTCGGAAGACGGCACCCAGGTGGGAATTTCGTCGCCGCTGAACGGGCCAACCGGTTCGGCGGGTTCCGCCCCGGCAAAAGCGGGCGTGCCCGGCGCGGCCTGCTGCGGTTCAATGGCACGCAGCCATTCCGGCAAGCCTTCGGCGGGCAGGGCTGCGCCAGGCTCGGTGAAGGGCTGCGCGGGAGCTGGCGTCTCTTCCGTGGCGGCGGCGCTTAACCAATCCGGCATGCTTTCCTCAGGCTGCCCGGGCAGCGCAGCGCCAGGCTCGACTGGCGGCAGTGCCTCAGCCGATTGCTCCAGCGAATCCAACCAGCCGGGTTCACCGCTCGGGAAGACCTGTTCTGCGGCGGGGGTCTCGGCTTTTTGGGTGGTTCCGCTTTCCTGTTCAAGCGACCTGAGCCAATCGGTCATCCCGCTGGAGGTTAATTTCTCGGCGGGGGTGCTCTCCGTCGGGAGAGGGGCAGCCGGCGTCTCAGCCGCGCCCGCAGAGCCAGTTTCAGCATCCAGCGACCTTAACCAGTCAGTCATGCCGGTGGAGGTCGGCTTATCGGCGTGGGTAGATTCAACCGGTTCTGCCGGGGTCGGGGATGGGGATTCGGCATCCAGCGATCGCAGCCAGTCGGTCATGCCGGCGGCGGAGGGGGTTCCCTGAGGCGCGGGGGCGGCGGGTTCTTCCGGTGTAAAGGCCGCGCTCTCGTCAATGGGCGGCAGCCAGGGCGCTGATTCTGCGCTGGCGGGGGCTTCCTCGCCGCCGGAGAGACCAGCCCATTCCTGGTTATCCTGCTCATCCAGGGCTGGCGCAGCGGCTTCTGCTCCCAGCGACTTTAACCAGTCGGGGGTCACTTCGGCGGGCAGCGCTTCAGCCTCATCCGCGGCTTCGGGTTGCAGCGCAGAGGGTTCCTGGGCTTCGCCCTGCCCGGCTGTGGGGGTGCCGGCAGACCAGCTTCCCAACGAATTGAGCCAGGCTTCGTTATCGGCTTCGGCAGGCTCCTGCGCTGAGGGCATCTCCGGTTCTGCTTCTCCACCGGAGGGCCGGGTGACCGGTTCTTCGCCAACCGGGCGCATGCCCTGCATCCAGGCGGGGATGCCGCTGGCGTCACTGCCGGTCAGGGGCAGGTCGCGCAGCCAATCGGGCAGTTCTTCTTCCGCGCCGCCCTGGCCCTCTTCAACTTTAGGGGCAGGGCCAATCCGGCTGACGGTATCTTCTTCCTGGGTGCGCTGGCGGATGCGCGACAGCCAATCGGGCATGTCGCCTTCTTCGGCGGCGGTCTCTTCCCCGGCGGGCGCTTCAATCGGTGCCGCGGGGGACGTTTGATCCGCGCTGCTTTCATCCATCAACCCGCGCAACCAATCCACATCCCCGCCATCTTCCGGGGGAATGTTGGGCGGCGTGGGGATCAACGGCTTTAACCGCGCCTGGCAGTACTGGCAGGTCTCTGCCTCAGGCGGGTTGCTCTTTCCACACATCGGACAACGCAAATCAGCCATATGCTTTATCCACTGTACGGGCGGTCAGCGCCCAGGATGACGCGCAAACCGGCGGTGAGGCTGCCGAGCGCGATTCCCAGCAAAATGCCGCGCGCGCCAGCAAGCGGCAGCCGGTTAATGAGCTGCAACACTTCTTTTAGCGGCGAACCCCAGTCCGCCGGTAGAAACAGGCCGCTGGCCAGCACCAGGTAAACCAGGGCGCTGAGCATAAACACCACCGCCAGCACGCCCTTGCGGCGCTGGAAGAGGCGCAGCCCGGCGATGGTGAGGGTGACGGCCAGAACCGCCATCAGGCTGGCTTCGGCGGGCACCTGGAAGGCATTAATCACCTGCTGGAAGGCGGGGTCAGCGGGGCCGTACCACACACCCACCGCAAAGGTGAGCAAGAACGAGGCAATCACCAGCACGCTGTACAGGTCGCGATTCTGAGGCGTGGTGGCGCGCCGCCAGTGCACCACAATGAGATTGACGATGCCCACCAGCGCGGCAAAACCCGCCACAATCACCGCCCAGCCCAGCAGCAGCCCCTGCACATCCGTCAGCAGCGGCACCGCAACGAAATAGCCGATGAGAATCAGGACGGCGATGGCGATAGCAACAGCAGTGGCAATGGGCGCTCTCATAGGATATTGATCCCAAATAGTTTAAGGATGGCGCCGGCAACCATGACGGCGATCACCACCCAGCGCAGCACATCCTGGGCGTGCAGGCTGGCCTGGTGCATGGGTCCGGCATTGAGGTAAGCCGGCAGGGCGTAAACTTCCTCGCCGATGAGCGGTTCTTCGGCGGCAGCCATCATCACCGCCTGGGCGGGCAGGTCGTCGCTGGCTGCCAGGCTGAAGGCACGCTGCTGGTCGGCGGCCTGCAGCAGTAAACCGGCTTCCGGGCCCAGGTTGCCCACCAGAACGTGGGCGGATACCTGTTCATCGCGCGCCACGGGGATGGCTCCCGCGGTGTAGGAAAGCGGCGTGACCCCCGCCAGGCGCCCGCGGGTGGCATCGTACTGATCGAGGGCGTTGCCCGCGCGGTAAGCAGCGCGCAGGGTATCCTGGCTGAGGATCGCCAGGCCGGGGTCGCCACTGGTGGCGATGGGTGGGCGGTCGCTGACCATGCTCATCTGCGCGATGCGTTCGAGGGTGCTTAACCCCACCAGCGCCGCACTGATGTTGCTGGAAGTGAGGCTGGATTTACCCAGGGAGATGTGCAGGCGTTTGCCGTCTTCAACGGAAAGTCCGAGCGCGCGGCGCAGGCGCAGCACCGCGGGGATGGAGCGCACCGGGCGCAGGCGGCGCTCACGGTGGTGCAGGCCAAAGTAGAGCATCAGCCCCAGGCAGATGAGGAGTAATAAAACGGCAAGGATGTTCTCGCTCAAAGGTTGGTCTCCTCCCGTAAAAATGCCGCAAAGGAACGACTTTCTTCCCGGTTCTCGAGCAGCTGCGCGAAGGCTTTCAGCGATGTGTTCTGCCCCAGAAATGGCTGGCCCAGGTAAATGAACTGGGCGGCGAGGATGGAAAGCGGACCGGCGGCTTCCAGCAGCGCCGAGGCAGGCTGCCTGATACCCCAACGTTGCAAGAAACGCGCCCACTCTTCCCATTGCGCCGGGCGATCATGGTTTACCATTATTGTCAGTATAGCACAAAATTAAAAAGTGGTAATAATTTTCTACCCAACAGGTGGGGGCAAGCTGCTGCTTACCCCATACCTGTGGCAGGTAAGCGCCGCCAGAGGGCGTTGCCCCCATCCGCCAGGTATTGGGCCATTGCCGCGCGCATCTGCTCGGGGCTGCGCCAGAAGGAGGAAAGCTGAGAACGGTAGGCGGCGATGCCCGCCTGCCAGGCAGCCAGCGCCGGAGGGCTGACGGGGTACTGGCGCCGTCTCCAGCCCGGCCCGAGCCAGGCGCGCACATTAATCTGATGGCTGGCAACATAGGGGTAATCGGCGTAATACCACAGCGGACGGTTGAGCGCCTCGGCTGCGGCGCGGGCGATGTGATGATCAATGTGACCCCCAAGGGTCAGCGGTACCACCAGGCGGCAGCGCGCCGGCAGGGTGGATGCCAGCCAGGCGCGCGCCTTTTCAACATCCGGCGCGGTACGCTCATCCAGGCGCTCAACCCACAGGTCGGCTTCGCCGTTAATCAGCGGCGAGCCGTCTGCCAGGCGGCGGTAGATGCAATCGGGCATGTCAAAGTGGCGCAGGGCGGCTCCCACAGCCCGGCAGGCAGCGGCGTCCTCTGCGCGGCGCTCCGCCACGGGACTGGCTCCCGCGCCCCAGCGCGCGTGCAGCCCGGCGGCAAAGGGCGTCAGCCCATCGGCGGGAGGGTAGCCAGCGCACAGGGTCCAGATTTCCACGCGCTGCCCGCTGTGCGCCTGCTGCCAGATGATCCCCCCGCAGGAGAGCACGGCATCATCAAAGTGGGGTGAGAGGTAGATGGTGCGCATAATCCTGTTTTACCATAAAATCGGTAACTTCTGGCGGATTTTCCCTTATAATAAGGCTGCAGCCAATCATCCCTTTGGCGCGGACACAGCGTTTAGAACCCGGAGGTGCGGCATGGAGTGGTTGAAAGATATGATCCTGGGGGCGCCGGTAAGCGGCCACCAGAAGGTGGAAGCTGAGAAGCTGGTGGAAGAGTTAGTGCGCATTGGCAGCAATGAAGATTTTCTTTCCGAGCATCCGGGCGGGAACTTTAATGTGCAATGCCGTCACATCCGGGCTATCGCCATCGGCAAGCGCCTGGCGGAACTGGGCGGGCTGGACTTAATGAACTGGGCTTACCGCAAGGTGCGGCGCAAGCTCAAGCGGCAAATTGCCTCGCACCTGGAATATGCCTGGGACCGCATCGGGGAGTGGCGGGCGTAGCACAGGTCTTGCCAGAATTAGCCTGCGATGGTAAAATCTTTGCGCTTTAGAGGAATAGAGCCGGCCGACTAGCTCAACTGGCAGAGCAATTGACTCTTAATCAATGGGTTCAGGGTTCGAGTCCCTGGTCGGTCACCAAATATGGCGGTACGGGGAACGCCGCACCCCCAGATGTGCTGGTTGAGGGCCTACTGTATTGGTAGGCTCTCTTGTTTTGGTGCAGTTGGTGCAGTTAATTTCGGCGGCGATTTGTTAAGCTTAACCTTTTGGTGCAATCAGGCGTAATTCTGAATCTTTAAGATTCTCATTTGAACCCAATTGAACCGCCACAGGGGTGATCAAATCATCTAGATTCTGCGCCGCAATCTCATCCATTTTTGACGTCGTTTCGCCCCCGTAGATGTTGATCGTCGTGGATGGGCTGGCATGTCCGGCCCTGCGCTGCGCCTCTTTGATTGGCACACCCACCTCATTCAGCAACAGAGTGATCGAAGTGTGCCTCAAATCGTGGAAGCGCATGTCCGGCAGGCCGGCTTTAGCCAGCAGGCGCTTGAAATCTTTTAGCAGGTTGTGAGGGTCTTTAGGTGTGCCGATAACCGTCGGGAAGATCAGGTCAAAATCCTGCCAGCGTTCTCCCGCCAGCATCTTTGCCTGTGCCTGTTGTTCCCGGTGTTCGTGGAGCTTGGCCAGCGTCTGCTTGCCCAGCGCAAGCACGCGGTTGCCTGTCTCGGTCTTGGGTGGTGAAAATACCAACCCTTGCCCGGTGATACGCTGCACCTGGCGCTGGATTCTGATCGTCGCTCTACCCCAATTGATGTCTGACCATTTCAATCCGGAGAGTTCACCTTCGCGCAAGCCGGTCGATAATTCAACCTGGTAAAGAACTTCATCCCCGCTCTCACTGGCCGCGATTAATAGCTGCTGCACCTGTTCCGCCGTAAGTGTGACCTTGCGCTTTGGATTGGCCACCCTCGGTTTCTCGACCGCGTTCATGGGGCTGTGTCCGAGTAATCCCTTTCGCACCGCGGATGCCAGGATGACGTGCATGATGGCATAAATCATCTGACAGGTGCGGCCACCTAGACCACTCTTCCTCTTTGCAGTCAGGTAGGCTTCGATTTTCATGGGCTCCAGATCCTTCAAGCGGAGGTCACCAAAGGCAGGCAGGATGTAACGATTGATGATGATGCGGTATTGGATGTAAGTGGTTGGCCGACGGTTCTCCTTGACGGTATCCAGCCAAAGCTCAATGAATTCGCTGAACTTCATCAATGCACCAGTCAGGCTCAGGCCGCTGTCCACCTGGCCGATCATCTTCTTGAGCCATTCCTGGCACATTTTCCGGGTTTCAGCGCCGTAACTCAGGCGCTTGCCATCGACCCTTACCTGCGCTCGCCAGCTTCCGTTCGGTCGTTGCGTGATGCTACCTTCATTATTGCCTCTTCTTCTCGCCATTTCCTTTACTCCTTTCGGTTCAAGGAAAGGCGAGCCTGCGAGTTTCTATCCACTGAGTTGTTAAGGTGCAGCCCTATACCGACCATTATAGCAACACCCGAGTCGGAATGGAAGCAGTGGAAAGATGAGAAA
>CAYVOX010000111.1:0-11532 GCA_964453035.1 uncultured Anaerolineaceae bacterium
TTTGGTGGGGGTAAGCGGGTCGCGGCGAAAATAAGGTCACCCACGCCAATCTCCGGTAAAATAAACATGCTGTGTTTCGCCCCCACTGGATCACCCACCTGCCCTACATCCTGCGCCACCATGTGCTTTCGCACGCACCGCGCCCCTTCCTGGCCAGCTACAAGCTCACCTATCGCTGCAACCTGCGCTGCCTGCAGTGTCCCTTCTACACCCTGGAAAGCCCCGATCCCACCTTCGAACAGGTGCTCGCCACCCTGGATGCCCTGCAGCGCCGCGGCAGCCGCCTGGTGGTGTTCGAGGGCGGCGAACCGCTGCTCTGGCAGGATGGCAACCACACCATCCACCACGTCATCGCCGAAGCCAAACGCCGGTTTTTCAGCGTCGGCATCACCACCAACGGCACCCTGCCCCTGGATGTGAACCCTGACGTGCTGTGGGTCAGCCTCGACGGCCTGCAGCCCACTCACGACAGGTTACGCGGCGCGCCCGTCTTCGAGCGCATCATCCAGAACATCCGCCGCTCCAATCACCCCCGCCTGCACGCCCACATCACCATCAACAACCAGAACCACCGCGAGGTCATCCCCCTCATCCAGTTCCTGCGCGGGCTGGTGCGCGGCGTCACCATCCAGTTCTACTACCCCTATAACCGCGCTGATGCCCTCTTTTTGGATTTTGACTCTCGCGAGCGCCTGCTGGATGAGCTCATCGCCCTCAAACGCCAGGGATACCCCATCCTGAACTCCGATTCCGCCCTGCGCGCCCTCAAGCGCAACACCTGGCGCTGCGTCGATAGCCTGCTCGATTGCGCCGACCCCGACGGCAGCCTGCGCCAGGGTTGTTACCTGCGCGGGCGCAGCGATATTGACTGTCCCCGCTGCGGATTCAGTCCTCACACCGAAATATCCCTGGCAGTCCGGGGCGACCTGCGCGCCATCCTCGCCGGGATCCGGATTTTTCTCTAACTAACGCGAGTTCGGGATAAGGGGATTCATGTCACTCTGAGGGAGCGTAGCGACCGAAGAGTCTCATTTCAAGCCAATGTCGAGATGTTTCGCCGCCTAAAGGCGCCTCAACATGACACATTCAGTGATTTATTTCGTTATCCCGAATTGACGTTAACTAACTCATTTTTCGCAATTCAGGAATACGCCAGAACACCGCCAGCGAAAGCACGCCCGTCACCGCCGCTGCCAGCGCCACCGTGCCGGTCAGGCTCCACTGCTCCGCCAGCGTGCCCACCAGCAAACTGCCGAACGGAGAAAAACCGAAGAACGTCAGCGTGTACAGGCTCATCACCCGCCCGCGCATCTCGTCTGAGACGCGCAGTTGCAGCAGGCTGTTCATATTGTTCATCTGCAGCATAAAGCACGAGCCCAGCCCAAAGCCCAGCACCAGCGCCAGCGGGAAATTGGCGTTGAAAGAAAACGTCAGCAGCAGCGCGCTGTAGAGGATGTTGGCGTAGAACAGCAGCGGCCCGCGTTTAAGCCGGTCGTGAAATTGCGCCACCAGGAACGCCCCGCTCACCGCTCCCATCCCGATCACCGCGCTGATGATGCCATACCCTGTGGCATCCACGTGGTACACCTGGTCCACATATGCCGGCAGTTGCGAACTGTACGACAGGCCAAAAATGCCGAAGATGGTTGAAAGCAGCAGCAGCCCCACAATCTCGCGGTGGCTGACGGCATAGCGCACCCCATCCGCCAGCTGCCGCAGCGGCTGCTGGATGCGCGGCGGATGGGCAGGCGCCGAGAGTTGCATCAGCAGCAGCCCGGCAATCACCGCCAGGAAGCTCAACCCGTTGATGAAAAAACACCATGCCGCCCCAAACGCCGCCAGGATCACGCCCCCCACCGCCGGGCCAATCACCCGCGCCCCGTTAAACATCATCGAGTTCATTGCGATGGCGTTGGTCAAATCCCCGCGCCCCACCAGGTCCACCACAAAGGATTGCCGCGCGGGCGCGTCGAAGGCGTTGATGAGCCCTGAGATGGCTGCCAGCACGATGATGTGCCATACCTCCACCAGGCCGGTGAAGGTCAACCCCGCCAGCACAAACGCCATCAGCATTGCTGCCGTCTGCGTGATGACCAGCAGCTTACGCCGCGGCAGCGCATCCGCCAGCACGCCCCCAAACGGAGAAACCACCAGCACCGGGATGGCACTGGCAAACCCCACCAGCCCCAGCATGAACTCAGACTGGCTGATCTGGTACACCAGCCAGCCCTGCGCAATGCTCTGCATCCACGTTCCCGCCACTGAAATCAACTGCCCGCTGAAAAACAGGCGGTAGTTGCGGTGCTGCAGCGCGGTAAACGCCTTGGGTAGCTTCTTTTTGCGCGGAATCTGTGCTTCGGAGGGGGATGAGAGCGGGTGGTCAATTGGCATGGGAGATACACTCATTATACTCTTGCCCTGCCGTCCTGTCGCTTTTTGCCAGCCCCGCCGCCGATTACCCTTCCCCACCCCTTGATTGCGCCCTGCGGCGGGCTATAATGAGGGTGTCTCTCCGCCTGGTTCAAGGAGTGCTTGCAATGGCATCCACCTCATTTGATTTTCTCGACCGCGGCATGGCCTTCATTACCATCCTGGTCAACCTGCTGGTGGCTGGCGTTTTCATCGCGCGGGCTATGCGCCATCCGCGTCTTGAAAAAGCCCTGGGCCTGGTGATGATTATCCTCGCGCTGCCCGTAGCCGCAACTGCCCTGGCCAACCTGCTGGCTGCACGCCCCTGGTGGCTGGTGCTTCTACCGCTGCCGCTGGTGGCATTTTGCATTGTTGAACTCAGCGTTGATTACCTGCGCCCGTCCAACTTTCGCCAGACGCGCCGCATCGTGCCGTACCTGCTGCTCTTTTACGTTGCGATGATTGCCCTGCTGGGATACGTGTTCGCAGTCGGGCGCACGCTGGGTACCCCCATCGTGTTCACCGCGCTTGCAACGTATTTCATCAGCCTGTTGGCCACCTGGTATTCCTACAAAAAGGTCGGTCATGGCGGCAGGTAGCCCCTCTCACCCCGCGGAGGTTACTTCAACCACCTCTGCCTGCCCATACAGCGCCTCCACCTGCTCGCACCGCAGAATTGCCGCCCCCACCTGCAGTGTGTTTGCCGCCGAGGCTGCCAGCCCCATGCGCAGCATCTCCACAAACGAGCCGCCCTCCAACAGCACCGCCGCCATCCCCGCCAGGAAGGCATCCCCCGAGCCGATGGCGCTCAGCGCGGGCACGCGCGGAGCCTGCGCGGTGAATAACCTGTCCCCATCCGCCGCCACCATGCCGCGCTCCCCCAGCGTCACCACCACCTGGCTGCCGATTTGCCCGGCCATATGCCTTGCAGCTGCCGCAATCGCATCCATGCCGCTCAGTTCTTCCCCCAGCAGCTCATTGAACTCCTGCAGATTGGGTTTCACCAGCGTCGGGCGCGCCCCAACCGCCCGGCGCAGTGATTCCCCGTAAGTATCCAGCAGCACCGGCTTGCCCGCCTGGCGCGCCGCTTCGATCAGCCGCGCGTAGAAATCCGTCTCCACCCCCGGCGGTAGCCGCCCGGAGAGCGTCACCACCTCAAATTCCGGCAGCAGCCGCAGATACGCCCGGTAGAGCGCTTCCACCTCGCCGGGCTGGATGGCAGGGTTGGTCTCGTTAATCTCCGTCAGGGTGTGGTTGGCGCGGTCCAAAATGGCCATGCACACCCGCGACTCGGCGGAGATGGGAATAAAAACCGTCTTCACGCCGAGCGTTTCCATCCCCTCGCGGATGAATGCCCCGTTGTGCCCGCCGGCCCAGCCCAGCACGGTCGGCTGCGCCCCCAGAGTCTGCAGCACCCGCGCCACGTTGCAGCCCTTGCCGCTGGCCAGGGTCAGCACATCCTTCGGGCGGTAACGCCTGCCCGCACTGAAGCCGTCAATCAGGATGGTTTTATCCACCGCCAGGTCCGGCCCAACGCACAGCACCTTCTTAGCCTGCGCCATGCTGCTTCACACCCCCTTTGCCAGCCGGATGCGCCGGATATCAGCGCTATGCCCCGCCACGTGGCGCGTTTGCATCTCCAGGATCTCGCGCACGCTCAGCGCCTGGCTGCCGCGCGATGGCCAGTTGACGGTCATCTGCCGCTCCAGCGCCGCGGGAACCAGGCGCAGCAGGCCAGCGGCGCGCTGCCGGTTGGCGGCAAAGAACGCCAATGCCGGTTCAATCGGGCGCGCGGCGTACTGCCAGGCCTGCGCCCATGCCTCCTGCGGCTTGCGCCAGTACCACGCCAGGTCAAAAGCCTCCGCGCCGCCCAGCGCTGCCAGCAACCCCACCTGCCACAGATCGTCCCCATCCACCAGGTGGTGCACCGTCTCGCGGATGGACCAGCCGCCCTCATCCGGCGCCAGGTCAAAATCGGCTTCCGCCAGCCCGCTCAGCGCCGCGCGTAATTGTTCCGGCCCGGCGCAATATGCTTCCAGCACAGCCTGCAAATCATTTGCCTGCATGCCTCGCTCCTTGAACTCCACCTGATTATAGCCACAAATTCGGCCCGCAACTCTCCAATCGGGTGTATCCTTAATCAAAATACCCCTCACACCCGGAGAATGACGCATGTCCCTCGACCCTTCCCTCGAGCAACTGGTGGATAGCCTGCTCAACAAGCTCTCCCTCAAGGAAAAAGTCTCCCTGCTTTCCGGCGCGGATAGCTGGCGCACCGCCGCCGTGGAGCGCCTGGGCATCCCCGCTATCACCATGACAGACGGCCCCCACGGGGTGCGCTCCACCAACATGGAAGGCCGCCCCGACCAGCCCGCCACCGCCATGCCCACCGGCATCGCCCTCGCTTCCACCTGGAATCCCGCTCTGATTGAGCGCGTCGGCGCGGCGCTCGGCGCTGAAACGCGTGCCCTGGGCTGCGATGTGCTGCTCGGACCGTGCGTCAACATCGTCCGCACCCCCCTGGCAGGCCGCAACTTCGAAACCTACTCCGAAGATCCCTTCCTGGCCGGTGAGATTGCCGCGGCCTGGGTGCGGGGCGTGCAGAGCCAGCGGGTCGGCGCCTCGCTCAAGCATTTTGCCTGCAACAACCAGGAATTTGAGCGCATGCGCGGCGATTCAATTGTTGACGAGCGCGCCCTGCGCGAAATTTACCTGCCCGCCTTCGAAAAAGTGGTCAAGACCACCCAGCCCTGGACGGTGATGTGCTCCTACAACCGCCTCAACGGCGCTTATGCCAGCCAGAACCGCCGCCTGCTCACCGAGATCCTGCGCGACGAGTGGGGTTTTGAAGGCGCGGTCATCTCAGACTGGGGCGCCGTCCACAGCACCTTTGAGTCCATCAACGCCGGGCTCGACCTGGAAATGCCCGGCCCCGCCCGCTGGTTCGGCTCGCTGCTGGTTGAAGCCGTCAAAAACTGGACGGTGGATGAAGCCACGGTCAACCGAGCGGCGCGCCGCGTGCTGCGCCTGGTGGCGCAGGTGGGCAAGCTGGAAAAGGACGCTCCCCTCCCCGCGGGCGCCCTGGATACCCCCGACCACCGCGCCCTGGCCCGCGAGGTTGCCGAGGAAGCGGTCATCCTGCTCAAAAATGAGGGCGGCCTGCTGCCCCTGGATGAAAGCAAGCTGGCCCGCCTGGCGGTGATTGGCCCCAACGCTGCCGAGGCGGTCATCAGCGGCGGGGGCAGCTCCATGGTGGACCCTGTTTACAGCGTTTCCACCCTGCAGGCCCTCCGGCAGCGCCTGGGTGAGCGGGTAATAATCCTGCACGAACCCGGCTGTTCCAACCAGAGCGAGGAAGACTCCGACGAAGCCGCCATTTCCCGCGCGGTGGAGGCTGCCCGCCAGGCGGATGCCGTCATCCTGTGTATCGGCATGCCGCTGCTCTTCGAAAGCGAAGGTGGCGATCGTCCCCACATGCGCCTGCCGGGCCGCCAGGATGAGCTGGCGCAGCGCGTGGCGCAGGCCAACCCGCGCACGGTGGTGGTGCTCACCGCTGGCGCGCCGGTCAGCATGCCGTGGCTGCCCGCTGTCCCCGCTCTGCTGCACGGCCTGTACACCGGCCAGGAGGCAGGCAGCGCCGCGGCTGCCGTTCTGCTGGGCGACGTTAACCCCTCCGGCAGGCTCACCGAGACCCTCCCCGCCCGCCTGGAGGATAATCCCTCCTACCTCAATTACCCCGGTGGGCGACAGGTGCATTACGGCGAAGGCATCTTTGTCGGCTACCGCTACTACGATAAGCGCGAAGTGGCTCCGCTCTTCCCCTTCGGGCACGGCCTTTCATACACCACCTTCAGCTACAGCAACCTGCAGGCGCAACCCTCCGGTAAAAATGCCCCCGTTACCGTCACTTTCAATCTCACCAACAATGGACCGCGCGCCGGCAGGGAGGTGGTGCAGCTCTACGTGCGCGATGTGCAATCCAGCCTGGCCCGCCCCGTCAAGGAGCTGAAAGCCTTCCAGAAGGTGGCCCTGCTCCCCGGCGAAACCCGCGCCCTGCGCTTTGAACTGGATGAACGCGCCTTCGCCTTCTACCACCCCGACCGCCGCGCCTGGGTGGTGGAACCCGGCGCGTTTGAGGTGCTGGTGGGCAGCTCTTCGCGCGATATTCGCCTCTCAGCCACCTTCCAGCTCGGTTGAGGGGATATGCGGCAAAACAAAACAGGAGGGTAACCATGAAATGCCCGCATTGTGGAAAGGAACATCCCAATCAGGCGATCTTCTGCCCTGAAACCGGCAGCCAGATCATCTCGTTTGAGTGCCCGCGCTGCGGTGAAGTGCTCATGGCGGGCTCGTCCTTTTGCACCAACTGCAGCCTCAACCTGCTGGAGCCCACCGCCCCGCCGCCCTCTGACGCAACCGCGCCCGTTTCCATCCATAAAACGCCCTTCAAAGAGCGCCTTTGGCTGTGGATTGCGCTGCTGGTGATTGGCGTGGCGCTGCTGTTGGGCGGCTTTTACCTGCTCTTTCGCGTCTTCACCAGCGCGCAGGATGAAATTGCTCGCCACACGCCCATTCCCACCCGCACCATCACCCCCACGCCCACCCCGCGCCCCACCCTCACCCCTTCGCCCAGTCCCACTATCACCCCCACGCCCGGGCCAACCCTCACCCCCACCGAGGTGAGCGCCAACGTGGATATCGCCCCGCCCGCCGACCTGCCGGAGTGCATCACTGCCGGGCAAACCTACACCCGCCAGCAGGACGGCATGGTGATGGTTTGCGTTCCGGCGGGCAGCTTCACCATCGGGCAGCGTAGTTGCGGCTATGCTGGCTGCGAAAAGGAAGTCAACGGCGGCACGCTCAACCTGCCTGCCTTCTGGATTGACCGTTCCGAGGTCACCAACGCCATGTTTGCCCAATTTGTGGCTGAGACCAACTTCGTCACCGGCGCCGAGCGCACCGGAGCCTCCGCGGTGTACGGCTTCACCGAGGCCGTCCCCGCCGCCGACTGGCGCCACCCGCAGGGGCTGACCAGCTCCATCAACGGGTTGGATGATCACCCCGCGGTTCAGCTCAACTGGTTCGCCGCCAATGCTTACTGCCAGCGCCTGGGCGGGCAGCTCCCCTCCGAGGCGCAGTGGGAAAAAGCCGCGCGCGGCAGCGACGGACGCCTGTTTCCATGGGGTAACGACTTGCCCAAGGCCACCTTCCTCAACGCGGCGGATGCCAACCTGCCTGTACCGTGGGCGCGCGCTGACCAGGACGACGGATTCCGCTACACCTCGCCCGCCGGCAGTTTCCCGGCAGGCGCCAGCCCCTTCGGCGTGCTGGACCTGGCCGGCAACGCCTGGGAATGGACCCGCAGCCTGTTCCGCGATTACCCCTACACACTGGATGACGGGCGCGAGCTCTCCGCGGAACCCGGCCCAAAGGATAAGGTGACCCTGCGCGGCGGCTGCTGGTATGATGATTACGGCAGCGTGCGCGCCACCCTGCGCTACGGCGGCCTAGCCGACCAATCCACCGACGGCACCGGCTTCCGCTGCGTGTTCCCGTAGGACGCCGGGATCGCATCCCGATCAACAAATCTGCCGTGGGAGATTGTCAGTTGTAAAATAACCCCCAATGGTTTCGGAAAAAACCTTTGAGGTTAGTGTTGAGGGATAAAGATAGCTTTAGTCTGCTGCAAAGCAGCCCTATCAAAAAAAAACCGGGCAGGTTACTCACAAGAGCATCCTACCCGGTCTTATTCTCCGCCAGTTAGGTGGAATCCACCCCGACAAAATAGAAATTATGTTCTAATAATTAATTATCCTCAGGGTCGCCGCCCTGCTCCTCATCGTGCAGCTGCTTCTGGCGGGCGCGCTTGGCTTCGATCACCTCTTTATAGCTGCGCGCAGCTTCCTCCGGTTTGGGCTGGCGTTCGCGCTCGCGCTCCAGGAAGGACAACCCCTTCAAATTGGCGGGCGGCGCCGGCGCTTCCATGGGACCGGTCTCCCTGGCCTTGTAATACAGCAGGAAAATGACCGCAATGTTGACCAGCATAACCCCCACCAGCAGAATCGAGTTCCACACGTCCGGCATGGCGTAGGATACCGCCGCGGCGACAGAATTGAGCGCGGCGTGCCACAGCAGCGCGGCCAGCGCAAAAATCCACAACTTGCGGCTGACGGCAAGCCACATCATCACGCTGAGCGCCAGTTGCAGCGAGAGCGCCGAAAGCCGCTGCAGCGCGCTGGCCAGCGGAAGGTACCACGGCAGCGCCCAGAAAGCCTCCACCTGTCTGGTGAGCTCGGCGGCCTCTTCCGGCGGCAGGTTCATGGATTGTGTGCCAGAGGTGGTGATGGAAATGGCAAAGACGAAATTGACCAGGAACTGGAAACCCACCATCAGCGCTTCAATCCCACCGTGGCCCGCCCCCATCACCAGCGCTGAGCCCCACGCCTTACCTTTTTCGCGAATCAGCCAGAACCCGCCAAAGCGGGCGGCGTTTTCGATGAGCGCGGCCAGGAAGCCGAACAGGATGATGACCAGGGAAGGCGACCAGGTGGTGAGCATCTGCTGGTAGGCCTGGGTATCCGCTACGGATTGAAAGATGGGGGTTTGCACCACCTGTGCCAGCAGGTAAGCCAGCATGCCCACCCCCAGAATTTTCCATTCCGAGTTGTAGCGGCGAATGAGGTAATACCCCAGGCCGATGGGTAAAACGACCTGGATAAGAATGCTGATGACAAAGCCAACAGTTAGCATAGGCGCAAACCTTTCAGTGGAGAAGATACAGCCAGAGGATAGTATATCAGGGATTGGAACGGGCGGGGGGTGTTTCACGTGAAAATTCCGTGGCGGTAAAATGTTTCACGTGAAACATACAGGCAGGTAAAAAAGCGCCCCCCTCAAGACGCGCTGCTTGAGGAGGGCACAATTTGTTCTCTTGGTTCAACCGGGCGCGGATTACTCGCTCCTGGGCAGGTTGTTTTGAGCCAGCGACACCATGCCGCTCAAACCGCCCAGGTTCATCGTGTCCACGGCGCTGGAGGGTACAATCACCAGGGCGCCTTTATCCTTCAACCCTTCAAACAGCATGTTCATGGCGCGCAGGTGCAGCGCGGTGGGGTTGTTGATATAGACCTGCGATGCCTCTGAGAAGCTGGAGGCTACCTGTTTTTCTGCTTCGCCCAGGATGACGCGCGACTGACGCTCGCGCTCAGCCTGCGCCTGCTGCGACATGGCATCTTCCAGCCCCTGCGGGATGATGACGTCGCGGATTTCCACGCTCTGCACCGAGATGCCCCACGGGGTGGTGCGCTCATCAATAATCTTCTGCAGGTCGGCATCCATCCTGGCCCGTCCGATGAGGATATCCGCCAGGGTCATCTGCCCGATCACTTCGCGCAGCGCGGTTTGCGCTGCCCAGGCAATCGCCTGGCGGTAATCAGCCACTTCCAGGGCGGCTTTTTCAGCATCCCACACCATCCAGAACAGCACGGCATCCACGTCAACGGGTACCGTGTCCTTGGTGAGCGTCTTTTCAGCGTTGAAAGGCGTGACCATCACGCGGTGGTCAATCCAGGTGGGGGTCGAGTCAATTACGGGGATCATCCAGAACAGCCCCGGCCCGCGCAGCCCGTGGAAGCGCCCCAGGCGCAGCACCACGGCTTTTTCCCACTGCTGGGCCACCTTGAGGGCGAAGAGGAAGTAAAAGCCAATCACCGTGAAGCCGATAATCCACAGCGCGGACCAATCTCCCCACAGCGGTTCGGTGATAATCACACCGACCATGCCGATCAGGAAGGCGATGATGAAGAGGGCTGCGCCCAGTCCGCTGACGTGGACGTTATCCGGAGCTTTGTAGGATTTGGTCTGGGCCTGCCCCTGCGCAGCGCTGGATTCTGAAGATTGGGTCTTGCTGACTCTGCTTGCCATGTTAACCTCGCATTTCTTTGAAAATTCCTGTGGGTACAGGTTGAACTTATTTGGTTTTGATCCAGCCGGCGATATCCTGGATGACCTCGCTGCTGACCTTGCCCGCCTTTTCGTACTCCTGCGGGGTGGAGGGCCCCTCGCCGCTGATGAACAGGTGATTGAGGGCGGGGTAGAGCTTGAAGGCGGCGTTAGCCTTGCCCGCCAGGGCGCTCTGCCAGGCGGTGAAATCGGCGGCAGCCAGCACCTGGTAATCGCGCTGGCCCTGCAGCACCAGGATGCGCTGCGGCAGGCTGGCGATCACCCGGGCGGGATTGTAAGCGCGCAGGTCCAGCCAGTAGGCGGCGTTGGCGCCCATCAGGTCGGCGGGTGGGGTTTGCAGGTCAAGGTTGGGGGCCTTGATGCGCGCCACCTGGGTCTTGATGGCTTCAAGCTGGGCGGTCTGGTCGGCGCTGGGGCCGCCGTTGAGGCTGAACAGGTAGGTAAACTGCTCAACCATCAGGTCTTCCAGCGGGCGCGGGCTGCCAGCCAGCAGGATGATGCCCGCCAGGGAGGGCGCCTGCTGCGCGATGCGCGGCGCGGCGGTGCCGCCCAGGCTGTGACCCAGCACAAAGATGCGCTGCGGGTCTATGGCGGGGTTCTGGCGCAGCACCTGAACGGCAGCCAGGGCATCCTCCACCGTCTCCTGCTGCAGGGTGAAGGCTTGCATCAGGGCGGGCGAGGCGGCAATCTTGGCGGCGTGGGTGAGGGTGCGCTTGTCATAGCGCAGCACGGCGATGCCCAGGTCAGCCAGCCCCCAGGCCAGGTCGCGGAAGGGCTTGTTGGGGCCGATGGTCTCGTCGCGGTCATTGGGACCGGAACCGTGCACCAGCACCACCGCCGGGAACGGCCCGCTGCCGGTGGGCAAACTGAGCGTGCCGGGTACAGCCCATTCACCGCTGCCGATGGTCACATCCTGTTCGCTGAAGGCTCCGGTGGGCGGAGTGGTGGGCTGGGGGGTGACGGCTGCGCCGGAGGGCGGCTTGAAGAACAGGCCGCTAATTTGCCCGCTGGCGTTGAACACCACCTGCGTATCGAGGTTGGATTTCTCAAACTGGCAGGTGACGTACACGATGCGGTAGCCGGCCTGCTCGGCGGTGCGCGTGCCGAGCTGCTTCTGGAACGGCCCAGCCTGCGTTTGAAGCTGTGCCCACAGCTCTTTCA
>CAYVOX010000112.1:0-852 GCA_964453035.1 uncultured Anaerolineaceae bacterium
CCAACCGAAGAGTCAGTAGGTTTCGGAAACGTTCGCTTAAACCCCGTTCCGGTGACGCCCACTTTGTTGTACTTGATCACCACGCCTGTGGTCGGATCATCGGATACCCCATTAAACCACGCGCCTTGCATCAGCACGTTGCCCAGGGCTTCACTGTCGCCGCCAATGGTGAGATTGTAGCTGCGCTCTCCCTGGATATCGTAGCTGTAATTCGGCACACAGGCGCTGGACGTACTGTTGGTGCTCATCAAGTTAGATTGAATCGTAATCTCATAAGCGTTATCCAGCTGGATGCCGTAAATGTAATTGCCGGAAATCAGGTTGCCTTTTCCATCCGGGCCGCCAATCTGGATATCGGAGGAGTTCTCAATGTAAATGCCTCCCCCTCCATTTTGCAGCGCGGTGGTGCCGTTGGCTTTCATGCCAATCTTGTTGTTATGAATCTCAGAGCCGCTGTTCTGGCAGGATTTAAAGTAGACGCCCCACCCGTCGTTGCCCGAGATGACGTTGGACTCGATAGTAATATCCGAGCTCAACTGCGCCACGTCAATGCCGTTTCCGTTGGGGTGGGGTAAACCGTACTCATCCAGCCCCACCAGGTTGTTTTTTATGGTCACATCTCTCTTGCTGCCCGGAAAAATTTGAATGCCACTCACAGCGTTATCAATGATCACATTGGAAGGGAAAGCACTTCCGCCGATGACAACATTGCTATCCAGAATGCTGATCCCGTACTGCGAATAGTTCTGCACCTTCATGCCGGTGATCGTAAGCAGCAAAGTAGACCCCGTCGCAATATCCAGGCCGGAAACATCTCCCGCCGAAGTGCCATCCAGGACGATTAAATCCCCG
>CAYVOX010000112.1:862-11419 GCA_964453035.1 uncultured Anaerolineaceae bacterium
TCGAGAATTTCGATGCCTATTTCTTTGTTAGAGATGATTACGTTCGAGGGAAAAGTATTTCCCCCGAAAATAACAGCGCTATCTCCGATTTCGATACCACTCAGGAGAAAATTCCGCACTTGCAAGCCAGTAATGGTGATTTGAGTAGATGCAGAGTAAATCCTTAAACCAGACACGCTTCCCGCCAAATTGCCATCCAGGACGATGAAATCCCCGGAGGCATTGGGGCCTAAAATGGAGACGTTTCTGATAATAGGCAGCGCTGAGGTTGGTTTAATTTCAAACGGCTCGGTACCGGGGATATTGAAATGGACTTCAAAAACACTCGTAGTGAACTCGCTGGCCTCTTCAAGCGCGGCGCGCAGCGTGCAGTTGCCAAGGCCATCATTGCAAATCCCATCACCCGGGGAATAATCCCCTCCGTCGCTAGTTGAGTTGACCGTGAAAACCGTGGCAGGCACCGCCCGCGCCGCAGAATTCTCCGGCGCCAGCATCCCCCCCAGCAAAACCAGAACAAGCAATAAGCGAAAAATGGCTCTAACCATAGCACCTACCCTCCATGATGTTATGCCGTTATGAGAATTATACGAATAAATAACAGTAATGTGGAAAGATTAACAGATAATGCAAATTTTCACAATCATATCATTAAATGCCAGCACAGAGCCTTAACAAAAACGCAATCCTGCCAGGCTCTGTGCTCGCAGTGTGGATATGCCCGTTACATCGCTTTGCGATAAGTGCTGCTCTGTCTAACCGCTCTAAAACCCATCGCCTCGTACAGGCGCAAGGCACCGCTGGTATTTTGCGTATCCACGCCCAGCCCGGCATCTTCCATGCCAATTTCCTTGAGCAAGCGCAAAGACCGCGCAATCAGCGCCCGCGCCAGCCCGTGCTTGCGCCACGGACGGCGCACCGCAATGTTCTCGGTGTAACCGCGCTTGCGGTGGTATTCCTGGTTGGCGCCTTCATCAATAAAGTTCAACACCATACCCGCCACCTGATCGCCATCCCAGGCCACCTGCCACAGCGCGGGGTTAAAATGCGGCTGCGTGATGAAGGTCTCGTAGGGCTCGGCGTCATCTGAGTAGCCCCAGTGGTCGCGGAAGGCTTCCATGCTGGCCTCATAGATGAGGTGGTAATGCTCCGGCAGCACCGGGCGCACCTCCAGCCCCTCGGGCAGGGCCAAATCCGGGATGTCCTCCAGGTTCGGTCTGACCATCTCATACCCGTGGCGCACCGCCTCGTATCCATCTGATACCAGCAGTGAAACGGCCTCCAGCTCGGTAGTGACCGCAAACGACTCAAAGAAGCGCGGTTGGTCCTGCGGGTGGTCGGAAGCAATCTGCCGCAGCAGCGCCTGGTTGAAGTGCAGCATCGCCCGTCCCAGCCCTTTGCGGCGCCATTCCGGGCGCATAAAGCCAAAGCTCTGGTAAATCTGCTCGCGGCGCGGGTTTTCAACCGTGTACCAGGTGACGCGCGAATACGCCACCATCTGCCCGTCCACCTCGGCAATCAGCACGTCGCGGAACGGGTCGCAGTTGACCAGGTTTTCATAATTACTCCGGATAATCTCCACCGAATCAGAACGTTCGATCTGGTCGGCCACTTTGCTGGCGCTGATGGTCTCCACCATCGGGGCAAAATCCGGCTCGCCAATGAAATGCCTGAAGCGCAGTCCCGCTAGAGCGGGCGCTTCGGGAATGGTAAAGTATACCTTCTCTCGTGTGTCCATTTCAAGTTTCCTTTCTAAACAGGGCAGCCTTACCTGCCCTCATGCCTGCCGGCAGCGCTCAGGCTGCCTCTTCTGGTTTAACCGCCTCCGTTTTTGGCAGTTTAAACTTGAGCCAGATGGGGATGATGGTGAGCAGCGTGACCCCGGCGGTAATCTGGAATGGGAATTGCGGGCTGATGCGCTCCCACAACTGCGCGCCAATCGCCGGCGCAGGCAGCGAGAACAACCCCAGGCTGGTGCTGAGCAATCCAAACGCCGTCCCGCGGATTTTCTCCGGGATGGCCTTGCTCATCAGTGAATTATATGAAGGCGAAAGCAAGCCCACCCCTGCTCCAAACAAAGCCCAGGAGAGGATAAACCCAAGATAAGTATCCACCTCCACAAAGAGGATGATGGCAGCTCCCACCAGCAGAAAACCCAGCGAGATGGGCACCCGTTCCCCTTTGTGGTCTGCCAGCCAGCCGCCCAACCAGTTAACCGCCAAACTGGCAATGCCAAACACCGAAGAGAGCCAGCCAATTTGCTGCACGCTCAACTTGCCGATATCCTCCAGGTAAACCGGCATCAGGTTAAACGACGCCGCAAAGGAGATATCCCGCACCCCATCCGTCACCAGAATCCAGGTGAGCAGCCCGCCGCCCAGGAACATGCCCGCCATCAACTTGAGGTTGCTGCCGAGCGCCTTAAACGTCAGGTTCTGCGGGTTGGAGGGTTGCGAACCCGCCAGGTTGCGCGCCATGATGACGCGGATGATGGTAGCCAGGGTATAAAGAACGCCCGCCACCAGCAGCATGAACTTGAATCCGTAGGTATCCACCAGCCAGCCACCCAGCGGAGGGCCGATGATGGTCACAACAGTGAAAATCATCTCGGTGAGGGCAAACACCCGCCCGCGAGTCTCCTCGGTGGATTGCTCGGCGATGAAGGGCCCAAAACTGGGCGCCACCAGCGCGCGGGTAACCGAAGCCAACCCCTCCCCTGCCAGCACCCAGCCCCAGGTAGGTGCCAGGATCAGCCCGATATAAGAGAGCGCCCCGGCCACACTGCCAATGGCAATGCTTTTGAGGCGCCCCAGCGAGTCGCTGATCCACCCACCCAGGATTTGCAGCAGCAGCGGGATGATTTGAGACAGGGTGAAGAACAACCCCACCTGCAGCACATTCGCATCCAGGCTGCGCAGGTAGAGCGGCAGCAGCGGCCCATACATGTTGCCGGAAATGTTCGCCAGCACCATAGTCACCATAAACAACCGCAACAGCGGGTTGAGCAGGGGCGCTTTTTTGACGGTAGCGGTTACAGGTTCCATTCTTCTCCAAGAGCCGGCGACTTCCCGGGTTATAAGGTTTGCGTGCTCAGTTCCTGCCCCGGGCGCAGTTCCTTCTCAAACTGGATAAACTCGCGGAAGACCCGCATGCCAGCTTTTTCATACAGCCGGGTGGCGCCGGTCAGGCTAGAGGCATCCACGCCCAGCCCGGCCTTGCGCTGCCCCCGCCGGTAGAACTCGCCAAAGCTGTGCAGCAGCAGCGCCAGGCCCAGCCCCTTGCTGCGCCACTGGCGCCTCACGCCCAGCGTGTTTACCCAGGCCATCTCAGGATCTTCCACCATCTTGAGCTTGTTATAACAAATACCAGCCACCTCATCGCCATCCCAGGCGCCAAACCACAGTGTGCGGTCAAATTCCGGGTCAGTCTGGATGCGGTGCATCCAGCGTTCATAATACGACTCAAACGTCGTCGGCGTCATTCCCCAGTGATCCTTGAATGCCTCCCAGCTGGTGTGGAACAGGGCGCGCTCCTCGCCTTCAGCCATCGAGCGGATAGTCACGCCTTCCGGCAGCACCGGCTCAGCCGGGGGAGCATCAAACTGCACGCGCATATTGTAGAAATGGCGTGTTTCCTGGTAGCCTTTAGCCTTCAGAAACGCGATTCCCAGGCTGTCAACACTCAACTGCGATTGCAACAGGCTCACACGGGCGCCTTCCGGCGCGCGCGCAATCACCTTGCGGGCGCGTTCATCAATCCAGCTTTCCAGGTAGGTGCCAATGCCCCTTCCAAAGCAATCCGGGTGGGTGCGCGCCCAGCCGAACGGGCGCACATGCGGCTCGGCAACGTCCCACAGCTCAGCATAACCCACCAGCTGGCCCCCCGGTGCAAACACCACCAGCGTATCGGTTTCCATATCAAACCCAAGCTGCGACCACATCGCCAGATCTTCTTCAACATTCTCCATAGAAACGCCAATCAGACGCTGGGTGCACGCGTTGAACATTTCAACGGCTTTTTCAACATCCTCTCGCCGCATCGGGCGAGCTACTAAACCTTCCGGTAGTGAAACCATAATGTTCTCCTCTTTTCTCAACCAAAACAGTCCATCCATGCTTCAATTACAGAGCAATTTTACCCATTCCGGTGCAGCTTGCCGGTCTTCTTGGCGTAAATCTCGGCCTGCCTGAAGATCCACATCCCCAGCGGGATGAAAATCACGCCCATCACCAGCGCTGGCCAGATATACGGCCACAACTCCGCCACCGAAATACCCTCCAGCAGAGCGCGGCGGGCTCCGGTCAGCACGTGGGTCGCCGGGCTCAACACTGCCAGGCTTTGCAGAAACCCCGGCAGCACCGTCACAGGATAGTACACCCCAGAGACCAGCAGCAGCAGGGCGATGAACACATGCGTCATCTGCGCGCCGCGCTCCGGGAAGAGCAGCGGCAGCACCGAAGCCATGATGCTGATCCCGATGAACGAGAAGCTCCCCGCCAGCAGCATCACCGCGCCGCCCAGCAGATTGGCCCGGCTCAGGTCTATGTTGAGCATGGTCGAGACCACCGTCAGGATGACGCCCGTGAAGAGCAGCGAGTAGAACACAGCAAAGAAAGTCTGCCCTGCCATGTGAACGCCGCGCCGCACCGGAGCCATCAGGGTGTATTCGATCGTGCCTTCCCAGCGCTCAATGCTGATGAGCTCGGTGATCCAGTAGAAGATGACGGTCAAAAACCGCCACACCAGCGTGCCAATCAACAGGTAAACCACCAGGTAGCTGCTGTTGACGTTTTGCCCGCCGCCGATTTGCTCCATGCCCAGGCCGATAAAGCTCACCGCCAGGCTGTCGGCAATCGAATAAATCAGCCATACCAGCTCCCAGGACCAGTAACGCCGGATGAGATTGATGTTGCGCTCCACAAAAGCGTAGGAAGCGCGCATTTGATGCGTTATTGCTGCCATTTTTACTCCATCCTATTTCTCACCTTGCTGCAGCGCCTCCCACTCACTGCGCAAGATGCCCATGAAAATCAAGTCGTGGCGCTTGCCGTCCCGCGCCATCCAGCCACGCAGGCGCCCTTCTTCAACAAAGCCCGCTTTGCGGTAAGACTTGTACCCGCGCAGGTTATATTCAAACACGCTGAGGTTGACGCGCTGCAGGTTCAGTTCAGTGAATGCATAACGCAGGATGACCTGCATCGCGTCAGTGCCGTAGCCTTTACCCCAGTCCTGGCGCTCGCCCAGCCCAATGCCAACCCAGGCGTGGCGCGCGGCCCAGTCAAAGCCAGAGAGGTCCACCAATCCAATGGTGCGGTCGTCCTCCAGCGTGTGGATCATGAACAGGTAGATATCCTGTTCCTTCTCAAAGAAGTCGCGGATCTGCTTTGGCGTCCACTGCATGGCTGGTTCGCTGCCCAGCAGGCGGCTGTAGAGACTGTCGCGGTTCCATTTTGCCATCAGGGCGGCATCCTTTTCAGGATCAAACACGCTGAGGCGCACTTTTTGACCGGTGAAGACGTTGGTGATCATCAAAGCACCTCCTCAGCCTGGTGGAGCGCCTGCCATTCGTGACAGAGCATTCCGTAGTGCAGCGCGTCCCAGTATTGGCCGCCGCGGAAGAACACCCTGCGCCGCCGAACTTCCAGCAAAAAGCCGGCCTGCTCAAACAGCCCCCGCGCATCCTCACGATATTCCGGTAGAGCGGTTTCCATCCGGTACAGGTTTAATTCGGTGAACCCGTAGCGCAGCACCATTTCCAGCGCCTCGCGCCCGAACTGGGCCAGGTTCTGGGCACTGCCAAACGCCAGGTAAACTATGGCATTGGCATGCGACCAGAACACAATCGGAATGCGGATAAAGCCAATCAGCTCATCGCCTTCCGTCCGGCGGATTGCCCAGTACATCTGGTTTTGCGAATCCTCGGCCTTTTTCTGCAGTTCCTCATGGTGCTTTTTGAGCGCCAGCGCTCCCAGAGGACGGGCGGGTTTATCCGTCACCCACTGGGTATAATCCAGGTCGTACGTCCAGGCTGCCTCAACCGCCCCATCCTTTTCAGGATCAATGGCGGCGAGGTGGATATTTGGCCCGTTAAACAAAGGCGTTTCTATCATTCTGCCTCCTCATCTTTGTTGACCAGCTTCTTGCCGGTCATTTCCAAAAATACATCTTCCAATGTAACCGGTGCGCCGTCTCTGGCGGGCAGGCGCTGCTTGAGCCCTGCCGGGGTATCCAGTGCCATCACCTTGCCACTATCCATGATGGCAATCCTATCGCACAACACATCGGCCTCTACCATATCGTGGGTAGTGAGCAAAATGGTAGTGCCATATTCGGTGCGCAGTTCGCGCACAATTTGCTGCACCTCCCGCTTTGACCGCGGATCCAGCCCGGTGGTCGGTTCATCCAGCAGCAGCAGGCGCGGGTGGCTGAGCAAGGCGCGGGCAATAGCCACTTTTTGCTGCATCCCGCGAGACATCTCTTCCATCGGGTTGGTGATGGCGCGCTTCTCCAATCCCAGCCGGGTTAAGATCTCGAAAATGCGGCGATTGGTAGCTTTACCCTCCAGCCCGTAAAGGCGAGCGCCATACATCAGATTCTCCAGCGGAGAAAGCTTCTTGAAGAATGAAGCCTCCACCGATACGCGGTTAATCACTTCCTGCACCCGCATGGGCTGCCGCACTACATCGTAACCGAACACGTTGATCTGCCCGCTATCCGGGATCAGCAGCGTTGAAATCAGCCGGATGAGGGTGGATTTACCGCCGCCATTGGGTCCAAGCACGCCAAAGATCTCGCCCTGCTGCACGTCAAACGTGATATGGTCAACTGCCACCACAAAGTGAGCATTACCGTTCTTGCTGGCATCTGCGTGACCGTTCCCGTTCCCGTTACCATTGCCGTTGCCGTTCTTATGCTCAGGGGTGCCGCGCTTCAGCATGCGCTTCCAGAACGGATCTCCGGGCTTGCCAAACTTTTTATAGACATCTGTTACCACAATTGCCTGTGACATTTCAACGCTCCTGCAAACAAAAACTCCAGACCGGTCCCCGCGGTCTGGAGTTGGATTCACCCCAAAAAACAAAAATCCGCGGGTCTGGAGCGGCCCGCGGATTAGATCTACTCAGTAGATTTACCTGGAAACAGGCGCACTCCGATAAGGAACAGCCAAACCACCGCCGTCGACGGCGGTTGCGCTGTGTGTGAAGATGAAATACGCCTTAACCATTCAATCACCTCTTCTTTCAAACGTACTGCCAGAGTGTAGCATTAATCCCGCATTGTTGTCAAGGATTAATTTGAGATTAATTCTCTCTGAGTTGTTCCTCATTTCTCAAAAAGCCTTGATCCATCCTTACCTTGAGCCGCCAGGCAGGCTTGACCCTTTTCGCGGGTTATGCTATACTCCAGTACAGTATATAAACAGGAGATACCCACCTATGCCTTTGTATGAATATCGTTGCAAATCCTGCGGGGAAGAATTTGAAAAAATGGTGCGCTTTTCCGAAACGCAAACCCCCGTCTGCCCGGTCTGCGCCAGCCAGCAGACTGAGAAAAAACTCTCGCTGGTAGCCACGCGCGGTTTCTCCGGCGGCCTATCGCTCGGCTCTTCCGGCAGTTCGTGCGGCCCCAGTTCCGGCGGGTTTTCCTGAGGGTCCTAAAATGGGCTGCGGCGCAGCCTAAATCTAAAAGGAAATCTCGATGAAACTTTCCGACCAACCCACCAAGCAAGCCCTGATCACCCGCCTCAAGCGCATTGAAGGTCAGTTGCGCGGCGTCCAGGCGATGGTGAACGAGGAGCGCGAATGCCGCGAGGTGCTACAGCAGCTGGCTTCCATTCGCGCGGCAGTGCAATCCGCCAGCCTGGTCTTCATCGAAGAATATGCCTCCAACTGCCTGCTCAGCGAAGAGGGCAGCGACCGGACCTCGCGTGAGATTCTACTCAAAGATTTAATCAGTGTTATAGCCAAAGCTGGATAAAGGAGTTCACATGGCAAAAGCAACCGTAACCTGGCTGAACGGAAAAAAGTTCATCGGCACCGATTCCACCAACCACTCGGTGGTCATTTCCACGCCGGATGAAGGCATCGGGATGAAACCCTCCGAGTTGATGCTGGTAGCGTTAGCCTCCTGCACGGCGGTGGATGTGGTTGAAATTCTCTCCAAGAAGCGCATGCCCATCAGCGCCCTCTCCATCAGCGCCAGCGCCGAGCAGGACTCGGACCCCCCGTGGACTTTCCGAAAAATCCACCTGACGTACGCGCTTAAAGGCAAAGGATTAACGGAGAAAGCGGTCGAACAGGCCATTGAACTCTCGGAAGAGAAATATTGCTCGGTTGCCGCCACCCTGCGCGGGGTAGCCGCCATCACCTGGGAATATACCATCCAACCGGAAGAATAGCACGTTTTTTTCTGCGTTAATCACCATTCGCTTTTTTCGCATCGCCATATCGTTATAATGAAACCAGAGGTCAAACCCTCTGGTTTTTTTATAAGGACGGATTCTTGAACAGAACTGGTGTGCTCTCCCGCTACGCCTCCTGGATGGACGTTCCACCCGGCTTGCCGGTGGTGACTCTGCTGGAAGGCGATACGCCTCTCATCCCCATGCCGCGCCTGGCCCAAACCCTCGGCGGCGGTTTTGAGCTGTGGGTCAAATACGAAGGTCTCAATCCCACCGGTTCGTTTAAGGATCGCGGCATGACGGTGGCTATCAGCGCCGCTCTGGGTTGCGGGATGCAGACGGTGGTGTGCGCCTCCACCGGCAACACGGCAGCCTCGGCGGCGGCCTACGCGGCTCGCGCTGGGCTGCGCGCGCTGGTGGTCATCCCGGAGGGCAAGGTGGCTGCCGGTAAATTAGCCGGGGCAGTGGCGCACGGGGCTGAAGTCATCCAGATTTGCGGCTCATTTGACAACGCTCTGGATATCGTCGTACAGCTCAGCCAGCGCCTGCCGGTTGAGCTGGTCAATTCCCTCAATCCCTACCGGCTGGAGGGACAAAAAACCGCCGCCTTTGAAATCTGCGAGGCGCTGGGATCAGCGCCGGATTGGTTGTGCCTGCCAGTTGGCAACGCCGGCAACATCACCGCCTACTGGATGGGGTTCAAGCAGATGAACCTCAAGCAGCAGACCGGCCTGCCGAGGTTGCTGGGCGTGCAGGCGGCTGGCTCCGCTCCATTGGTGGTCGGCCACCCCATTGACCATCCCGAAACCCTGGCTACAGCCATCCGCATCGGACGCCCGGCTCGCGGCGAACAGGCTCTGCTGGCAGCCGAGGAATCTGGTGGCAGGATCATCGCCGTGACGGATAACGAAATCCTCGCCATGCAGCGCCTGCTGGCAGCCAACGGCATCTGGGTGGAACCGGCTTCCGCCGCCGGGCTGGCCGGGCTGGCTGACCAACTGCGCCGCGGCCAGTTGAACCTGGAAGGCCAGCGCGTGGTGGCCGTTTGCACCGGGCACGGCCTCAAGGATCCTGAAATCATCGCTCAGCACATGCCCGCTCCGCGCCGCCTGCCCTCAGAGGTGCGCGCGCTCGAAGATTTTCTCTCGGAGGGAAAATGAGCCGCTCCGTTGTGGTGCGCGTCCCGGCTTCCACGGCCAACCTGGGGCCGGGCTTCGATTGCCTGGCCGCAGCGCTGGACCTGTGGAACGAAGTGGAATTCGCCGCCGCGCCGCAAGGGGTGCACATCACCGTCTGCGGGGAGGGTAAAGAGCAAATCCCCCTGGACGAAACCAACCTGGTTTACCAGGCGGTCTCCAGCGTCTATGAGCGCCTGGGTCAACCTATCCCCGGTCTGAGAATGACCTGCCGCAACGTCATTCCCCCCGGGGGAGGCCTGGGCTCCAGCGCGGCAGCGGTGCTTTCTGGTTTGCTGGGGGCCAATGCGCTGCTGGAAAATCCCCTCAACCAGTGTCAAATCCTGGATCTGGCCGCTGAAATGGAAGGCCATCCGGATAACGCGGCGGCAGCGCTTTATGGCGGCCTGGTGCTGGTCACCTCCAAAGCGGGCACGTTCCAGGCTCTGCGCTTCAAAATCCCGCCGCTTTCGGTTGTCCTGGTGGTGCCGGAGGTATTCCTGCCCACCAAAGTCTCGCGCGCGGTGCTTCCCAAACAGGTCAGCATGGCGGATGCCGTTTTCAATATCGGGCGAACCGCCCTGGTGGTGCAAGCGCTGCAAAAAGGCGACCTTGACCTGCTGGGCGAGGCGATGGAAGATCGCCTGCACCAACCCTACCGGCTCAAGCTCATTGCCGGAGCGCCGCAGGCCATCGAAGCTGCGCGCCAGGCCGGAGCAGCAGCAGTGGGTCTCTCTGGAGCCGGGCCTTCGCTCATCGCCTTCCCCCACCAGGGGCAAGCGGCAGCCCTGGCCGAGGCCATGGTGGCCAGCTTTGCCCGGGCTAACATCACCGCGCGCGCCTGGCTGCTGCAAACCTCACCGGTCGGTGCATCAGTAAAGTATGGTTAATCCTCACTTATTTAACCCCCAACCGCAATATGCAACACAATTAGCTGCCAACCGCCCCCGGTTGAAGATGGTATAATTTGCCCCATCTTACTGT
>CAYVOX010000113.1:0-11383 GCA_964453035.1 uncultured Anaerolineaceae bacterium
TTCCAGGCTGGAAATGTAAGCAATGCCACCCTGGCTGATGAGTTCCCGCTGGACGCTTGAAATGCGCTGCCATTGTTCCTCAAAACGGTTCGCAACCGTTTGACGCAGCAATTTATCCGCGGCTCTCCGGTTGCCCTTTTCAAAGTAGCCCTTGAAACCCGGAACTTTTGCCAGAAGTTTTTGCAGGAAATTCTGGTTGTCTGTCACGCGATCGAAAAGATCACTCATTGTGCTTCCTCCTTATTTGATGCAGTGATTTCTTTTGGCTAAGTTTTCTTGTGAAAATAATTATAGCTTTATTTAGAGGTGAAAACAATAGAGGCAGGTGTCCTGTTCCACAAGCTAAAAGCTCTGGTAAGGAAATTGTAAACCACTTGTAACCTGTTTTTACTCCCATTCTTGACATTATTGTCTATAATTTATTCAGCTATATGATATACGCAATACAGGTCGAAAAGTTGATATCCGTAGCTGAGCATTCTTCTGGTTCGACCAACTGGCACATTACTTGTACTATTATCACTGCAGAAGGTAGTGCTTTGAGCCTTTCAATAAATGCATTGCCGGGAATATTTCTCTGATTCGAGGAGGTTAGCATGGCCGCTGGTGGACGTAAGAGCGGAAGTATCTTTATCTTCGTGGCATTGATCTTGATCATTGCCCTGGCTGTCGCTGCATATCTGTTCAGGGATGTCTTATTCAGTTTTGCTGCGCCCGCAGCTCCCCAGGCAACTGTTGCGCCGCCCCCCCAGGAGCAGGTTGAGGTGGTTGTCCTCACCCAACCCCTTCCTCTGGGCGCAACCATCACAGAGGCGGCAGTCACAACCATCAAATTCCCCAAAGAGAACTTTGTTGAAGGCCTGTACTTTAAAGCCATCAAGGATGTCGTCGGCAAGCGCGTCAAGTACCCGCTCTCTTCGGGAATTATCCTCACCACAGGCGTTCTCTCGACCACTCCCGTGGGATCATTTGCTTCATCGCAAATTCCCCCCGGTTACGTCGCCATCTCCATCCCCATCACGCGCCTCACCTCCGTCTCCTATGCCCTCCAGGCCGGAGATCACGTCAGCGTGATCCTCGCCCTGATGCTGGATGAGGTGGATCCCAACTTCCAGACCAAGCTGCCCAACCTCACCGGTTTGGTGATGGCCCCCGGCCCGATGGGCGAAAAAGGTGCCGGTGGAACAGCCGCAACCACCTCCATCACCGCCGGAACCGCACCTCAGGGCCGCGTTGAACTGGACCCGACCCTCAACCAGCCTGTCTATGTGCTGCCCGCGGAAGCTCAGCGCCCCCGTATTGTCTCGCAGATCCTGATCTCCGATGCCACCGTCCTGGGCGTAGGCCGCTTTGCCCAGGCTGCCACCACTGAGGCAAGCAAAACACCCGCGCCCGCATCCGGACCAACCCCCACCCCTGCCCCTGCCGTCTCCCAGGACCCGGATATGGTCACCCTCATCGTCACCCCTCAGGATTCGGTTGCCATTAACTACATCCTGCTCACCAAAGGCGCCAAGCTAAACCTGGTTCTACGCAACCCCAGCGATACCAAGCAGAACAAGACCGAAGCCGTCACCCTGCAATTCCTGATGGATCAATACGCGATTCCCTTCCCAAGCAAGCTGCCCTACAGCCTGGAACCGCGCACTGACAGCCTGGAATATCAGGGACAGTCCGTTCAACCCCCTGCAACCACCACCAATAAGTAACACCGGTGGCTGCTGCATAACTCAAAACCGAGAGGATACCATCTGAGCTCATGGCTGATAAGATCAGAGTCCTGATTGTTGATGATATCGCTGAAACGCGAGAAAGCATCAAGCGCTTGCTGCAATTTGATGCCAGCCTTGAAGTGATCGGCGCAGCCCGCTCCGGCAAAGAAGCCGTCGAGATGTCTCAACAGTTGAAACCGGATGTCGTCATCATGGATATCAACATGCCTGATATTGACGGCATCACGGCAACGGAATTGATCCGCAAGAAAGTGCCCTTCACTCAGATTGTCATCCTCTCGGTTCAAAGCGATTCCAGTTACATGCGCCGTGCCCTGCAGGCTGGCGCGCGTGACTTCCTCACCAAGCCCCCCATGATTGACGAGCTCAACTCAGCCGTTAAACGTGCCGGGATTCTGGCTCAGGATGAACGCGCTAAAAATGTTCAGCCCTTCACCACGGGCTCATCCCTTCAGCAGATCCCCATCCAGGGATTGACCCTCAACGGGAAGATTATCGTCGTTTATAGCCCCAAAGGCGGCACCGGCTGCACCACCATTGCCACCAACCTTGCCATCGCCCTCCACAGCGAAGAGACCAAATCCGTGCTGGTGGATGCCAGCCTCCAGTTTGGTGATGTCGCTGTCTTTCTCAATGAGCAGGTTAAAAACAGCATCATTGACCTCACCATGCGGGCTGACGAACTGGACCCCGACGTCGTTGAGGAAGTGCTCATTAAGAACAACGCCACCGGCCTGCGCCTGCTCCCCGCCCCGCCAAAACCCGAAATGGCCGACCAGGTCACCGGCGAGCAGCTCTCTAAAACCTTGCGCTTTCTGCAAAAGATTTATGCCTACGTCGTCGTTGATACCGCCTCCTACCTCACAGAGGTTGTCCAATCCGCCCTGGATGTGGCTGACCTGATTGTGCTGGTCACTACCCAGGATATCCCATCCATTAAAAGTTGCAGCTCTTTCCTGGCACTTGCTGATAGTTCCGGCATCAAACGCGAACGCATCGTCTTTATCATGAACCGCTATGATAAGCGCATCGCCATCTCGCCTGAGCGCATCGGCGAAAGCCTCCGCCAGGAAATCAAGGCGTCCATCCCCTTCGAAGAACGCATTGTCCCCCTCTCGATTAATCGCGGCGTCCCATTCATTATTGATAACAAATCTCACCCCATCGGCAAAAGTATTACCACCCTCGCCGGAATCATTAAAGAAAAAATAGCCGCCCTTGAATCGGGTGAACAAATTCCCTCCAAAAAATAAACCCTGGCTCAGCTTACCGGTATAAAGGTCACCCAAAGGAGTTGTAATGTCCATTTTAAAAAGGATTCAAGGCGGAGGCGAAAATCCCCAGCAGCCCAACCAGCCTGGCGGTACTCCCGCCCAGCCGCCCAGACGCGTCATGCCGCCCCCCACCACGTCCAGTCAAGATACCTACACTGACCTCAAAACGCGCGTCCAGAATAAGCTCCTCGCCGGCCTCGATCCGGGCATGGATGTCACTCGAGTCAATGAAGTCCGTAAAACCATTCAAGAGCTCTTCGAACAGATTCTGAACGAAGAGAACATTGTTCTCTCTCGCCCAGAGCGCGCCCGCCTTTTTGAGCAAATTGCCGCCGAAATTCTCGGCCTCGGTCCCCTGCAGCCCCTGCTAGATGACGAATCCATTACAGAAATCATGGTCAACGGCGCTAAGAATATCTATGTCGAGCGCATGGGCAAGATTTACCGCGTCCCCTTCTCTTTTGAATCCAACGAGCATGTCGTTCGCATCATTGACCGCATCGTTTCACCTCTCGGCCGGCGTGTTGATGAATCCTCACCCTACGTTGATGCCCGCCTTAAAGATGGCTCGCGCGTCAACGTCATCATTCCCCCCATTTCGCTGGTGGGCCCCGTCATCACCATCCGTAAATTTGCCAAAAAGCCTATCACCATCGAACAAATGATTTCTTTTGGAACGATCACGGAGGAATCGGTCGAATTCCTTCGCGCCTGCGTTAAATCCCGTCTCAATATCGTCATTTCCGGTGGCACTGGCTCCGGTAAAACCACCCTGCTCAATGTACTTTCCGCATTTATCCCCTCCGACGAGCGCATCGTCACCATCGAAAACGCCGCCGAGTTGCAGCTCCGCCAGGATCACGTCATCACCCTTGAATCGCGCCCGCCCAACATCGAGGGTCGCGGCGAGGTCACCATCCGTCAACTGGTTGTCAACGCCCTCCGCATGCGCCCAGACCGCATCATCGTTGGCGAAATTCGCGATGAAGCTGCCCTGGATATGCTCCAGGCCATGAACACCGGTCACGACGGATCCATGACCACCCTGCACTCCAACGGCCCACGCGATACCCTCTCCCGCCTGGAGACGATGGTGCTCATGGCTGGCATGGATTTGCCCGTCCGCGCTATCCGCGAGCAGGTTTCATCAGCTATCGATCTCGTCGTCCACGAGGAACGCATGCGCGACGGCTCCCGCAAAATCGTCAACATCAGCGAAATTAGCGGAATGGAAGGCGATATCATCACCATGACCGATATCTTCGTCTTCGAGCAGCACGGTTATGAGAATAACAAGGTGATTGGTCGCCTGCGCCCAACCGGGCTGCGCCCCAAGTTCATGGAAAAGATTGAGACTTCCGGCATTCACTTGCCGTCCACAATTTTTGGAATCGGTGATCGAAAAAGGTACTAACATGACCCTTTTCCCCACCCTTTTTGAGGTGAGCCTATGAACCAGATGATGGTCATGATCCTGATTGGCGGCGGAGGCCTGGCTGTCCTCTTCTTAATTATTGGCATCATAGTTTCCGTCAGGAGTGATCGGTCAGCCGTCAACGAACGCCTGGGCAAATACATCGAGCGCGAGCAACAATCCCCCGAAGAAGCCCGCCAGCGAGCTTCTGTTCTCACTGATTGGCTCAATCGCCGCGTGGAACGTTCCACCTGGGGTGAACGCATCTCGCGCGAGTTGGCTCGAGCGGACCTCAAGCTTAAACCCGGTGAATATATCGCCACAATGGTTATTGCAGCCATTGGGGTCGGCTTTGTCGCCTGGTATATCGGCGGCCAGAGCGTGGTTTTTGCCGCCCTGGGCGCAGTTGTTGGACTTTTCCTCCCCCGCTTATACATCGGCCAGCAGCAGAAAAAACGCCTGATTAAATTCAACGACCAACTGGCCGATATGCTCAACCTGATGGTCAACAGCCTACGCGCCGGTTATTCCACCCTGCAAGCCATGGAAGCCGTCAGTAAAGAACTTCCCGCGCCCATCAGTGATGAATTTCGCCGCGTTGTTCAGGAAATGCAGTTGGGCGTCACCATGGAAAAAGCCCTCGACAACCTCATGCGCCGCATTCCCAGCGACGACCTCGACCTGGTCATCACCGCCATCAACATCCAGCGCGAAGTAGGCGGTAACCTCGCCGAGATTCTGGATACTATCTCCTACACCATTCGTGAGCGCGTCCGCGTCAAAGGCGAGATTCGCGTCCTCACCACCCAGACCATGTATTCGGGCCGCTTCCTCGCCATGATGCCAATCATCGTCATGGGCGTTCTTTACCTGCTCAACCGCGAATACATGATGGAATTCTTCAAACCAGAAAACAATGCCGGCTTTCCCTGCGGTTTTATTGCCCTGGGTCTCGCAGCTATTTTGATTGTTTCTGGTTACTTCGCCATGACTCGCCTCGCGGATATCGAAGTCTAAGGCCTGGAGGAATCAATGCCAAACCTTCTTCCTATAATAATCTTTGCAGTCGTCATCGTCATCATTGCCGCTATCCTCATTTACGTTGGCGTGCGCGCCCCCTCCTCCACCGACGAGAAAATCCTCCAATCGCGCCTTGAAGAACTGGCTGCCAAAGGCGAGGAAATTGACCTTGAAAAAATTGAGCTCTCTCAGCCATTCAGAGATCGGGTCATCATCCCCGTTGCCCGCAAGCTCGGTGAATTTGCTGTGCGCTTCACCCCGCAGAACGCTGTGCAGAGTGTGGCCCGCAAAATTGAGCTGGCTGGCAATCCCGGTCGCCTGGAGCCAACCACCTTCGTCTCTCTTCAGTTGTTTGTCGCCATTTTCCTGGGCGGCCTCATGCTGGCTGTTTTCACCCTTAAGGAAACCCCCGAACCATTAGGCACCGCCATTCTCTACGGCCTGGTGGCTGCCGTGGTTGGCTTCCTCTTCCCTCAATTGTGGCTTTCCAGCAAAATAACCCGCCGGCAAAAGGAAATTCGCAAGGCCATGCCCGATGCACTCGACCTCCTCACCATTTGCGTTGAGGCTGGCCTCGGCTTTGATGCCGCCATGTCTCGCGTCAGCGAAAAATGGACCACCGAGCTCTCGTTCATGTTTGCCCGCGTCATCCAGGAGATCCAGTTGGGTAAGTTGCGGCGCGAAGCCCTGCGCGATATGGCTGAACGCATCGGCATCCCCGAAATGACCAGCTTTGTCGCCGCTGTCATTCAGAGCGAACAACTGGGCGTCTCCATGGCAAAAGTCCTGCGCATCCAATCAGATCAAATGCGCACCAAGCGCCGCCAGCACGCCGAGGAAGAGGCCCATAAGGCCCCCCTCAAAATGCTCATCCCCATGGGGTTGCTCATCTTCCCTGCCCTGATGGTGGTTCTGCTCACCCCTGCCGGTATTCGTTTGTGGACTTCTGGCCTGGGTAAAATGTTCGGCCTGGGCGGATAGGAGAAGCGGGCCTGAATCAACCTAAACTGGCCTACTCGCTCTACGGTTTTTTCTGGAACGCGGTTGACTGGATTTACCCCCCCACCTGTGGAGGGTGCGGTCAACCCGGTGAACGTTGGTGTCCCTCCTGCCGGCAAAAAATTGAACACCTCACCTCAATCTGCCCCCTCTGCGGTGACCAGGTGGCTGGTTCTCAGCTTTGCCCACGCTGCGAGCAGCACCCACCCGTTTTTACCCGCATGCGAACCTGTGCAGTCTTTAAAAGCCCTGTTCGAGAAGCTCTACATCGGCTAAAATATAAGCAGGATATCGGCCTCGGTGAAGCTCTATCCAGACACTTGATAGAGCTTTATGATACCCTCCAATGGCCGATTAACCTGATTGTCCCGCTTCCGCTCAGCCAGACCAGGCTGCGCGAGCGCGGGTACAACCAATCATCCCTACTCGCCCGCCCGCTGGCGCTGGCGCGCGCTGTACCTTACAAACCGCAGGTTGTAGAAAGAGTTCGCAACACCCGCCCGCAGGTGGGCCTTTCAGCGGTTGACCGGCTCGAAAACGTCAAAGATGCCTTCCTGGCACATGCTGAGGTAAAAGACAAAACCGTCCTGGTCATTGATGACGTCACCACCACCAGCGCCACCATCCAGGCATGTAGTTTAGCCCTGTTAACCGCTGGCGCAAAGCAAGTCTATGCCATGACGTTAGCTCGCGCAGTCTTAGGAGACGACCTCCCGCCAAATCCGCAAGACATGGTGGAGGATTCTCAGCCTGTCCAATCACTTTATTAGAGGAGGAACAAATGGCTCTGAAAGTGGAAATCAATGCACGCAACATGCAAGTAACAGACAGGATTAACGATTACGTCACAAAAAAGGTTGGCAAGCTCGATCGGTTTCTGACCACCATTGAGCAGGTAAAGGTTGACCTGGTTTTTCACAAGTCGGCGCGCAATGCCGCCGACCGCCAGGTTGCCCAGATTACGCTTTTTACCAAAGGGGACACCCTGCGCGTGGAAGAAGGCGCGGATGATATCTTTGCCGCCATCGATGCTGCCGTTGACAAGATGCAGCGTCAGATCGAACGCTTCAAAGGCAAGCACCACAAAGGCCGCGGAGATGGCACCCCCGCCGCGGAAGTAGTTCCGCAGGAAGCCTCCCCTGCTGAACCGGAGGAGACTCCCATCATTGCCCGCCGCAAGCAGTTCACCCTGGTTCCCATGGACGAAATGGAAGCCATTGAACAAATGAACATGCTCGGTCAGGAACACTTCTTCGTGTTTTTCAATGCCAACACTAACGCCATCAACGTTCTCTACCGCCGGCGCGACGGTACCTACGGTCTGATTGAAACCGCTGTAGGTTAAGCCCAATACTTCGCAATATCAAATACTGGCAGCAGCCCGCTGCCAGTATTCTATTAAAAGTCAAACCTTGCCACAGCAGGTTGCCTGCGCTATAATCAAGCCCGTTCAATTTTTCTTGAAGTGAGGTTGTAAATGATTGATGTAAATGATTTACGAAAAGGCGTGACTTTCGTCCTGGATAATGATCTCTACAAAGTTTTGGATTACCACCACAACAAGCCCGGCCGCGGAAACGCCACCATCCGTATCAAAGCCCGCAACATCCGCACCGGCACCACGCTGGAGAAAACCTTCCAATCGGGTGACCGCATTCAGGATGCCCGCCTGGATTTTCACAACGTTCAGTACCTCTACACCGATGGTGAATACTACCACTTCATGGACCTCGAAACCTACGACCAGCCTGCCATCCGCGCTGATGTCATCGGTGAAGCCTCCGGTTTCCTGAAAGAAAACATGGAAGTCAAGCTCACCTTCTACGAAGGCGAAGCCATCGATATCGAGCTCCCCATGACGGTTGACCTCAAAGTCGTCCGCGCTGAGGCTTCTGTCCGCGGAGATACCGCCACCGGCGTCACCAAACGCGTCACCGTCGAAACCGGTGCTGCGGTGGAATGTCCTCAGTTTGTTAACGAAGGGGATACCATCCGCATTGATACCCGTGACGGCTCGTACGTCACCCGCGTGACGGCTTAACCCAGCACGCTCGTCTTCCGGAGAGATTATCTGAAGTTGTCCCCTTCATGGGGACAATTTCTTAGCAGGTGACTATGCGCACACCCGATGGAATTGATTGTCCCTTCTTCTTTGGCGATTACTACCGCGGTCGCCAGCGCGAAGAATGCCGCCTTCTTAAAGCCTCCGGTAACCATGAGAGCTGGAAAACCGACCTGTGCAAATCATGCCCCGTCCCGGGCATCACCCGCGCCAATGCCTGCCCCAACATGACCCTCCGCGCTGAGATTTCCAGCCTCATCTTTGGCATCGGCAAGCGAGTCAAGGTCACAGCTTACTGCAAGCAAGCTGGGGCAACCGTCAAAGAGCCGCACGTCGGCTGCGGTCAATGCCATCCCCTCCCACCAGAATTCGACAAAAAAACCAGATGAAACTCACCATCCTCTTCGACCTCGACGACACCTTGCTGGTTAACGACGTCAACAAGTTTTTACCTGCATACATCCGGTTGCTCAGCCAGCAGCTCTCCAATTTTCCCGCCGATCGGGTCATTCATCACTTGCTAGCTGCCACGCAAAAGATGGTAGAAAAAGCCTCCCCCGCGCTCACCCTCGAAGAGACATTTAACCAACATTTCTACCCCGCCCTGGGAACCACACCCGAGGCACAACAAGCTCAAATCGATCATTTCTACGCGAATGCTTTTCCTTCGCTGCGCCCGCTCACCTCACCTCAACCCGGCGCGCAGGGATTAATGAATTACGTTCTTCAACAGGGACACGATGTGGTCGTCGCCACCAACCCACTCTTCCCCCGCACCGCCATCGAGCAGCGCCTGGATTGGGCTGGCTTCCCCGTTGAATCCACGCCATTCAAACTGATCACCAATTTCTCTTCATTTCACTTTTCAAAGCCGCATCCCGCCTTTTATGCCGAGATTCTAGCCCAATCAGGCTGGCAAGACCAACCCGCTGTCATGCTGGGTGATAACCTCAAGGACGACCTGCTCCCCGCCGCGCAGTTGGGTATGCCAGTTTACTGGCTCAATCAAAGCGCATCGCTCCCCGAGGGCTTTCACCCCCTCAGCCGCTGCGGCAGCTTCGCGGGCATCCTCCCCTGGCTCAAAATCATCGAAGCGTCCCCGGTAGAGCTGAACTTTACATCACCCCAGGCGCTCCTGGCAGTGCTAAAATCCACCCCTGCCGCGTTCCACAGCTTTGTGCGACCTCTCACCAAAACCCAGTGGAAGACCAGGCCTGCCAGAGGAGAATGGTGTCTAACAGAGATTATGTGTCACCTCAGAGACGTGGAGCGAGAGATCAATCTCCCCCGCATCCGGCAAATTCTGCGAGAAGAAAATCCCTTCCTTCCCGGCATCCTCTCCGATACCTGGGCTTCTCAGCGTAAATACTGTCGCCAGGACGGCTCTCAAGCCCTGGTAGATTTCTGCGCTGCTCGCACCGAATTGATCGAGCTTCTACAGCAGCTCACCCCCCAGGATTGGCTCAAACCTGCCCGGCACGCCATCTTTGGCCCCACCCACCTGCAGGAGTTGACCAGTTTTATGGTCACCCACGATAAGAACCACATCCGGCAAGCCTTCCAACTGCTCCCGGCTTAGCTCACCCCACTCCGCCCGAATCCGTCGGAGTCTTGGTAGCATTTTCTTCGCTCTTCGTCTCGCTGTTGACCTTGAACACATCCAGAATGCGCCGAACAATTTCATAAATCACATTCTGCTTGAAGCCGCTCACCCAGGCCAGAACGTAAATGACCAGTGCCGACTGGATCGCCTCTCCACCTGCCGCTCCGGCAGTCAGCGATAAGAATCCCGCCTGGATCACCAGGAACACAAAACCTCCCAGCGCCACCCCCATGATAGGGTTGGTAAAATACCACATTGCGAACTGGCTGTCAAAATCCTGCTCCACTGCCACGTGTTTCCACAGCGCGAAGAGTGCCCCTACTACCCCACCCATCCCGCCCCAGCACAGGCTGGTCAACAGATGGTTGATATTGATGAGCGAAGCCGAGACGCTCGCAGCCGGAGAAATTGGACTGACCACCAGGCTGTAGGTGAGCCATCCCAGCAAGACCAACCACGCCAGCTCATAGAAAAACAGCCACGGCCCCACCCGTTTAGAACCGCTGATGACCTTTAATTTCATTTCTACCGCCAGCTCTACTTCAGCAATTAATCGGTCGGATTCATCGTAGTTTGCGCTGCCTGCCAGCAGCAGGTTACGCCCCAGCTGCACTTTATCAAATAATTCAACTGCTTTAGCCTTTTCATTGAACAGTTCTGTCACCCGTCCCTGAACTTTTCCGGTGCGGTTCCACAGTTCACGAATGGCTTTCTCCTCAATCAGCAGCGCGGTTAAATCCGTCAATGCTCCCGCCGCGGCAACTGGCTTGTCTTGAGGTTGCGCGCCTGCTTCAACTACGGGTTGGTCAGATGTCATCATGCACCTCCTCGCTCATATCAAGTATAGACCGCCCACCAGAGAAGGTCAATAACACAATACCATCCAAACCCTCCGATTGGCGCTTAATGTGATGGGTTTTTTCATAGGAAATTCCCCTTGACCTTTGTTAATCAAATGGGGCTATCCGATCAATCGATTTCAGTCATGCTGATCGCAGAGCCCTCTTCGAGTGAATGTAGTGAAGCATCTCCCTTAAAGAATGAGGCGCTTCGGTTCGCTCACTCGACCGCGAAGCGTACCTCCGAGGAGAGTTTTCTCGCGGCGCACCCTCCGGATTCGAGCAGAGTGACGCCTGTAGATTTTTGTTCCCCCTTTTCTGGAGATTAATGACATCGCCCCCTTGCGGGGGTTCGAACCTCTCTGAATCAAAAAGCACCTGTTGAGGTGCTTTAAGCTGGGGGTAAAGGACATCGCCCCTTTACAGGGGTTCGAACCTC
>CAYVOX010000114.1:0-2871 GCA_964453035.1 uncultured Anaerolineaceae bacterium
CTTGGTAGGCCATTACCCTACCAACTAGCTGATGGGACGCAGGCCCCTCCCGAAGTGAAGAGACTCCTTTAGTCACCGGGCATCTAATCCCAGTGACCACATGGGGTATTAGCAGTCCTTTCGAACTGTTATCCCCCTCTTCGGGGCAGGTCACCAACGCGTTACTCACCCGTTCGCCACTAAGAACGTATTGCTACATTCTCCGTTCGACTTGCATGTATTAGGCACGCCGCCAGCGTTCATCCTGAGCCAGGATCAAACTCTCCGCAAAAATTTTTCACCTTTTCAGGTGTAAATTACATTTTTTACGGTTTACAAAAAAACGACAGGGTTTACTTCCTATCACTCTTCAGTTGTTAAGGTTCTGCTTCCGAGAAGCCGGATTTTACTCCAGCCTTCCGAACCTGTCAAGCCTCAGGCACAATTTTGCCGACATCTTCTCAGGAACTCGCTCGCGAACTCGTGCTGCTTTGCTCGCTCCCCGGTCAATATCGGCGTCTGTGCGGCTGCCTTGTGGTTCGGCCTCAAGGTCTTTGTTCAGTTTTCAGCGGTCGCTCTGAGGTTTCCCTTTCGCAACTTGGACTTTTATTTTACATGCGCCTTCTCTTTTTGTCAAGGCTTTTCTCAAAACCTGTTTCTAATTCGCTCCGGCGCAAGTCCCACTCAACGCAAACCTGATTGTGGAAGTCTTCTATTTCGTTGTTATTGATTTGCCTTCCGGCGAAATCTTTCCTGTTCAACACAGCGGGCTGGATTCTACCGCATCTACAGGTTGTGTCAAGGGTATTTTTCACCTTAAACCTTAAAAGATTCTAAGTCTTTGCCCTTCCTCGCTTCCCCGGCTGGCTAACCCCACGGCACGCTTCTTGTATCTACATTATCGGAACAAAACTGGTCGTTTTTCGTCTTTGGTATAATCTAACCTATGAGCGCTGTATCCTACCCCCGTCCCAACCGGATTTCCCTCACCGAGCAGGTGCTGGTAGCCCTACTGCTCGGCATCATCCTGTTCTTCATCGTCTCCGCCCTCGGACTGGCGGTCTTCCAGGCAGCCTACGCCGGGCGCGTCTTCCCTGGCGTGCACGCCGCCGGCGTTGACCTGAGCGGTCTCACCCCCTCCGCCGCCGCTGCGGCGCTCACTCAGGGTTACGCCTACCCCCTCACCGGGCGCATCCTCCTGCAGGATGGCTCCCAGGCCTGGCAGGCCACCCCCGCCGAACTGGGCCTCTCCATCGACTCTTCCGCCACCGTCGCCGCCGCCATGCAAATCGGGCGCAGCGCCGGCCTGCTCGACAATCTCTTCACCCAGTTGCGCGTCGCCAACAGCCAGGCGCACCTCTCCGTGATCCTCGCCTTCGACCAGCGCCTCTCGCGTGATTACCTCGAACGCCTCGCCGCCCAGGTCAACAAACCCGTGGTTGAGACCAGCATCGGCCTCAATGGACTGGAAGTCAGCGTGCGCCAGGGGCAGGTCGGCCGCCAGATGGATATCAGCGCCGCGCTCGAGCTGCTCGCCAAAAAATTGCAGACCGGCGAGGACGGCGTGATTGCCCTGCCCATCACCGAAACCCCGCCCCTTATCACCGACGTCACCGCCCAGGCTGAACTGGCCAAAAAGATCCTCAGCGCCCCACTGGAACTGAGCCTACCCCAGGGCCAGCCCGATAAGCACGGCCCATGGAAGTTTGACATCCCCACCCTGGCAAAAATGCTCGCCTTTGAGCGTATCACCCAGGGCGAGAACGCTAAATATGAAGTGACCGTCAACAGCAGCCAGTTGCGCGCCTTTCTAACCCAGTTAGCCCCCACCCTGGTGCTGGAGCCCGCCAACGCCAGATTCATCTTCAACGACGACACCCACCAGCTCGAAGTCATCCAACCCGCCGTCATCGGCCGCCAGCTGGATGTCGAAGCCACCCTTCGCGCTGTGCAGCAAAAGCTCAGCAAAGGCGACCACACCATCGCCCTCGAGCTTAAGCTCACCCCGCCACCCGCCACCGATAAAACCACCGCCGAGCAACTGGGCATCAAAGAACTCATCTACCAGGAAGTCTCCTACTTCTACGGCTCCAGCGCCGCCCGCGTGCAGAACATCAAAACCGCCGCCAGCCGCTTCCACGGCGTGCTGGTGCCCCCCGGCGCCGTCTTCAGCATGTCCGATACCATCGGCACCATCAGCCTCGATTCCGGCTACGCCGAAGCCCTGATCATCCAGAACGGTCGCACCATCCAGGGCGTCGGCGGCGGCGTGTGCCAGGTCAGCACCACCCTCTTCCGCACCGCCTTCTTCGCCGGCTTCCCCATCGTCGAGCGTTATGCCCACGCCTACCGCGTCAGCTACTACGAAAAGGTGGCCGGCAACAAAATTGACGCCAGGCTGGCCGGCCTGGACGCTACCGTCTTCGTCCCCATCGTGGACTTCAAGTTCAAAAACGACACCTCCTCCTGGCTGTTGATGGAAACCTACGTCAACACCTCCGCCAGCACCCTCACCTGGAAGTTCTACTCCACCTCCGACGGGCGTAAAGTCAAATGGGAAACCACCGGCCTCACCAACAAAGTCAAGCCGCCCGACCCCGTTTACCGCGAGAACCCCGACCTTCCCAAAGGTAAAATCAAGCAGATTGACTACGCCGTCGAAGGCGCAGATGTCACCGTCACCCGCACCGTCACCCGCGGCGGGCAGACCATCATCAAAGATACCATCCGAACCCACTACGTCCCCTGGCCTGACCAGTTCGAATATGGCCCCGGCACCGAAATCCCCACGCCAGAGCCAAAGGATTAAAGTGGTAAAATTGAAACAATTCAGCCCCAACCGGCCTAAAGGTTTGGACTGACTGAGAATTGCCTGTTACTGGAGGAATGATG
>CAYVOX010000114.1:2971-11289 GCA_964453035.1 uncultured Anaerolineaceae bacterium
AACCGGCCTAAAGGTTTGGACTGACTGAGAATTGCCTGTTACTGGAGGAATGATGCTGAAAGCAGACCTGTTGGAAATTTTACGCTGCCCGGCATGTGTCAAGGAAAAAGACGGCCTGCTCGACCTGGTCAAAGACGCCTGGTTGATTTGCCGCGATTGCGGGCGCAAATACCCCATTTTCGAAGATATCCCCGTGATGCTGATTGCCGAGGGTGATAAATGGGTTGCCACCCCCGATGGCGACCTGCCCGTTCCTCCCCCCAGACCATCCTGAAAGATTCTGCCACGCCTGAGATCCCCCGCATCGCCGCCTGGAACGCATCTTGCACCGCCATAAACTATCTCAAGCGCAGTGAAGGTTTATGATATGCCTCAAACTCAACCTCGCATGACTCGCCCCCGCCAGTCCCCCCGCGTGGATAGGCTCACCCTGGTGATTGCCATTGCGTTTACGGTGGTAGCCGTCATCACGGCAATCGTGGCGTTCAAAGTGGTGGGCGACCTGGTTCGCTCCTGGACGATGACCCCCCTCGACGGCGTTTCCATCAACCCGCAAAAAACTGTCGTCAACCCGCAGGGTACCCCCATTGCCCCCAATGTGCCCCTGCAGGGCAGCGTTGGCCCCACCCCCCAGCCGTGGGATGGCACCAGCCGCGTGACCGTGCTCATGATGGGGCTGGACTACCGCGACTGGGAAGCCGGTGATGTGCCCCGCACCGACACGATGATCCTCTTCACGCTCGACCCGCTCAGCAAAACTGCGGGCATGCTCTCCATCCCCCGCGACCTGTGGGTCAACATCCCCGGTTACGGCAACCACAAGATTAACCAGGCTTATTTCTTCGGCGCCCTCAACAAAATTCCGGGCGGTGGACCCGGCCTGGCGGTTGAAACCGTTAAAAAAACCATCGGCGTGCCGATTAATTTCTACGCCCAGGTTGATTTCTCTGCCTTTGTAGATTTCATCAACGAAATTGGCGGCATCACCCTCAAGGTGCCCGCCGCCATCCGCGTGGACCCGCTCGGCGAGCACAACACCGTGTACCTTGAACCCGGCACCCAGCGCGTGACCGGCGAGGTTGCCCTGGCCTATGCCCGCGCCCGCTACACCGAAGGCGGCGATTTTGACCGCTCCAAGCGCCAGATGCAGGTCATCATGGCTATCTTTGACGAAATTACCCGCCTCAACATGCTGCCCACGCTCATTTCACGCGCTCCCACCCTCTACGCCAAGCTCTCGGCGGGCATTAAAACCAACATGACGCTCGACCAGGTCATCCAGTTGGCCTTAACCACCGTGCAATTCAAGAAAACCGATATCAAGCAGGGTGTCATCGGCGCCAACGAAACCGAACCCTCCATGTCGGCTGATGGCCTTTCCATCCTCATCCCCAAACCCGACCGTATCCGCATGGTGCGCGACGAAGTCTTCTCAACCAGCCCACAGGTTGGCCCCGCAACCGTCAGCAAAGACGTCCTCGCTCTGGCTAAAGCCGAAGGCGCCAAAATCTCGGTGCGCAACGGTTCCAGCACCACCGGCCTGGCCAGCAAAACTGCCGAGTACCTCCGCAAGCAGGGCCTCACGGTGGTTGAAGAGACCAATGCCGACCGCAGCTACGAGAACTCCACCATCATCCTGCAATCCGCCAAACCCTACACGCAGGAATACCTGCGCACCCTGCTCAACAATGTACCCACCGCGCGCATCCTCAACCAGTTCGCCACCGATGCCAAGATTGATATCATCGTCATCCTCGGCAACGACTGGGCTCGCAAAAACCCAATGCAGTAATTCCCCCGGTTAAACGCAAAACCCGCGCCGTCATGTGACTGGCGCGGGTTTTTTTGATTATATTTAGATTAACCTTTCTTCTCGATGCGCGCCCACTCATCCTTCAGGCTGACGGTGCGGTTAAACACCAGCTTGCCCGCCCCGGCATCGCTTTCCACGCAGAAGTAACCCAGGCGCTCAAACTGGAACGTCTGGCCTGGCTTTGCATCCCGCAGGCTGGGCTCCACCAGGCAGGAATTTAGAACCTGCAGCGAGTTGGGGTTGAGGTCGGCGATAAAATCACCGCTGTCTTCGGGGTCGGGGTTGTTGAACAGCCGGTCGTAGTTGCGCACTTCAGCCGGTACAGCATGCGGCGCCGAAACCCAGTGAATGGTCGCCTTCACCTTGCGCCCGTCCGGAGCATCTCCGCCGCGCGTGGCGGGGTCGTAGGTGCAGCGCAACTCAACAATCTCGCCCTCGGCGTTCTTAATCACCTTCTCGCACCTGATGAAGTAAGCATTCCTGAAGCGCACCTCGCGCCCGGGCGAAAGCCGGAAATACTTGGGCGGCGGCTCCTCGCGGAAGTCATCCTGCTCGATATACAGCACCCTGCTGAACGGCACCGTGCGCGTACCCGCAGCCGGGTCCTCCGGGTTGTTTGCCACTTCCAGCGTTTCCACCTGCCCCTCGGGGTAGTTTTCCAGCACCACCTTCAGCGGGTTCAGCACCGCCATCTTGCGCGGCGCGCGCCGGTTCAGATCCTCGCGGATGCAGGCTTCCAGCAGTGCGATATCCACCATCACCCCGGCGCGGGCGTTGATGTTCTTGGCAACCCCCGTGCGGCTGATAAAATCGCGGATGGCTTCTGGCGTCACACCGCGGCGGCGCATCCCGCACAACGTGGGCATGCGCGGATCATCCCAGCCGCTCACGTAGCCCTCCTCCACCAGCCGGCGCAGCTTGCGCTTGCTCATCACCGTGTAGCTCAGGTTCAGGCGCGCAAATTCAATCTGGCGCGGCTTGTTTTCAATTTCAAGCTCATTCAGGAACCACTCGTAAAGCGGGCGGTGGTCTTCGTACTCGATGGAGCACAGCGAATGGGTAATGCCGTGCATGGCGTCATTTTGCCCCTGCGCCCAGTCGTACATCGGGTAAATGCACCACTTTTTACCGGTGCGGTGGTGCGGCGGCTCGTGGATGATGCGGTACATGATGGGGTCGCGCATATTCATGTTGGGTGCCGCCATGTCAATCTTTGCGCGCAGCACGTGCGAGCCGTCCGGGAATTCGCCGTTCTTCATCCGCTCCAGTAATTCCAGGTTTTCCTCCACCGTTCGGTTGCGGAAGGGGCTCTCCTTACCCGGCTCATTCCACGAACCGCGGCTCTTGCTCACTTCCTCCGGACTCTGGTCATCTACGTAGGCTTTGCCCTTCTTGACCAGTTTAATCGCCCACTCGTAGAGCATGTCGAAGAAATCGGAGGAGTACAGCTCGCGCTCCCACTCGATGCCCAGCCAGCGCGCATCGAACTTGATACCCTCAACGAACTCATCCTTCTCCTTGGCGGGGTTGGTATCGTCAAAGCGCAGATCAAGCGCGCCGCCAAAATCGCGGGCGATGTTGTAATCAATCAGGAAAGCCTTAACGTGCCCGATGTGCAGGTAACCGTTCGGCTCAGGGGGCAGCCGGGTGCGTACAGTTTTGTACCGCCCGCTGCGCAGGTCTTCCGCCACAGCTTCGTGGATAAAATCAACCGGTTTGGGTGCTTCGTCTGTCATCTTAAAACCTTTCTTCAGCAGATTGGAACGGCGTTCACAGCCAACCCCTCCAATCCTTTAAATTCTGCGCTATTCGTTTTCTCTACTGCTGGTATTTTAACCGATAACCACCCACAATGCTGGTGATGAGGCAATCTGGAATGGAAATTCCGCTCAGGGTTTCGCCGCCCTCGCCAACATGCACGCTGTAAATCACCTTGGGACTCATCACAAAATCAGCATACCCCAGGCTGATTTCCGGCGCAAACCCGGTGTAGAACACATCCTGCCCGCCGTTCCAGGTGACGCTGATGCGCACGCCCGGCACCGGCTCGCCGCGCGCGTTGAGCACTTCAAGCTGCAGCAGGCCCACCGAGCTCAACTCGCACACTTTGACCTGCTCCTTGAGCACGTAGGGCGCGCCCTGCGTGGCAGAAGCCAGCACGGTTGGCCTGGGGGTGAAGGTGAAAACCGGCGTCAGCGTGACGGTGGGCGTGATAGTGCGGGTAGCCGAAGGCGCCGGCGTGGCCGAGCGCACCACCTGCCCGGGATTCTCGGTGCGCGTGGAGATGAGCGCCAGCGCGGTGAGGTTGCGCGTGGCGCTGGGTCCGGCGGTGGCAACCGGTGCAGTCGGCGCCCCGGGTTGGACGAACAACCCCGCCATCAGCGCCAGGGCGCGCGCCTCTCTGGAGGTGGCTTTATCCGCCAGCCAGCGCTCCGCCTGCATAGAGACTGCCAGCGCCGGGTTGGGGTCGTTGAGCAGCGCCAGGCGCGCCCGCGCCCTACCTGCATCCCCGTCCATCTGGTAAGCCAGCGCCACCAGCCCCCGGTAGTGATCCTTATCCGCCGCCTGCAGCGCAGCCGGGGAAGTATCCACGTACTGCGCGGGCTCAATCAGCCAGCCGTAGGCCATGCCAAACGCCATCCCCAGCAGCAGGCCGGTTAAAAGGTACCAGGAACCGCGCCTTTCGTTCACGGCGTGGCTCCCACACCCGGCACGGGGGTGTATTTTTGCAGCGCCTGCGAGAGTTTTGCCAGCAGTTCAACGTCGCGGGTGGCATAGCCCAAATCGCGCGCGGCCAAAATCGCCAGTTGCACCGCCCGCGCCGGCGAATCCTCCCCCAGTGCCGCCAGCCGCGTGGATGCGGCAATCAGGTCGCCCTCCTGCGAAAAAACCTCAGCCACCATCAGGATGTAATCGGTGCGGAAGTCGCTGCGCAGGGCAGGCAGGGCACTTTCTCCCGGCGGGGCAGGGCGAACGCCCCACGCCACCACCAGGCCAACGCCCACCCCCACCACAATGCTCAACAAAAAGAAAAACATGCGCCGGAACTGCATAATGAGCTAATCCTTCAACATCGGCATCTTGATTCCATGCCGCTTCGCCGCAGCAATGGCTTCAGGGTAACCGGCATCCGCGTGGCGCACCACGCCCATGCCCGGGTCGCTGGTCAGCACGCGCTCCAGCCGCCTGGCAGCCGCCTGAGAGCCGTCTGCCACAATCACCTGCCCGGCATGCTGGCTGTAGCCAATCCCCACCCCGCCGCCGTGATGGAACGATACCCAGGTAGCCCCACCCACCGCGTTGATGAGTGCATTGAGGATGGGCCAATCGCTCACCGCATCGGTGCCGTCGCGCATCCCTTCTGTTTCGCGGTTCGGAGAAGCCACCGAGCCCGCATCCAGATGGTCGCGGCCGATGACAATGGGCGCTTTGAGCGTGCCGTCTGCCACCATCTGGTTGAAGCGCAGTCCGGCTCTGGCGCGCTCGCCGTAGCCCAGCCAGCAAATCCGCGCGGGCAGCCCCTGGAAGGGAATCTTCTCGCGCGCCATCTTCAGCCAGCGGTGCAGGTGCTCATCCTGCGGAAAAAGTTCCATCACCGCTTCATCCGTGCGGTAAATATCCTCCGGGTCACCGGAGAGCGCCACCCAGCGGAAGGGTCCCTTGCCCTCGCAGAACAACGGGCGAATATAGGCCGGTACAAAACCAGGGAAGTCAAACGCGTGCGTCACGCCGTAATCCAGCGCGCGCTGCCGCAAATTGTTGCCGTAATCGAACACCTCCGCGCCGCGCCGCTGCATTTCCAGCATGGCCTCAACATGCCGCGCCATAGATTGCATTGAACGGCGCTGGTACTGCAGCGGGTCAGCCTGCCGCATGGAATCGGCTTCAGCCACACTCAACCCCGCCGGAACATACATCAGCACATCATGCGCCGGGGTCTGGTCAGTGACCACATCCGGCAGCACGCCGCGCAGCACCAGTTCGGGGTAAATCTCCGCCGCATTGCCCACCAGCCCAATCGAGCGCGGCGTCTGGTTCTTTATATTCTCCTCCACCAGCGTCATGGCCTCTTCCAGCGTATCCACCACCACGTCCACGTAGCCAATCTCCTGGCGGCGGCGGGCGCGCTGCGGGTCCACCTCAACAATCAGCCCCACCCCTCCGTTCATCGTGATGGCCAACGGTTGAGCGCCGCCCATCCCGCCCAGCCCGGCAGTCAGCACAAACTTGCCGCGCAGGCTGCCCCAGCCGCGCTGTTTGGCCAGCGAGCCGAGCGTCTCGTACGTACCCTGCAAGATGCCCTGTGTGCCAATGTAAATCCACGAGCCGGCTGTCATCTGCCCGTACATCATCAGCCCCTGCGCCGAAAGCGCGTCAAAATGCGCCTGGGTGGCCCAGTGCGGCACCAGGTTGGAGTTGGCAATCAGCACGCGCGGGGCATCCGCGTGGGTCTTAAACACCACCACCGGCTTGCCCGATTGCACCAGCAGCGTCTCATCATCTTCCAGCGTCTTCAGCGTCTCAAGGATGGCGTCAAACGCCTCCCAGCTGCGCGCCGCCCGCCCGCGCCCGCCGTAAACCACCAGGTCATCGGGGCGCTCGGCCACCGCCGGGTCCAGGTTGTTCTGGATCATGCGGTAAACGGCTTCGCTCAGCCAGGATTTGCAGGTCAGTTGTGTGCCGCGCGGGGCGCGCACCGGGCGTGGAGAAGACGTCATAAGAGCTCCTTTTTTGACATGGAATAGATAATCTGATTATAAGCCAAACCGCACCGCCCGGCAGCGCGCGCCGCAGGCTATTTTTGAGGGGGGGGTGCGCCGTCAGCGCACCGGCCTGGGTCTCACCCTTTTTCGCAGCTGCTCCACAATCTCGACAAACCCGTCAATCTGCGCTTCCACGTGAATGACCCTGTCCCCCTCCCGCGAGTAAATCTCCAGCCTGCCCAGGAACGTGCGCCCCTTCACCCGGGCGATATCGTGCCAGTTAATCGCAATGGTCGTCCCGTTGCGGAAGCGCTGGATGATTTGTTCCTCGGTCAGCGTGATGCTGGCATGGATTTTTGGCCAGATATCGATGCAGTAATAGCCCAGGGTCACAAACACCAGCGCCAGCGCCACCACCAGCGGCGCGTTGGGGTTGGGCGTCTCGCGGTCAAAAATGCCGTAGAAAACCGTGGCAGCCGCCAGCCCAAAAAAGCCCAGGCCGTAAAGCAGCACGCTCGTCTGGAACTTGCGCGAGAAGGTGTAGGTGGCGGTTTGAGGCTCGTCGTTCTGCATGGTGGAAAATCTTAAAAACCCCAAAGGTTTCTCAAAACCTTTGGGGTTTACTGGCTAAATATTAAAACGAATGTTGAGCACATCCCCATCCTGGACGATGTACTCCTTGCCCTCCAGCCGCAATTTGCCGTGTGTGCGCGCTTCCGCCAGGCCGCCCAGCGTCACCAGGTCGGTGTATGTCACCACCTCGGCGCGGATGAAACCCTTCTGCAAATCAGTGTGGATCTCCCCGGCGGCTTCCGGCGCGGTGGCCCCCCTGCGCACCGTCCAGGCGCGACATTCATCCGGCCCAACCGTGAAGAAGGATTGCAGCCCCAGCAGGTCATACGACAGGCGGATCATGCGGTTGAGGCTGGGCTCTTCGATGCCGTACTCATCCAGGAACAGCTTCATCTCATCCGCCGGCAGGTGGGCGATATCCATTTCCAGCTTGCCCTGCAGCGCCACCACCTGGCTGTGTTTATGCGGATAGTCGAGCGCCGGCGCGGATTGTCCCTCCGCCAGGTTGAGCACAATCAGCACCGGCTTGCGGCTGAGAAAACCAAACCCCGCCAGCGATTTCTCATCCTCCGCGCTGATTTCCAGGTCGCGCAGCGGCTTTTCCTCTGAGAGCGCCGCCTGGAACTGCGTAAACAGCACCTGCTCGCGCTCAATCACGCCCTTATCGCGCCCGGCGCCCTTCTTGCGCTCCTCCACCAGCCGTTCCAGCTTGCGCTCCACCGCAATCAGGTCGTTGAGGATAAACTCGCTGTCCATCGTCGCCAGGTCGCGCGCCGGGTCAACGCTGCCCGAAGGATGCGGCACCGAGTCATCCTCAAAGCAGCGCACCACGTGGATGAACCCATCCATCTGCGTCAACTGGTTGAGCAGCGCGCCGCTGATGCCGGTCTTTCCGGAAGTGCCATCCAACCCGGCGATATCCGCGTAGGTTACCTTGGCATAAATCGTCTTCTTGGGCTTGAACATTGCCGAGAGCCGATCCACGCGCGGATCGGGCACATCCACCACCGCGGTGTGAATTTCGATCTTCCCGGTCGGCCCGGTTGGCTGGCTGGCGCGGGTGAGCGCATTGAACAGGGTAGTCTTACCAGATTGAGGCAGGCCAAAAATTCCCAGGCGCATAAGTTGTTACCTTGACCCTTCACAAAAGATTGGTTATACTGGAATTGCTCCAGCCGGAGTGGCGGAATTGGCAGACGCGCACGACTCAAAATCGTGTACCGTGAGGT
>CAYVOX010000115.1:0-11274 GCA_964453035.1 uncultured Anaerolineaceae bacterium
AAAGAAAGCTACATGGGCGGCGCCGTCTATTTCTGCCCCGCCTGCCAGAAGTGAATTTGCGAGGTTCCCCATGACCGACCTGAACATGCTTTTCAACCAGGTGCGGGCGCTGATGGCGCGCTACCAGCCCCCGCTGGTGGCCCGCCACGATGAGCCCGCCTATTACGACCTGTGGTCTGTGAAAGACCTGGTCATCGAAGGCCGCAGGCGCAAAGAGGTTTACTTTGCCGGTTTGATGATTCACAAAGGTTACGTTGGTTTTTACTTCATGCCGGTGTATGCCGAACCGGAGGTGAAAGCCCTGTTTGCGCCGGAACTGCTCAAATTGCTCAAGGGCAAATCCTGTTTTCACCTCAAGACGCTGGATGAAACCCTGCTGGCGCAGGTAGAGGACGCCCTGCGCCAGGGTTTTGCGCTTTACCGGCAGCGCGGCTGGGTGTGATGGAAATCAAACAGTCGCTTGTCCTCACGAACCCTCAGGAATGGCGCGCCTGGCTGGCGCAGAATCATGCCAGCCAGCGCGAGGTGTGGCTGATATTCTATAAGCAGCACACCGGTCAGCCATCGATTACTTATGCAGACGCGCTGGATGAAGCCCTGTGCTTCGGCTGGATTGACAGCATCATTCAAAAGGTGGATGGGGAACGCTACGCGCGCAAGTTCACCCCGCGTACCAACACTGCCAAATGGTCTGAGGTGAACCTGCGCCGGGTTGCAGTGCTTGTTAAGGAAGGGCGCATGACGCCCGCCGGGCTTGAGAAATTAAGAGAAGCACAACCCATCCCGCCTGAGGCGCCGCGTGTTAAACCTGCACCGTTCGAAATTCCGCCCGAGGTGGAGCAAGCTCTGCGCAGCAACCCACAGGCCTGGCAGAACTTCAACAAACTTCCCCCCTCGCACCGCAAGCGCTACCTGGGCTGGGTGCTGAGCGCCAAACGGCCCGAAACCCTTCAGAAACGCCTGCAAGAAGTGATTGACGTACTGGAAAAGAGCCAGCCCCTTGGCATGAAGTAGCTCACCTTTTCCAGCCGGCTGGAGCGGGTGTGGTATCATTGAGCGGTTATGTTCCGCGACCGTGAATACCTCTCCACCCTGTTTAAAATTGCCCTGCCCATCGCCGCGCAGAACTTCATCAGCTCATCGCTCAACGCGGTGGGCGTTTTGATGATCGGGCAGATGGGGGAGGTTTCGGTGGCGGCGGTCGGCCTGGCCAACCAGGTTTTCTTCCTGCTCAACCTGGCGCTGTTCGGCATCGTCAGCGGATCGGCCATCTTCACGGCGCAGTTCTGGGGCCAGGGTGAACAGGGCGGCATCCGCAAGGTGGTGTGGTTGTGCCTGGGCCTCACGCTGCTGGCGGGGTCGTTCTTTACCGTCGTCGCGCTGGGCTTTCCGGGCGCAGCGCTCAGCCTCTACACCGCTGACAGCGCCGTGATTGAGCTCGGCAGCCAGTACCTGCGTATCATCGGCTGGAGCTACCTGGTCACGGCGGTTTCCTTCACCTTTGCGGTGCAGTTGCGCTCCACCGGGCACGTGCTGCCACCCACCCTGGTGAGCGTGGTGGCGCTGGGACTGGGCACCGCGCTCAATTACGGCTTCATCTTTGGTGAGTTTGGCCTGCCGCGCATGGGCGTGCCGGGCGCGGCGCTGGGCACCACCCTGGCCCGCCTGCTGGAGTGCTCCGCCCTGCTGCTGGTCACCTACCTGGGCAAGTATCCCACTGCTGCCCGCCTGGCAGACCTGCGCGCCATCGGCAGTGGCTTTTTGCGCCGCTACCTGGTAACCGTCTGGCCGGTGGCTGCCAACGAAATCATCTGGTCGCTGGGCATCACCATCTACAACATGGTGTATGCCCGCATCAGCACCGAGGCCATCGCTGCCGTCAACATCACCGGCACCATCGAGAGCATCGCCTTCGTCATCTTCATCGGCCTGGCCAACGCCAGCGCCATTATGATCGGCAACCGCATCGGCGCGGGCGAGGAAGGCAAGGCTTACCTGTATGCGCGCCGAGCGCTGGTGATGGGCATCTCGCTGGCAGTGCTGGCGGGGCTAAGCATGATAACGCTGAGCGGCGCCATCCTGGCGCAGTATAAAATCTCTCCCGGCGCAGCCCAAGCCGCGCGCGGCGTGCTCACCGTGCTGGCCTGCGCCTTCTGGATGCGCGCCGCCAACATGATTATCATCGTCGGCATCCTGCGCTCCGGCGGCGACACGCGCTTTTCGCTGTTTTTAGATGCCGGCACCGTCTGGCTGGTGGGCATCCCCATGGCGCTGCTGGGTGCGTTTGTCTTCCACCTGCCGGTGTACTGGGTGGTCGCCATGGTAATGGCAGACGACGCCGCCAAGCTGGCCTTCGGGTTGTACCGCTTCTTCTCGCGCAAATGGATTAACAACCTGGCCAGAACCATGGCTTAGCGCGGGCGGCGATTCTAAGAAAAATAAATGATGATAAAAATCATCCTTGTCTTTATGCCTTTTCTGGTATATGATAAGGCTAACGTCCCGGGGAGCAATCCCCATTCTTTACTTTTCCAAGAGGAGAAATTCATGAAGACCAAGTTGTTCACGTTTGTGTCTGTGGTTGTGCTTCTGTCGATGGTGCTGGCAGCCTGCACGACGCCCACCCCCGCCGCGACAGCCGTCCCGACCAAGGCCCCCACGGTTGCCCCCACAGTAGCGCCGACCGTTGCGCCCACCAAGGCCCCCACGGTTGCCCCCACCGTCGCGCCGACCGCCGTCCCCGCCACGGCTGTGCCCAATACAGCCACGCCCGCCCCCGAACCCAAGTGCGACAAGCTGCCCAATGCGGTCACCCCTGCGGCTGGCGCCCTCGGTTCCAAGGATAAGCCCATCACCATCACCTTCGTGCCCTCTGGCGATACCGGCAAAATCACCCGCGCCGGCACCTTCATCGCGGACTGCATGTCCAAGATGACCGGCCTGACCTTCAAAATCGAAATCGGCACCACCTTCGCCGCCTCGATTGAAGCGATGGGTGCTGAGAAAGCCCAGGTTGGCTTCCTGAACACCTTCTCTGTGCTGCTGGCCATGCAGAAGTACCAGGTTGTCCCGATCCTCTCCACCATGCGCAAGTACAACACCAACGCTGTGGACCCGGATGCGGCTGACGCTGGCAAGATGACCGCCTACTACAAGGGCCAGTTCATCGCCAACAAAGCCTCTGGCATCAAGACCTTCGCCGATCTGAAGGGTAAAACCTTCTGCTTCGTTGACCCGAACTCCACCTCCGGCTACATCATCCCCAACATCATCCTCAAGGCCAACGGCATCGATTCCGCCAAGGACTTCAAGGCCGTGCAGAATGCTGGCTCGCACGATAACGTGGGTATCGCCGTTTACAAGGGCGACTGCGATGCGGGCGTTTCCTACGTGGACGTTCTGACCGACTCCACCGCCAACCTCAAGGCCAAGTACCCCGATATCCTCGACAAGGTTGCTCCCTTCGCTGTGACCGATAAAATCCCCAACGACGGCGTTCAGGTCATCAAGACCCTGGATGTCAAGTACAAGGAAGTTATCGCCGACGCGCTGGTTGCCATCGCGGCCGACCCGGGCGGCAATGTCAAGCTCAAGGACCTCTACACCATCAATGGTTTCCAGAAGATTGAAGCCAAGTTCTACGAGGACTTCGCGGCTGTTTTGAAGAAAGCCGGTGTGGATCCCGCCACGCTTGTGAAGTAAATTTTTCTAAACCTCACAGGTTTTTTAAAACCTGTGAGGTTTTTTATACCCCAGAAAACAGGCTGGTTTGCGGTCCGCAGGATTCAAACCAGCCTGTTTTAGAAAACCGGATCCCCCATGCTAAAAATTGAAAACCTGACCAAAGTTTATCCCAACGGAACCCAGGCGCTCAAAAACGTCAGCTTTGAGGTTGAGGATGGCGAGTTCCTGGCGGTGATTGGACTGAGCGGCTCGGGCAAATCTACCCTGCTGCGCTGCATCAACCGCTTGATCGAACCCACTGAGGGCAAAATTACCTGGAACGGCGTGGATATCACCGCGGCGCCCATTGGCGAGATGCGCAAAATTCGCCGGCAGATTGGCATGGTCTTCCAGCAGTTCAACCTGGTCAAACGCAGCTCGGTTCTGACTAACGTCATGTCTGGCCGCCTGGGCTACATGGATACCCTGCCTAGCCTGCTGGGTGTGTTTTCCAAAGAAGACCAGCAACTGGCTTTGGATAGCCTGGAGCAGGTGGGCCTGAGCGAAAAAGCCCACGTGCGCGCCGATTCGCTCTCCGGCGGGCAGCAGCAGCGGGTGGGTATTGCCCGCGCTCTGATGCAGGAGCCCAAGCTCATCCTGGCGGATGAGCCGGTGGCCTCGCTCGATCCCGTCCTGGCGCACACCATCCTCAAGTACCTTGAGCAGCTCAACAAGGAACGCGGCATCACCGTTTTGTGCTCGCTGCACTTCCTTGACCTGGTGCACCGCTACGCCACCCGCGCTATTGCGCTTAAGGATGGCGAATTGGTCTTCCAGGGGTTGCCAAAAGAAATTGATGACGAGCAGTTTAAAGCCATCTACGGGCAAGAAGCTGAACGCGTCACAATCGTATGAACTACATCCCCTTCCTATCCCTGATTATTCCTGGCCTCGGCCAGTTTTTGCTCAAAGCGCGCTGGCGCGGCATCACCATCTTCGCCATTGCCCCGCTGCTGCTCTTCCTGGTCAAGTGGGCTTACGACCTGCCCATGAAAATCGGCCAGGTGGGCGGCGAGGGCGGCTTTAGCTGGTTGTGGCTGCCGGCGGTGCTCTTCTGGCTGTGGAACGCCTGGGACGCATACCTCATTGCGCAAAAACGGCGCACGCCCACCCTGCTGGGCGTGCTGTTTGCCGCCGTGGTGCTCTATGTGATTGCCTGGAGCGTCACGGACGTTAAACTGGAGCGGCTGGTAACGCGCTTCAGCGATGCCCAACTGGTGATGCGCGACCTGGTCAACCCTGACCTGGTCACCCAGACGGTCAACAACGAGCCGCAGATTTGCTCGTGGAACTGCCTGTTCGAGTACGCCTCGGACGTGCTCTCGGGCCGCCAGCCCAAAGGCCCGCTTTCGGCCAGTATCAATGTTGAAGATATCATGGGCAGAACCGAGAAACGCGAGGCCACCCAGATTATGGTGCTGCTGGGCATGGCGCAAAAAGACCAGGAAGTTGAGCAGTTCGTGGCTGGCAAGCTCTTTGAGACCATCGCCATCGGCCTGCTCGCCACCCTCTTCTCCACCATCATCGCCATCCCACTCAGCTTTTTTGCCGCGCACAACATCATGTCGCGCGTGCCGGGCGGGCAGGTGATTTACTACGTCATGCGTACGTTCTTCAACATCGTCCGCGCGGTGGATACGGTGGTGTGGGGTCTGCTAGTCATTGTGTGGGTGGGGCTGGGCTCCTTCGCCGGTGTGATTGCGCTCACCATTCACTCCATCGCAGCCCTGGGCAAGCTGTATTCAGAGGAAATCGAACACATTGACCCGGGCCCGGTGGAAGCCGTGACTGCCTCGGGCGGCAACTTCTGGCAGGTTATCCGCTACGCGGTCATCCCGCAAATCACCCCGCCTTTCCTGGCCTACACCCTGCTGCGCTGGGATATCAATATGCGCTCGGCCACCGTGATTGGCTTCGTGGCGGGCGGCGGCATCGGCTTCTTTGTGGTGGAAACCATCCGCATGGGCGGTTACCAGCAGTATGCCGCGGCGCTGTGGTTTGTGGCGGTGGTCATCATCCTGGTGGATTACCTCAGCGCGCGCTGGCGCGAGAACATCCTCAAAGACCAGCCCGCCGATTACGGCAAAGCGCAAAAGCCGTTCCTCAAATCACCGCGCAAGATTATCTACACCATCCTGGGCATCGCCCTGTTTTTCTACTGCTGGGATATCACCAAAATCAACCTGGCCGACCTGTTTGCCCCGGCGCCCACCTTCATGCGCCTGCTGGGTGACTTTTTAGCCTTCGACTTTTCGGAGCCGGTGCTTTACACGGTCACCAAGGACCTGCTCACCACCATCTTTCAGGCTCTGCTGGCCACCACCTTCGGCGGCATCCTGGCGGTTCCGTTCAGCTTTTTGGCCGCCAAGAACCTCACCGGGCGCAGCCGCCTGAGCAAATGGATTTATTACCTCACCCGCTCGGCTTTTAACATCCTGCGCTCCATCGAAGCCCTGCTCTACGTGGCCATCTTCGTTTTCTGGGTGGGCATCGGCCCCTTCGCCGGCACCCTGGCCCTGGCGGTGACCACCTTCGCGCTGCTGGGTAAGCTGTTCTCAGAGGCCATTGAGAATATTGACCCCGGCCCCATCGAAGCCGTCAACGCCAGCGGCGCCAACCGCTTGCAGATGATTAATTACGCCATCCTGCCGCAGATTGTGCCGCCTTTCGTCTCCTACCTCATCTACCAGTGGGATATCAACATCCGCATGGCGACCATCATCGGGTTTGCAGGCGGCGGCGGCATCGGCCTCACGCTTTCCATGTTCTTCGGCATGCTGCAGTATCACAAGGCCGGCACGGTGGTGCTTTTCATCGTGGCAGTGGTGGCGGTGATGGATTTTGCCAGCGCCAAGCTGCGCGAGAAGCTGGTTTAAACAGAATCTTTGCCCCAAGGCAGTTAAAATAAACAGGTGGAGCGCAGTTTGAGGCGCTCCACCTGTTTTTGAAGTTCCGTAAAGGCTCACCGCTCCGCTGCGGAGCGCGGCGCGCGGCTGGCCAGGTAGGTGAGCAGCAGCCCCAGCCCGTAGAGCGCCGAGCTCAATGCAAATGGCAGGATTTTGCTGGCCTCTGAGAGCATGCCGCCAATCCAGCCGAACGGCGACGAGATGATAATCACCACCAGGTACATCAGGGACATGATGCGCGCCCGTTCCTGGGTTTCTACGTTGACCACAATCATCTTGTCGCGCAGCGTGGTCACCACGGCCAGGCTGCACGCTTCCAGAAACACGCTCGCCAGCAGGGTGATGTAGCTCTGGTTGGCGGCGGTGACCAGCAGCAGCTGGCTGAGGATGAGCAGCGCAAAGCCCACCAGCATCGGCTGCCGGAAGTGCATCAGGCGGATGCGCGGCATGACCAGGAAGAAAAACAGCAGCATGATGATGGAGCGCGCAAACGGGAACAATGCCAGGTGCTCGGCGGGGATGCCAATGCGCTCGGTGGCCAGGATGGACCAGAAGGTGCCCCCCACCAGCGAGCTGATGCTCATCACCAGCATGATGCCCAGCGTGTAGAGCGTTTTAGGCGCGCGCAGCAGGCTGCCAAACACCCCGCGGTATTCCGTCAGCATGGAAACCAGGCTCTGGTGGCGGGTTTGCTCCATGCGCAGCCGGCCCTGGGCCGTCTCGGTGGCAACATTGTTCAGCACCACAAACTTGAGCGTCATCATCCCGAACGCCAGCCAGTACAACCCGCGCATGGTGGGCACCAGCGAATAATGGCTGATCAGCACTCCCGCCAGCGGCGCAAAGAAAGCCGCCAGCAACCCGGCGATGTTGACCCAGCTGTAGATATCCACCAGGTCGTTGGGGTCGGCATCCTCCACCATCAGGCAGGTCCAGGAGGTCATCGGCACGCGCCAGGCAGCGTTGAGCACGGCCGCCAGCAGGAAGTAATTGAAATCCTGCGCCACCGCCCAGACGACGGTTGCCCCACTCCACGAGATGACGTCAAAGATGAATGTGGCGCGTTTGCGACCCAGTTTATCCGTCAGCGGCCCGCCCAGGATGGTGAAGAAAATCTGGAACACCATGCCAACGGTCGCCACCAGGCCAATTTGCGCGTCGCGCAGGCCCAGCTCCCGCATGTAAACCGAGGCGTAGGGCGCGTAAAGGTTAAAAGGAATGCCCCACAGTGGCTCGGTGTAAACGCAGGCGCGCGGGTTGCCGCGCAGGCGCAGCAGGGTTCGGAAAAGGGTATGGTTCAGCAAGGCACTCTCGTAAGCGGAGGGAATAAAAACGCGAACGCGCCCAATTGTACCCCAAAACGGGCTGCGGCTCCTTTTCCTGCGCTGTTTTTAACCCCTATACTTTTTAGACAATGATATACTTGATTTATCATCCATTTTAAACAAATTCCCATGACCCTGCCACACACCCCCCTTCAAAGAGCCACCGCCCCGCCCGACCCCAAAGAACTGCAGGCGGTTTTTTCAAGCCAGCCCATGCAGCGCGTGCTTTCAGAGGCGGCCTGGGCGGCGCGCATCATCCTGCAGGCGGATGCCAGCGTGGTTTTTCTGCGCCAGACCAACCAACCTCAGCTTGCTGCTGCCGCCTGGCACGGGCGCGAAGCCGAGGAAACCAGCCTGCCCGTCGAAAGCCCCTACGTGCAGGCCCTGTGGGGCGCCCGCCGCTTCATATCCTGGATGACCGCCGATGATTGCAGCGACCCGGCTTTCGTTGCCGTGCTGGAGAGCATGGGGCTGAATTCCGGGATTGTGCTGCCCACCAAAGCCGGCGGCGAGATGATCGGCGTGTGGCTGGTGGGTTCGGTTGGACCGCGCGCTTTTGGTGAGAATGACAGCCGCATCATCCAGACCCTGGCGGATAACATCGAGTTATCCATCGAGTCTATGCTGCTCACGCTTGAGAACATGCGCTACCGCCGCGAGGCCGACGCCCTCTATGAGATTGGCAAGGAAATCTCGCAACTGATGGACCTCGACCGCGTGCTTGAGGTGATTGTCAAAAAGACGCGCAGCCTGATGAACGCGGAGTTGAGCTACCTGGCACTGGCAGATGACGAGGCCAGGCAGGTGCGCGTGCGCATCACTGACGGCACCCGCCACAACGCGCTGGGCACCATGGTGCTCAACTACGGCGAAGGAGTGGGCGGCTACGTAGCCCTCCACCGCGTGCCGCTGCTGGTTCACAACTACGTGCGCGACAGCCCCAAACCGCCCGGCGTGGCTTACCTGGCTGCCACCGAGGATATCCTTTCCATCATCAGCGTGCCGATGGTGACCCGCTCGGGATTGGTGGGCGTGCTGTTTGCCGCCAGCCGCCAGGAGGCTGCCTTTAACGACTCGCAAATGGACCTGCTGGCTGCGCTGGGTACGCAGGCTGCCATCGCCATCGAAAATGCCCGCCTGTACGAAAATGAGAAATCCATTGCCCAGAAACTGCGCGACGCCACCGAGACGGGTGAGCAATTGCTGCACCTGGTGCTCAACAACCAGGGTTTCTCTGCCATCACCACCACCCTTTCGCACCTGGTGCGCGCGCCGGTGCTGGTGGAGGATGATCTTCACCGCGTGGTGGCCACCTCCTCCGAGGGTGCCCTCGGTCCGGAGGGGCAATCACTGCCCCACCTCACCTGCTCCACTGACGACCTGTGGCATGATCTGGAATTCGGCGAAGCCATCCACACTTTACAGCACGAGCGCCGCGCCATTCACGTTCCCGCCCGGCCCGACCGCAAGGTTTATTTTCCCCGCACCATTGCGCCGGTTGTGGCTGGCGCCGAAATCCTGGGTTACGTCTCAGCCCTGGAACTGGACAGCTTCAGCGAGCAGCAATACGCCGCGGTGGATCAGGCTTCTATCATCCTCGCGCTGGAATTTCTGAAGGGCGAGATTGCCCAGGATGTGGAAGCCCGCCTGGCGGGTGACCTGCTGGATGACCTCATCCAGGCGCGCGCCGCCAGCGACCCCATGCTGATGCAGCGCGCCGCCCGCCTGAACATTGACCTGCGCCAGCCGTACCGCATCCTGGTGCTGGATATTGACCAGTTTGCCCAGGCGGTGCGTCGCCACCACTGGACGGATATGGACGCGCTCTCGCTTAAGCGCCGCTTCCTGGGCATCGTCACCGATATCGTGCGCAACGATATCAAGGGCGCGCTCACCGGCACGCGCAGCGACTCGGTGCTGGTGCTGCTGCCCGCGCCGGAGAACGCCTCGCTCAGGCAGGCCGAGATGCAGGCGCAGGCGCTGCAATCCGCGCTGATTGGCACCCTCGCGGACCTGACCGTCTCAGTGGGCATCGGGCGCGCCGCCCAGGAGCCGGGTCTGCTGCCGCGCTCCTACGAAGATGCCATGCTGGCGCTTAAAACCGTCAGCCAGTTTGGCGGGCAGGCGCGCGTAGTGGCTTTTGAAACGCTGGGGGTGGTGCCGCTGCTGCTGCAAAGCCAGAACCAGAAAGAGCTGATGGCCTTCATGGAGCAATACCTGGGACCGCTGGTGCGTTACGATTCCACCAACCAGAGCCAGCTGCTGGATACGCTGGACTGCTACCTGGCGAACAACGGCAACCTGCGCCTCACTGCCGAGGGCTGCCACGTGCATCTCAACAGCCTCAAGTACCGCCTGCGCCGCATCGAGGAGATTTGCGGTCTGGATCTGCGCGACGGCGATCTGCGCTTCAGAGCCCAACTGGCGCTGGCTATCCACCGCGCGGTGGGCCTGACCACGGGCTAAATCCCAACTGACCGTTGAAAACGGCGCCAAAATCCCTATAATAAAACCATGACCTTCAACAAGTTCATCGATAAAGCCAAAAAAGCTGCCGAAGAGGTGCGTGATTCATCCACCACCGCTAAAATACTCGACCAGGCGCAAAAAGCAGCCCACAGCGCCTATGATTCTGCCGAGAAGGCGCTGGATTTCAGCCGCGAGAAGGCCGCCGAGGCGCTGGATTCCCTCTTCCGCGAGATTAACGGCCTGCTGCCCATTTTGCACGCCTGCGGCTTTGTCATGGCTGATCTCAAGTTTGCTATCACCGTGCCGCCGGAGTTCACCATGCTCATCGAGCACACCGGGCAGGGTTTCACCACACTGGGGCAAATCCTCACTGAAAAGCGCGTACCGTTGAGCAAGCTGCAGGAGATGGTGCTGCTCTCACTGCTCAAGGCCAATGAGCTGGCGGTGGTTACCCAGCGTTATGGATACGTCTTCGGGCAGTACGAACTGGAACTGACCCTCACCCCCAAGGTGATTATCCACCTGGTTTCAACCCGCGGCAGACCAGAAGCGCCCCCTGCGCCGCCGGCCTTGCCCCCCGGTTAAGATTTGTGGGGCTGTAGCAAAAGGCGCAGGCTGGTTTTCACCCCCACCAACCCCCAAAGGTTTCGAATAAAACCTTCGGGGTTAATTGAATATAGCACATCTCCCCCGCCCGCGGGGGTCGCGCAGTATGTCCGAAGGGTGCGCGGGCGGGAGCAAAGCGTACAGAGGAAGCGAAGATGGGAGTAACAAGCGCTTACTTGTTCTTCAACGCTCCAATCCGGCGGTAGAGCATGATGATGCTGATGCCGATGAAGAGCATGGTGAAC
>CAYVOX010000116.1:0-11111 GCA_964453035.1 uncultured Anaerolineaceae bacterium
GTATATTTTTGAGAAAACTATCGATACATGGACTCAATCTGCCAAATTAGTATTTCCAGATGGAGAAATGGGGGATCATTTTGGCGCAGTTGTTGCTGTTGATTTGGATACAGTAGCCATCGGCGCAATCAATTATGGAAAAGCCGGTTCAGTTTTCGTTTATCGAAAACCCGAATCTGGTTGGATAGGTGGATTTCATGCCCCACAAAAATTACCACCGGAGTATTTAAGCCTTTTTGGTTCTAGCCTGTCTATCAGAGGGAATTCTCTGGCTGTTGGCTCACCTGACGAATATATTGGTAACGAGCCTGGAAGGGGTGCAGTCCATATATTCTACCGGGGGATTAGTCTGCAATTTCCTGAGGAGTTGATTGAAGGTGAACCAGAACAAGATTTAATGATTAGCCTCGATAGTAAACCAATATTTCCTGTAACCATTTCTTTTTCACGAGATGAACAGCTTACATTTTCTCAGGAAACGATTACCTTTTCAGAAAGCGATTGGAACCAGCCTCAAATCATCGGGGTTGCAGCTGAACCTGACTGTTACATCAACGATGACCGCCTGGTTTGGATTGTTCCACAATCCATCAGTGATGATATTAATTACAATCAACTTGTTTTTACCCCTCAACGGATAAAAATCCTTGAGAAGATACGGTTTCAGTATTCAGAATTCAGGCTGGAGGACGGAAAAAAACAGGAGATCCTTTTTGCCTTATCTCAACCTCCTGCTTACCATGTAATTTTAAGCGCACAAGAGAATTCTTACCTTTAAATCCGACCGGAATCAATCACAATCTATCCTGATGGCTCACGATCTGAGGATTTCTTTGAAGTCTTTCTTAGAGGGAATATTGAGCAGACGACATCAACTACGCTCATTTTGGAATCTCAAAGTGAAGATTCGTTCTATTCTGGAGGAAGATACTGCTTGAGGTTTGAAATCGAGCCTTTTACATTTGAGCGAATCTACCTTCCGGTTGTTAATCATGCAATAAAATAACACATTTTTCGTTTTCTTCCGTAATTCAAAAATCTTTACCCCAGCCTGATCCAAAAAGAATGATAGTTTGCTGGGGAGAGGCTTGAAGCATTGAGGGTACGGGAAATAGCCAGGGTGGTTGGCAGGTGAGAACCCGGGTGTGGAGACCGCACCCGTGTGGGGGATAGCCAGGGTGGCAGGAGGTTTGCTTTACTTTTCCCTGATCCATCCCCTAAACACCGCCAGGGCGATGCCCGCCAGCAGCGCCAGTGGCACGGCCAACAGCCCCTGGCCGCGTGCTTTGGCCAGAAGCGCCCCGGCTCCCAGCGCAACACTCAACCCGCCGTTGACCCGGCGCACGGTCTCATCGGCCTGGTGAACCGACCGCCCGCGCCGCACCAGTTCCCACTTGAGCAGCGCGCCGCCATCCAGGCCGGGGATGGGCAAAATGCCTGCTGCCAGCACCAAAAGGTTCATCCACCAGCCGGCATTGATCACCTGGCGCTGTTTTGAGCCTTCCGGGGCCTGCCTGCGCAGCAGCCAGAGGACGGGGGTCATCGCCAGGTTGAACAGCGGCCCGCCGGAGGCGCGCAGGATATGCTGGCGCGGGGTGACGGAAGCATCGTTGAGTTCCCAGTACTGCAGGCGGGGCGTGCCGAACAGGATTTTAAATTCATCCATGGGTTTGCCCACCGCCCGGGCTGCCGCCGCGTGCGAAAGGTTGTGGCACCATTCCACGCCGGCCACCAGCGGGGTTGCCAGCGCAGCCAGCCCGGCTTTTTCCTTGCGGCTGCGCCCGGGGTGCCCCCTGCCCAGCAGCCAGTAGAGCAACCCAAAATAAAAAAGTTCCGCCAGCGGCAGAACTTCCCAGCCTTTGATGGTGAGGGGCGTGCCAAAAACGCGACCGATAGGTTTGCCATCCAGCTGGTTTGGCAAGGTTAGCCCCCGTAGAGCTTGCGGTGGACGATGCTGAGGGCGCGCACCTGCTCGGCGGCGTGGTAGCTGGAACGCACCAGCGGGCCGCTTTCCACCCATTTGAAGCCAATGCCCAGCCCAAATTCCTTCAGCTCGGCAAATTCTTCGGGGGTGTAGTAGCGCTCGATGGGCAGGTGGCGGCGGGAGGGCTGCAAATACTGCCCCAGCGTGAGGATATCCACGCCCCAGCGGCGCAGGTCCTGCATGGTTTGCTTGACCTCGTCCATCGTCTCGCCCAGGCCGAGCATGATGCCGGACTTGGTGAGCACCTCAGGGTCGAGCAGCCTGGCGTGGCTGAGGGTGGCCTGCGACCACTCGTAGCGGTCCTGCGGCTGGACGCGCTTGAACAGGCGCGGGACGGTTTCGACATTGTGGTTGAGGATTTCGGGGCGGGCATCCATCACCATGCGCAGCGCCTCAACGCTGCCCTTGAAATCGGGGATGAGCACTTCGATGGAGCAGCCCGGGTGCAGCTCGCGGATGCGCTGGATGACCATGGCGAAGATGGGCGCGCCGCCGTCGTGGCGCTCGTCGCGGTTGACGCTGGTGATGACGGCATGCTTGAGCCCCATGGCTTTGACAGCCTGCGCCACGCGCTCCGGCTCGAGCCAATCGAGCGGGGCGGGCTTGCCGTGTTTGACGTCACAGAAGCCGCAGGAGCGGGTGCAAACATTTCCCAACATCAAAAAGGTGGCAGTGCCGCTGCCCCAGCACTCGCCCATGTTGGGGCAACCGGCCTCTTCGCAGACGGTATGCAGGGCTTTCTGGCGCATCAGGCTTTGTAGCCAGTCGTAGGTTTCACCGCTGGGGGCACGCACGCGGATCCATGGCGGGCGGCGAACGGGGGTGGTATCCATCTTTTCGGGGTTGACGCGGTCTCGGGTGGGGTCTGCGGGCATGAAATCCTCCGCGGGGAATTATAACCTGATTTATGCGCAGGGCCGGGAGGTGTAGAATCAGGGTATGCTGAACGAACGCGGCACCTACGCCCTGCTTTTTTCCTGCGCTGCCAGCGAGCGCGTGCAAATCGGCGCGCTGGGGGTGCTGCAACTGGCCCCCGGCTGGTTAATCTACGTCGGGAGCGCCTTTGGTGCGGGAGGCCTGCGCGCCAGGCTGCGCCACCACCTGTGCTCGCAGGCTGCGCCGCACTGGCACCTGGATTACGCACGTCCCTACCTCAGCCCCTGCCAGGCGTGGATCACCACCGCGGTACAGCCCCTGGAACATGCCTGGGCGGCAGCCTGCCAGGCCTTGCCCGGGGCTGCCATCCCGCTGCGGCGTTTTGGGGCTTCTGATTGCGCCTGCCCGGCGCACCTGTTTTTCTACCCGCACAAGCCGTCGTTTTCGCAGTTTTTAGCGCTGCTCAACCAGTCGCATGCGGGCCAGGGTGCGTCGCAAGCTCTGGAAATTGGTGAAAATTGGTGCCCGCAAAACTCTTGACAGCACCTATGGCGTATGATAAAAACAAGTCCAATGTTCAATTTCGTTCTGGGCTTGAAGCGACACCATTAGATCGAGAACCTTCCGCACCATTGCAGGGAGGTTTGGGCCGCTTAACCAGATGATTTGATCATTATTTTTTTGTTTTTCTGGCAGCCTCCAAACCCTCCCCTGGCGGAGGGATTTTTGTTTAACCCGGAGGTGAAGATTTCTCGGATTGCCCATCATTGCACGTCACACCGCAACACCCGTTTTTGTTCGTTTTTTTGTAGCCGTTGAGGAGCGGCTGCCCCAAAATTCGCCAAATGAGGAGATTTAGAATGATTTCGAAAATTAAGACCCTTGTTTCACTTATCGTCCTGGTCAGCATCCTGTTGACCGCCTGCAGCACGCCAACGCCTGCTGCCACCGTTGTTCCCACCAAAGCCGCTGCCACCGCAGCACCGACGGTTGCCCCCACCAAGGCCGCCGCTACCACGGCACCCACAGTTGCCCCCACCAAGGCGCCCACCCTGCCCCAGCCGACTGCCGAAATCAAACCCGGCGTATGCCTGGGAACGGCTGAGAAGGCGATAGTTGACCTCAAATGCAAAGAGATCAAAATCGCGATGGAAAATGCCTACCCGCCCTTCAACTACATCACCATCAGCACCGGCAAGCCCGGCGGTTGGGATTACGACGTGTGGAATGAAATCTGCACCCGGCTGCACTGCACCCCCAAGTACATCGAAGCTGCGTGGGAAGGCATGATCCAGGCTGTGGCGGATAACCAGTTCGACGCCGCCGCCGACGGCATCACCATCACGGACGATCGCAAGAAGATTGTTGACTTCTCCATCGGCTACGTCAAGATTGACCAGCGCCTGCTGGTACGCAAGGGCGAAACCCGCTTTAAGAGCATTGATGACTTCAAAGCCAACGAAAAGCTCATCATGGGCACCCAGACCGGCACCACCAACTACGAGACCGCGGTGGAATTCCTGCCTGAGAAACGTATCAAAGCCTTTGAGCAGTTCCCCTTCGCGGTTCAGGCGCTCATCTCCGGCGACATCGATGCGGTGATGATTGACGAAACCGCCGGCCAGGGTTACCTGGGCGAAAATTCCGACAAGGTGGCTCTGATTGGGCCTTCGATCGTCTCGCAGGAGCTCGGTTTCATCTATCCCAAGGGCAGCGCCCTGAAGGACCCGGTTGACCAGGCGATTAAAGCCATGATGGCCGACGGATTCCTCGAAAAAGTCAACATCAAGTACTTTGGCCCCAACTTCAAATCAATCGAAGCGGATATCAAGAAGTAATTCGAATATCCGGGCCGCGACCGTATGAGGTTCTGGCGGTAAAACCTGCCGCCAGAACCCCCTCTCAGTTCTGCGTCCTCCATTCAATCCAAGGAGCGCTTTATGGATGAACTGACCGCAGTTTTACCTCAAGACAGGGTTGCAAGAGCGGCTGCTTCAACAACCCCTGCCGGCGCGGCCCGCCAGGACCCGTTGAGCAACCGTCTTTCCAGGATGCCGTGGTGGGGGCTTGGGATCCTGCTCATCGCCATCTGGACGGTTTACACCATCCTGACCAAAGATAACTTCCGCGAGGCGATTACCTTCATCGTGGAGGGCATCGGCATCACCATCGAGACCACCCTGTGGGCGTATGCCTTTGCGCTGGTGCTGGGGCTGGTGGCCGGGTTGGGGCGCCTTTCGGGCAATGTGATAATCCGCAACCTTGCCACGCTGTACGTTGAGCTGATTCGCGGCATCCCCATGCTGGTGATTATCTTCTACATTGCCCTGGTGGGCGTGCCCGGCGTGGTGGGCCTGCTGGCGCAGTTGGGCACCTTCTTTATTGACCTGGGGCTGCCTTCGGTTGGCGCGGCTCTGGCTGGCATCGATAACCAGAGTATCTCGATGAACATCCGCGCCATCGTGGCCCTGGCAGTCACCTACGGGGCCTTCCAGGCGGAGATTTTCAGAGCGGGCATCCAATCTATACCCAAGGGGCAGATGGAAGCGGCGCGCTCGCTGGGAATGACCTACAGCCAGTCGATGTGGTTTATCATTCTGCCGCAGGCCATCCGCAACGTGCTGCCGGCGCTGGGCAACGACTTCATCGCCATGGTTAAGGATTCGTCGCTGGTTTCGGTGCTGGCGGTGCGGGATATCACCCAGGTGGCGCGCCTGTATGCCGGGCGCTCGTTCCGCTTCAACGAAGCCTACACCACGCTGGCGGTGCTCTACCTGACGATGACGGTGGCGCTCTCAATGGTGGTCAAGTTCATCGAGCGCAAAATCAGTCCGGACCGGCCATAATTTGTGTTAAGACAATCAGACCCCGATGGTTTGCACCACCGGGGTCTGATTTTTTATAAGAGGTCAGGAATACTCGCCTAAGAACGGCGCATGGTAAAGCGGGTGCTCCTGGTAAAACCCGCGCAGGTCGTCAAAGCGCTCATCCGCATCCACCAGCAGGCCGGCAATCTGGTCGATCTCCGCCCAGGTTTCAGGGGCAGCCTGCTCGATCTCCGGCTGGTTGAAGGCCCAGAAGTCCCACGGCAGGATCTCGATCCCATTCAGCGCCAGCAGGTCGCGCACCACGTTGCCGCGGATGAAATTCCAGCCGTGCCATTTAAAGATACCGAACGCATCCGGGTTGGCCTCTCCACGCCGGCCCAACTGCCAGGCCTCCCCCGCGGTGATGAACTTGCCCCTGGGCATATCCAGCACATCAAATTGGATTTTGAGCACCTGCCGCATGAAAGCGGTCAACTGCGCATCCACCATCTGCCAGCGCTGCTCCCCGGTGTTCCACGCCTCGGCCACCCAGTGATCCTCGTAGTGGTTGGGCATGAAATAGGTGCCGAACCCGCAGCGCGAACGCGCCGGGATGCCCTGGCTGCGCAGGAACGAGACGATCAGCACGGTGAAATCGCGGCAGTTGCACACCAGCTGGCGCTCCAATGGGCGCGGCTGGGTGAGCGGTGCCGGGTCCAGCTCCAGCAGGCGCTCCAGCTTTTGCCAGGTTGCGCGTAGGTTCACCTCAGATTGGCGAGCCTCATCCAATTTGAGCCCCAGCCTCTCCGCCCAAAAAATATGCACTGCCAGCCCTTGCAGGGTTTCCACCAGGGCGGGCAGGCTGCCCGGCAGCGCGCTTACCTGCGCCAGGTAGCGGCGCGGGTCGGTCATCGGCCCGTGCCGGGTATAGAATTGCAGTTCAGTTTGAGAGATCATATCAGCTCCTTTCACAGTTACAGGTGCATGATACATCCTGCCCCAGGGGGAGAGTCAAGGTCAAAATCGCCGTGGTTATCCAATTCGTAGGGGCACAGCATCGCGCAGCATCCCGGCGGGACCGCCGATTCTTTGAAAAACCCCAAAGGTTTCAAAAAACCTTTGGGGTTTGAATCGGTTAATTATTCCTCCCGTTCTCTCAAATGCGGGAACAGGATCACCTCGCGGATGGTTTTCTGGTCGGTGAGCAGCATGGTGAGGCGGTCGATGCCCAGGCCAAAGCCGCCGTTGGGTGGCATGCCGTAGGACATGGCCTGCAGGTAATCGTCATCCATGGGGTGGCGTTCCTCATCTTCGGCTTCGTAGGCGCGGCCCATTTCAATAAAGCGCTGCTCCTGGTCGAGCGGGTCGTTGAGCTCGGTGAAGGCGTTGCACAGCTCCATGCCGGCGATGAAACCTTCGAAGCGTTCCACGGTGGTGGGGTCACCGGGCATGGATTTAGCCAGCGGGGAAATATCGCGCGGATAGTCATAGAGGAAGGTGGGTTGGATGAGGGTGGGTTCGAGGTAGTCGCCGAGCAAGCCGTCAATGAGCTTGCCGCGGGCCGTGCCGGGTTTGAAGGGCAGGTTGCGCGCCTGCATGGCATCCATCAGGCTTTCGGCATCCGGGCAGGCGGCAATATCGATGCCGGTGGTGTCAATCAGTCCCTGGCGCAGTTGCACGCGTTTCCACGGCGGGTTGACGTTGACCTCGCGTCCGTTATATATGAAGACGCGGCTGCCCAGCACCTGGTCGCAGACGTAGCAAATCATTTGCTCGGTCAGCTCCATCACCTTCTGGTAATCGGCGTAGGCCATGTAGAACTCAAGCTGGGTGAACTCGGGATTGTGTTTGAAGGAGACGCCCTCGTTGCGGAAGTCGCGCCCGATTTCGTACACCCGGTCGAGCATGCCTACCAGCAGGCGTTTGAGGTACAGCTCGAAGGAGATGCGCAGGTAGAGATCCTGTTTGAGCTGGTTATGGTGGGTGACGAAGGGTTTAGCCGCCGCGCCGCCGTAGATGGGCTGCAGGATGGGGGTCTCGACCTCCAAAAAGCCGCGCTCATCCAGGAAGGCGCGCAGGGCGCGGATGATGGCGGCGCGGGCGCGGAAAACCTGGCGCACATTGGGATTGACTGCCAGGTCAGCATAGCGCTGGCGGTAGCGCATCTCGGGGTCGCTGAGGGTGGCGTGGCGCACCACCTGTCCATCCACCACTTCATCCTTGGCGGCGGGCAGCGGGGTGATGGATTTAGCCAGCATGCGGAAGGCGGCGACCTGCAGGGTCACTTCGCCGGTGCGGGTGCGCACCATGTCGCCTTCGGCTTCAATGAAATCGCCCAGGTCGTAATCTTCCCGGAAGGTTTGCAGGCTGGCTTCGCCCAATTCGTTGAGGCGCAGGAAGAGCTGCAGGCGCCCGCTGCCATCCTCGACGTGGGCGAAAATAATCTTACCCATCGGGCGCATGGCGCGCAGGCGCCCCGCCACGGTTACCCTGACGGGTTGAGGTTCTGTCTGCTTTTCGGCGGCTTCAAAGGCCAGGCGGGCGGCTTCCAGAGAATGCGTGGGGTTGGCGCGCGTGGGGTAGGGTTCCACGTTGGCGGCGCGCATGCGCGCTATTTTTTCCAGGCGTATTTTTTCGAGATCAGAGCGTTCCATCGTAAAGTCCTCTTTTCCGTCAGGGGTGCTTGTAAGTTTCTAACAAAAGCCCCGCCCCACAGGTTGCGGGCGGGGCTTTGCTTCGTTTTCTGGGGTTTATTCCACTTTCAGGATCTTGACCACAAACGAACCCGCCGGCGCATCGACCTGCACCTTATCCTCCACCTTGCGGCCCAGGAGCGCCTTACCCAGCGGCGATTCGTTGGAAATGCGGCCCTGGGTGGGGTTGGCTTCGGCTGCGCCGACAATGGTGTAGATCTCAGGTTCCAGGGCTTCTTCCTGGATGGTGACGGTTGACCCAACCTGAACGGAATCGGCTGAGGTTGGGGTTTCGTCAATGACGCGCGCCATCGCCAGCAGCACTTCGAGCTCTTTGATGCGCCCCTCAACAAAGGCCTGTTCGTTTTTGGCGGCTTCGTATTCGGCGTTTTCGATGAGCTCGCCGCCGTCCAGGGCCTCATGCAAGCGCTGGGCAATTTCCTCGCGTTTTTCAGTGCGCAAGTGTTCCAGTTCTTCTTGCAATTTTTGATAACCCTCGCGTGTCAGAAAAGTGGTGGGCATGTCTCTTCCTTGATCCTGTTCGTTTTTGGGTTCTAAACGGCAAGCCCCCCGGCTGCAGGCGTTGGTTAAAGATAAAAAAACCACTCCGGTTGGAGCGATTTCTGCTTAATGAGCTTTGAGGGCTGTTTTTAGATTGAAAAAATAATATCATAAATTGATTGGGAATGCAAGTATGACTTGACGGCGGGCGCTTTTCTTTACCACAGCCTGCAGGGTGCAGCGAGGAGGGGTTGGGTAGCTCAACCGGACCTTTGCTCTTGCCCGCGTCCTCGCGGGCATGGGGGATCAATCGGGTGGTGCGGGGAAAAAGTCTGCTGCCGAGAGGTGGCGGGGAGCGGAGGGTAGGGGCCAGATGACCTCGCCCGTACGGTGAAAATACTGATGTCCAGCCTGCGGGGACGCAGGCTGGAGCCGGGGAGCCACTCTATGTCTGACAAACCCCAAAGGTTTCGTGAAAAAACCTTTGGGGGTTGGTAATGAGAGGGGAAAAGTCCGCTGCGGGGAGGGGCAAGGGCAGGCTGGGCGGACGGCGTCCGTCGAGACGTTTGAGGTCAGGGTGCGGAACTGTTGAAACGTGCTTCGCAACCGCGCCTGTACGGGTGGGTGATGTGAGACCTGCATGTCTGGCCAGGGCTGCAACCGAAAGCTCCGTTGCGCGTATATCTATTAGCAGTTTATTCTTATTCCCCGGGAGGGATTATGAAACACCTATCTATGCTTACAAAACGCTGGCTGATTGCCGGCTTGCTGGTTGTGGCGTTGTGCGTTGGCTCCGTTGGCACGGCGCAGGCAGTGGTGATTGACCGCGATGGCACGCTGCCGGCGGGTGAAGTGGTGGATGATGACCTTGTGCTGACGGCTAATACCGTCCTGGTGGAGGGCACCGTCAACGGCACGTTGATCGCTGCCGGGCAATCCATCACCATCAATGGGACGATTAAGAGCGATGCCATTTTGGCTGCAGAGAACGTGCTGATTGGAGAAAAGGCGCTCATCGAAGGCAACATCTTCACCGCGGGCGGGGACGTGGTGGTGCGCGGCAAGGTGCTCGGCAGCCTGTTTGGCGCTTCCAGCACCCTCACGCTGGCTGAAGGCTCAAGCCTGGGGCGCAACCTGTATTACGCCGGTTACCAGGTTGAAGCAAAGGCCGGGTCAACCGTCACGCGCGATATTAACGCTGCCGGTTACCAGTTTGTGCTTGGCGGCAGCTGCCGCCACCTCAACCTGGCTGGCGGGGCGATGGAACTGAACGGCAAGGTGAGCGGTAATGCTGTGCTCTACCTGGGTCAGATGGATGATTCGGCGAGGGATTACCGCCCGTGGTTTTCCGGCATGCGCCTGCCGCCAGCCCTGCCTGTGGGACTGCGCATCTCTGAGGGTGCCGTTATCAGCGGCAAGCTAACCTACACCAGTTCTGTGGATCAATCGGCGGGCTTTAATGTTACGCCGGTTGGTGGGACAGTTTTTCAGACGCCCGTGCCCTCTATGCAGAGAGAAAATCATCCATCGGTCGTCTCCTGGCGGGCAAGTAACTTCGGCGTGGCTTTCTGGCTGTGGGATTTGCTGCGCAACCTGGTGACCATCCTCATCCTGGGCGCGTTGGTTTTCTGGCTGGCTCCACGGCTCTTTGAGCGCGCGCTTGAGCAGGTTAAAGCCCACTCTCTGGGTTCCATTGGCATCGGGTTTGTGGCGCTGGCGGTGAGTTTTGCGGCTATCCCGCTGGCGGCGCTGGTGATTGTACTGGTCGGGCTGCTCTTCGGTGTTACCACGCTGTTTGACCTGAGCGCCATCAGCGTTTCGGTGGGCTTTGCAGGGCTTTCGCTGGCGTGCGTGGTCTTCTACACCGCGCTGCTGTGGACCGGAAAACTACTGCTGGCCTTTATCATTGGTCAGTGGGTGTTCTCTAAGGTGCTGCCCAACGCTGCCGCTGGCCGCCTGTGGCCATTTGTGTTGGGCGCGGTGATCTTCGCGCTGCTGGCGGCTATCCCCTACGTGGGCTTTCTCTTCTCGTTTGTGGTAGCCCTGGCGGGGCTGGGGGCACTGTGGTATGCCTGGCGCAACAGGGCTATGGTAGCCTGAAGGGATTAATCCAGATGATTCCGCGCGCTGTTCACTTTGAGCAGCGCGCGGTATTTTTAATGGTTGATATCCCGTTGACGGGATGCAGTGGGGGGCGGCATGGGTGGGTCAGGCAGGCCTTTGCTCTTGCCCGCGTCCTCGCGGGCGTGG
>CAYVOX010000117.1:0-11041 GCA_964453035.1 uncultured Anaerolineaceae bacterium
GCTGCTGGTCGAGACCTTTGCGCATATCGATGCCGTGGGCGATGCAGTGGCTGTAGGCGATAATCAGCGAGGGACCGTCGTAGGCTTCGGCTTCGAGGAAGGCTTTCAACGTCTGCTGGTCGTTTGAACCCATGGCCACGTGGGCTACGTACACATAACCGTAGGCCATGGCAATCATGCCGAGGTCTTTCTTGGGCAGGTTTTTGCCCTTGGCGCTGAACTTGGCCACCGCGGCGCGCGGGGTAGACTTGGAGGATTGACCGCCAGTGTTGGAGTACACTTCGGTATCCAGCACCAGGATGTTGACGTTGCGCCCCGAAGCCAGCACGTGGTCCAGGCCGCCGTAGCCAATATCATACGCCCAGCCGTCGCCGCCGATAATCCAGACGGACTTCTTAACCAGCGCGTCGGCCACGCCTTCCAGCAGGCGGGCGGCGGGCAGCTTGCTGGAGGCCAGCTTTTGCTTGAGGGCAGCCACACGCGCGCGCTGCGCCAGGATGCCGGCGTCGTTGCTCTGGTCGGCATTGAGCAGTTCGGTCACGAGGGTTTCGCCCACTTCGCCTGCCACCTGGGGCAGCAGTTCGCGGGCAAATTCGGATTGCTTATCGATCGTCAGGCGCATGCCTAAGCCAAATTCGGCGTTGTCTTCAAACAGGCTGTTGGACCAGGCTGGCCCGCGGCCTTCTTTGTTGTGCGCCCAGGGGGTTGTGGGCAGGTTGCCGCCGTAGATGGATGAGCAACCGGTGGCGTTGGCAATCACGGTGCGGTCGCCAAAGAGCTGAGAGAGCAGCTTGAGGTAGGGCGTCTCGCCGCAACCAGCGCAGGCACCGGAAAACTCGAACAGGGGGGTGAGCAGTTGCGAATTTTTAACCGTGCCAAAGCTGAGCAGGGAGCGGTCCACTTCTGGCAGGTCGAGGAAGAATTCCCAGTTTTTGCGCTCGCTTTCGCGCAGCGGGGGCTGGTCGGCCATGTTGATGGCCTTGCGGCTGGGGTTGGTCTTATCCTTGACCGGGCAGGCTTCCACGCACAGGGCGCAGCCGGTGCAATCTTCCGGGGCCACCTGGATGGTGAACTTCATCCCGGGCAGTTCTTTAAACTTGGCATCCAGTGACTTGAAGGTCTCAGGGGCGCCTTCCAGTTTGGCGGGTTCGTAAACTTTCATGCGGATGACGGCATGCGGGCAGACGTAGGCGCATTTGCCGCACTGGATGCACAGCGAGGGCTCCCAGACGGGGATTTCGAGCGCGATGTTGCGCTTCTCGTACTTGCTGGTGCCGGTGGGGAAGGTGCCATCCACGGGCATGGCGCTGACGGGCAACTGGTCACCGTCGAAGACCATCATCGGGGCCAGAACGTTTTTGACGAATTCGGGCGCATCCGCGCCAACCGCCGGGCTGCGTTTGAAGGTGCTGGTGACTTTGGCGGGCACTTTTACCTCGTGCAAGTGCTCGAGGGTGCTATCCACTGCGGCAAAGTTCTGCTGCACCACCGCCTCGCCGCGCTTGCCGTAGGTCTTTTTGATGGAGTACTTGATTTGCTCGATGGCTTCTGCGCGAGGCAGGATGCCGCTGATGGCAAAGAAGCAGGTCTGCATGATAGTGTTGACGCGGCTGCCCATGCCGGTTTTCTCAGCCACGGCGTAACCGTCAATGACGTAGAAGCGCAGTTTCTTGTTGATGATATCGGATTGCACTTCAACTGGCAGGTGATTCCAGACCTCATCGGCCTGGTAGATGCTGTTGAGCAGGAAAACACCACCTGGTTTGGCGTATTTGAGCATGTTGAGCCGTTCCAGGAAGGTGAACTGGTGCACAGCCACGAAGGAGGCCTCGTTTTCACCAATCAGGTAGGGGGCGCGGATGGATTTGGGGCCAAAGCGCAGGTGCGAGATGGTGAGCGAGCCGGATTTCTTGGAGTCGTACACAAAGTAGCCCTGGGCGTCGTTGTTGGTCTCTTCGCCGATGATTTTGATGGAGTTCTTGTTAGCGCCTACAGTGCCATCGGCGCCGAGGCCGAAGAAAACGCAGCAAACGGTGGAGGGATCGTCAATGCTGAAGCCAGAGGGGTAGGGCAGGCTGGTGTGGGTGACGTCATCGTTGATGCCGATGGTGAAGTGGTTGCGCGGGGCGGGCTTCTTCAACTCATCGAAGATGCCCTTGACCATGGCAGGGGTAAATTCTTTGGAGGAAAGGCCATAACGCCCGCTGACCACGTATGGGCTGGTATTGAAGGGGGCTTTGCCGGAAGCTAAACCTTCGCTGATAGCGGTAAGCACGTCCTGGTAGAGCGGTTCCCCGGCGCTGCCAGGTTCTTTGGTGCGGTCGAGCACGGCAATCTTCTTGACGGTGGCGGGCAGGGCAGCCAGCATGTGTTCCACCGAGAAAGGACGGTACAACCGCACGGTGAGCACGCCCACTTTTTCGCCCTTCTGGGTGAGGTAGAGGGCGGTTTCTTCGGCGGCTTCGGCGCCGGAGCCCATCAGGATGATGACGCGGTCGGCATCTTTGGCGCCGGCGTAATCGAAGAGGTGGTAGTGGCGCCCGGTCAGTTTAGCGAACTGGTCCATGGCTTTTTGGACAGCCTCAGGGGTGGCGTCGTAGAAGGCATTGACCGTCTCGCGCCCCTGGAAATACACATCCGGGTTCTGGGCGGTGCCGCGCAACACGGGGCGCTCGGGGGTGAGCGCGCGCTGGCGGTGCTGGTTGATGAGCGCTTCGTCAATCATGGCTTTAAGATCGTCATTTTCAAGCTGCTCAATTTTGTTGACCTCGGAGGAGGTGCGCCAGCCGTCGAAGAAGTGCAGGAAGGGCACGCGGGTAGCCAGGGTGGCGGCGTGGGCAATCAGCGCGGAGTCCTGGGCCTCCTGCACGGAGCGCGAGCAGAGCAGGGCGAAACCGGTGGAGCGGGTGGCCATCACATCGGAGTGGTCGCCAAAGATGGAGAGGGCCTGCATGGCGAGCGACCGGGCCGAAACGTGGAAGACGGTGGGGGTGAGTTCACCGGCAATCTTGAACATGTTGGGGATCATCAAGAGCAAGCCCTGAGAGGCAGTGAAGGTGGTGCTCAGGCTGCCGGTTTGCAGCGCGCCGTGCACTGCGCCCGCGGCGCCGCCTTCGGATTGCATTTCAATGACCAGGGGGACGGTATCCCACAGGTTGGGCTTGCCGGCAGCGGCCCACGCATCCGCGAACTCGCCCATCGAGGATGATGGGGTAATCGGGTAGATGGCGATGACCTCGCTTAGCTTATAGGCTACGCTGGCAACGGCTTCATTGGCATCGATTGTAATCATTTGACGAGACATGAGGTTGCTCCATTCCTACAAAATTGATGAGAACCGTGCGGTTCTGGTTTCAAGAGTAAAGCGTTCAGAATGTCTGAACATTCAATCTATGAGTTTACCTTATTCAATAAGGAGGTCGTTAGTACTATTGGTCACAATTATAACCTGTGTCCTGTCATGTTTGGCGGGCAAATTTTATTCAAACGCAGGGGTAGTCAAAAATGTCGATTTTTTGTCATGCTGCTCGAAGAGCACTCTCGCCAGAGGCACGCTTCGCGGTCGAGTGAGCAGAGCGAAGCATCTCAGCGAATCATTTGGACTCTTCCCTTCGCTCAGCGTGACACATGCCTTATTAAACAGGCCCCGCGGGAAGGCTAGCTTGTGGGGGGACTCAACGACCCGGGCCGTAAAGGATGCGCATATCGGGGCTTTCGGTGCAGTACATGTGAACCCAGATATATGCGTGCTGAAAAAGGGCGGATGCCAGGGCGGCGCGTGAGCCGGTGAACAGGGCAATGGACCAGAAGAGCAAAAAAACAAAGGTGTACATGGCGTTTGAGCTGTATTTAAACGCCCCTTCCCTGACGAGCGACATATCGCGGTACTCCTGGCGAAAATGATCGCCGCCCAGAGCGCGAGAGATGCCGAAATACCTGCCGATGGACCAGCCTGTATAAATCGCGGGGATCAGCAGGATAACACCCGCCAGCACCTGCAGCGTTCTGAAAGGCTCAAGCGAGCCAGTATCGGCTAGCGCCAAACCCAGCGAAAGGATGGGTCTCAGCAGCATCAGCGGGAAGAAGATAATACCCCAGGCCAGCAGGTCGTGTCTGCCAAACAGGCGAGAGAATAATGAAAAAACGAGCTGAAACCTGAAAACAAACCAGCCAACCACCTGGTGAACAATGGCTGTGAGGATTGAGGCAAAAAACCAGGTCTGGTCGGGAATTCCCAGCCAGGAAGAGCCGTCAAGCGCCGGGGAGGCCAGATAGAATGCGCCCGGAACCAGGCAGGCCAGGAGCAACACATGCTCAAATTGCCCTTCGAACAGATAGCTGACCGGCAGTTTCAATCTGTCATTTTCCATCTTCAGGATCCTTTATTGCCCAAGGCGGCTCAACAGGACACATTGCTGGATAGATTATGTTATTCCGAATTGACGTCTTCAAATTGAGCAGGAAAAACCACTCATGTGGGCTTTAGCCGGTGTGGGGGCGCGGAGGTTAACCAGGGGCCTGCCAGTTTGCCAGCCTGGCCTCCGCCAGGAAGAGCGCCGCCAGGGTTTTGCTGTCAAATTCCGCGCCGCGGCGAGCCATTTCCAGTGCCTCGGCGACGGGCAGCACCTCAAGCTGCAGAAATTCATCCGCGTCGCCCGGGAGGGGGGCGGGGTAGAGGTGGGCGGCAAAGTAAAAATGCATCAATTCGGTGCAGTAGCCGGGGGTGAGGTAAGCCTGGCCGAGTTTGACCAGTTCACCGGCAGCCATGCCGGTTTCCTCGCGCAGCTCGCGGGCGGCGCACACGGCGGGGTCTTCCCCGGCTTCCATTACGCCGGCGGGCAGTTCCAGCAGGGGCCGCCCGGCGCCGATGCGGTGCTGGCGCACAAACAGCAGTTTTCCATCCGCGGTGAGGGGCACCACCGAGACGGAATCGGGGTGCTGCACCAGATCGTACAGGCGCTGGTGGCCGTCTGGCAGTTGCAGGCGGACGCGCTGCACGTCAAAGGCGCGCCCTGCGTAAACATCTTCCCGGTCAATGATTTTGATTTGATCCATGATTGGTTCCTGTTGGGTTTAAAAGGCTGCGCCCCGGGCGTGGAATCACCTGAGGCGCGCGCAGTTGGTTTGGCTAGAACTCCGATTTTACGGGATTTGCAGCGTCTGGCCTACTTTGATATCGCCGGCTTCTTTCAGACCGTTGTTCGCCAGGATCCCTTCCGGAGAGACGTCGCCATACAGGCAGGCAATCTTGCCGATGGTATCGCCATCTTTGACGAGATAGGAATCGGGGTGGGCGGCCAGGGTGCGGCTGCCGTAATTGGCGGACCAGGTGCCGGTGGAGGGGATTTTGAGGCTGGCGCCGATGGAGACGCGCGAGCTCATGGTGAGGCCGTTGATGGCGAGCAAATCGGCCAGGTCGAGGTCGTAGCGGCGGGCGATGCAAATCACAAACTCACCGGCCTGGATGGTGTAGGTATCCGGACGGGTGAGGGTGGGCAGCACCACGGCGGGTTTTTCGGTGGGTTTGGCGGTGGGCTGCGGAATGACAATGGTGGTGGAAGCAGCCGTTGGCACAGGGGTTTTAGCGGCGGCGGCAGCTTTTGTGGCGGTTACCACGGCGGGCTGCTTGGCGGCGGCGGTCTGCGTGGCAAACTGGCTGACGCCCTGGGTGGGGGAGACGGGGAAGGGGAAGCTGTCGGTGGGCTTCAGGGCGGGGTCTTCGGAGGCCGGCCGGTTGCAGGCGGTGAGGATGGCTCCCAGAAGGACCAGAACCACAATCATGGAAGTCAGTTTCTTTTTCATAGAAGAGTCTCCTTCGGTAAGATCCTGTTGAATTTCAGGAGCAAGAACTCAGCCCTGAGTGCAGATCACCGCATTAACGGTGCAAGTTTCGTTCCAAAATGGGTAGATGCGCTTGCTTTTTCTCATACTAGCACAAGCTTAAAAATTGGTCAAGCAAAACGTCATATTTTTCGAGAGGAAAGTCAATTGTCTGAGGATTAATATCATCCGGGGCGGGTGATTTTCAACCATTTGAGCGGGGGCAGCTTTGGGATATGATAAGGGTGGAGACGGAACCTCCTCAAAGCACTAAACCTGTCTCCTCCTTTGGCGAATGCCTCCGCCGGGCTCCTCCCTCACCGCCCCCGGCGGAGGCCTTGCATTAAGGCTGCGATTCGATGATGGGGAGGACCACGGTGAAGGTGGTGCCTTTGCCCACCACGGAATCGACCCACACGCGACCGCCGTGGCTCTCCAGCACCGATTTGACAATCGAGAGCCCCAATCCGGTGCCGGAGGATTCCTGGCTGGCGTTGCTGGCGCGGTAAAATTTATCGAAGATGTAGGGTAAATCCACTGCCGGGATGCCGATACCTGTATCGCTGAACTGCAGAACGAGCTGGTTTTGCGCCACGCCGCCGCGCACGGTGATGGTGCCGCCCGGGTTGGTGTACTTGACGGCGTTATCGAGTAAGTTTTCCACCATCTGGCGCATTTGAACGGGATTTGCCAGAATGTGCGGGAGCGAGTCGGGCAGGTCAAGGGATAGGGTGAGTTGTTTTTCGGCGGCGGCCTTGCGGAAGTTTTCAGCGGAGAAGCGCACCATCTGCTCGATGACCACCGTTTCTTTACGGGTGTCAAAACCGGCTTCGATACGCCCGAGGTTGAGCAGGTCGTTGATGAGGGTGGTGATGCTCTGTACGCTGAACTGAACGCGGTGGATGAATTCGCGCTGGGTATCCGAGATGGGGCCAGCGCGCTCGATGAGCTCGACATAGCCGAGGATGGCAGTGAGCGGGGAGCGCAGGTCGTGCGAGACGGTGCTCACAAAATCGCTCTTGATGCGGTCGAGCTTCTTGAGGTTGGTGATATCGTGCATGGTGATGGCTGTGCCAATACCAGGCAGAGGGGTGAGCAGGGCGCTGAAGATGCGCCCATCTTCCACGGGCAGTTCCACGGGGCCGTGCAGGTCGCGGGCGTCGCTGCTGAGCAATTCAAGCAGTTCTTTCTGATTGAACACCTCGCGGTAGGGGCGGCCAAGCACGGTTTTCATCTCCAGCTTGAGGGCCGCCAGCGCCACCTGGTTGACCAGGATCAGGCGCTGATCCTCATCCATCACGATGACCCCATCCTGAATATGGGTGAGCACGGTTTCTAGCTTGTTGCGCTCCTGTTTGATGTTGGTGTAGAGCCCGGCGTTGGAGATGGCAATGACGGCGTATTCGGCCAGCGCCATGAGCAGCTTGATATCGCGCTCCATGAGCGGGCGGCGTTCCACGCGGTTATCAATGCCGAGCACGCCGAAGGTGTAGCCGTGCAGCTGCAGGGGCACGTAAACCAGGCTGTGCACCAGGTAACTGGTTTTGATTTTTTGAGGGGTTTTTTCATCCACCACCATCGGCTCACCGCTTTTGAGCACGGCGCCGGCCAAGGTATCCTGGGTGGGCAGGCGAAAGGTGCGCACGAAATCTTCCTGGAAGTTGCGCGCGGCGCGCATGTAGAGCTCGCCGCTGTCTTCGTCAAGCAGCAGCAGGCTGCCCTCTTCCGCGCCGGTGAGTTCCACGGCTGCATCCACCACCGCGCTCAGCACCGCATCCAGGTCCAGCGAGCTGGTGATGGTGCGTCCCAGGCGGGTGAGGGTTTCAACTTCATCCAGGCGGCGCTGCAGGCTGGCGGTGGCGCGGCGCGTTTCCAGCAGCACCCAGTCGCGCCGCTGGCGGGCCAGGGTGAGGCTGTTGTGCACCGATTGGAGGATCTCCTCACTTTTAAGCGGCAGGCAGAGGTAATCGGAGGCGCCCAGGCGCAGGGCGCGCTTGACCATTTCCGGGCTGTCGTTATAGCCAAAGACGATAAGGGGGATAGCCGGAAAGCGCTGCTGAACCTCGGCTGCCAGTTCCAGTCCGGAGCCGTCGGGGAGCTTTTCACCGATGATGTTGAGCGCGACCCCGCCGCGGGCAAGCGCTTTCTGGGCGCTCAGGCGGTCGCTGCAGTGCGTGAGGGAATACCCCTGCGGTTTAAGCACCTGTTCCAGCAGCAGATAGACTTGCGCTTCGGCAATAACAACCAGGATGTGTTCTTTTTGAGCGCTGCTCATGCTGAAGACCTTGACGGGAATTACTTGACGACCGGCAGGGTGAAGTGAAAGGCGCTGCCCTGCCCGGGTTTGCTTTCTGCCCACAGCCTGCCCTGGAAGAGGGTGATGATTTCTCTGGCGAGGCTGAGGCTGACGGCCAACCCGCCGAAGCGGCGCGGTTTTCCTTCTTCTGCGCGGCCTGAGGCCTCAAAAACCTTTGCCAGGCGGGCTGCATCCAGCCCGGGGCCGCTATCGCTGACCACCAGGTGGGCGGTGGAGTCGCTTTTTTCCAGGCGCAGGCTCACCTGCCCGCCGGGCGGGGTGCTGCGCAGCGCATTGGCCAGCAGGGCATCCAGCACGCGAGAAACCTGGGCGGATTCCGCCCGCACCCAGGTCTCGGCGGAAGGAATTTCCGCGATGAGGGTGAGGTTGTTCTGCTGGGCGGCGTGTTGGGCGCGGCTGGCGCACTGGCGAGCCACCTCGCTGAGGTTGGTCCTTCCGGGCGTGGGTGGCATCTGGGCAGGGGCGGCATGGATGGATTGAGAGACTTTAGCCAGCAGGTGAAGCTGTTCCTGCAATTCTGAAAGGGCCGGGCGCTGATTGGCCGTCCAGCGGGCAGCCGGGTCGCGCGAGAGGCGTTCAAAGGCAGCCAGGGCTGCTTCCAGAGCCGGTTGCTGCTCATCTTTAACCTGCTGCAGAATTTCGAGGTAAATGCGCTCGCCGGTGTGAGACCGGGCGGCCTGGCTTTCCAGCGAGCGGGCGCGTTCTTCCACTACCTGGAAGAGGCGCGCGTTGGTCATGGAGATGGAGGCATAGTCGGCGGCGGCTTCCAGCAGGTGCTGCTCGCTGGCGCCAAAGGGGATGGACTGTTTGCGCATCACCACCAGCAAGCCAATGACCTGCTTTTGCACCTTGATGGGGGTAATCATAGCCGCCTGGCCCAGCGAGGAGATTTTGAAGCGCTTGAGCGGGTCACCGTGGATGGTTAACGTCTCGCCGGACATAGCCACCAGCGAGCTGATGCCGTCATCCCAGGGTTTGTGGAGGTAGTCTGCCAGGGAATCCGGCAGCCCGCGCTGTGAGACCAGCCGGAAGGTTTTTTCGTTTTCAGGGCAGAGCAAGAGCCAGCCGAGGTCAGCCTGCGCCACGCGCAGCCCGCCCTCAAGGATTTTTTCAAGCAGCACCGACTGGTTGGTGATGGAGGTGACCGCCTTACCGATGGCGAAAATGGTGGTCAGTTCGCGCACACGCAGTTGCAGTTCCTGGTTGGTTTGCTGAAGCTGGCGGCCCAGGCGCTCGCGCTCCTGGCGCTCGTGCACCTGTTTGAGCACCCGCTCCACCACGTTAATCACCTCGGGCTCGCGCACCGGCCAGAGGAGCACGTCGATGGCGCCCAGCCGGAAAGCCTGGATGATGTTGGATTCCTGTCCTTTGCGGGCCAGGGCGATGACAGGCGTTTCCACATTCTGGGAGGAGAGGGCCACGAGCAGGTCCTTACCGCTCAGACCGGGCAGGCTGAGGTTGGCGATGATGACATCCGGCATCAGTTGCAGGGCGCGGTTGATGGCGGCGCTGGCATCGCTGACCACGTGAGTCTGGTAACCGGCAGCCTGCAGTGCCTGGCGCGCAATCAGGTCGCTGACCATGGGGTCATTTTCAACGATAAGAATACGGTCGCGGGGATTTGTGCTCACAGTAAATATGATAGCACAAGTTATAAAAAAAACATGTTGCGGGGGGTTTAACGGTTTTGAAAGCAAGTGCCGGGGGTCGCTGCGCGCGGGGATTTGACTTTATTCCAACAACAGTTAAAATAAACTTACTCCGAACACGTTTTTGAACCTTTTCTTTTCTCGTGCAGCTGTGTCCGTCAATTCCAAACCGTTGATAGGAGCCTTCATGTCCCCTGCCCCGTTTGTATCAAAGCGCGCCGCGGTTTACAAGGATGTGCCCGATGCCCAGTGGAACGACTGGCGCTGGCAGTTGAGCCACCGCCTGAATACGGTTGAGGATTTTGAAAAAATCATCACCCTCACCGAAAGCGAACGCAAAGCCCTCGGCGCTCAGAACCTGTTCCGGGTGGATATCACTCCCTATTTTGCCTCGCTGATTAACCCGGATGACCCCAACGACCCGGTGCGCCTGCAAGTGGTGCCGACCGCGGGTGAGATTTTACCTTTCACCGGCATGATGGAAGATTCGCTGGCGGAAGACCGCCACAGCCCCGTGCCCGGGCTGGTGCACCGCTATCCTGACCGGGTTTTGATGCTGGTGACCACGCAATGCGCTTCATACTGCCGTTACTGCACCCGCTCGCGCATCGTCGGCGACCCCTCCGCCACCTTCTCCAGGGCGGAGTTTGAAGCCCAGTTGGAATACTTGCGCCGTACCCCGCAGGTGCGCGATGTGCTGCTTTCCGGCGGCGACCCGCTCACCCTGGCGCCCAAGCTGCTGGAAGAACTGTTGAGCCGTCTGCGCGAGATTGAGCATATCGAAATTATCCGCATCGGGTCGCGCGTGCCGGTTTTCATGCCGATGCGCGTCACCAGCGAGTTGTGCGACATGCTGCAGAAATACCACCCGCTGTGGCTCAATATTCACGTTAACCACCCCAACGAAATCACCGCTGAGCTGGCGGCGGCGGCGGATAAGCTGACCCGCGCGGGTATCCCGCTGGGGAATCAATCGGTGCTGCTGGCGGGCATCAACGACTGCGTTCACATCCAGCGCAAGCTGGTGCAGGACCTGGTGCGCATCCGCGTGCGCCCCTATTACATTTACCAGTGCGACCTGGTGGAGGGCGCCGGGCACTTCCGCACGCCGGTCGCCAAAGGAGTTGAGATTATTGAAGGGCTGCGCGGTCACACCTCCGGCTATGCCGTGCCGACTTACGTGGTGGATGCTCCCGGCGGCGGCGGAAAGATCCCGGTGATGCCCAATTACCTGGTGAGCATGTCTGACCATAAG
>CAYVOX010000118.1:0-1524 GCA_964453035.1 uncultured Anaerolineaceae bacterium
GTTTGATCGCATCCATCAAAATCAGATGGAATGGGTACTGAGTGCCCATTCATTTTAAAATTTGATGGATGCGCAGTAAAGATATGTAATGAAGGCTCGTTTGATCGCATCCATCAAAATCAGATGGAATGGGTACTGAGTGCCCATTCATTTTAAAATTTGATGGATGCGCAGTAAAGATATGTAATGAAGGCTCGTTTGATCGCATCCATCAAAATCAGATGGAATGGGTACTGAGTGCCCATTCATTTAGATTTGATGGAATGGGTACTAAGTCCGCTGCTTTGATACGCGCACCTGCATGGCTACGAAGAAATTGATGATGGCGATGCCCGCCCCCACCAGGAAGACGTACTGGTAACCGAAGGCGCTCCAGATGGCACCGCTGGCCAGCGCCACCGAAATCGAGAAGAAGTGGTCAATGGTGATGCCTGCGCTTAAAGCCGGTTGGATATCCTCCGGGGTGAGGGCAATCTTTTTGATGTACGTCGAGCGCGCCATCGAGACCGACATCAACATCTGGTCCAGCAGGTAGCAGGCGCAAACCACTAAGAAAGCCGTCCCCTCCGGCAGCATGTTGCGGGCAAAACCATACCCCGCACAGACGAACACCAGCAGCACGGCCTCACCCGCCAGCACAAAACGCTCCCCCAGGTGGTCCACCATCCAGCCCAGCAGGGGTTGGAAGAGGATGCCAATCACCCCGCCGATGGTCATGAGGGTGGCGATGGTGGAGGTGGGCTGCTCGTAGATGGTCACCAGCACCCACGGCGCAAAGGTGATGAAGATTTGCTTGCGCGAGCCCGCCAGTACCGAGAGGGCGTAGAACAACCCGTATTCACGGCGCAGCTTGAGGAACTGGCGCTGCCGGTGATTAATCTCCGGCTTCATCATATGAATCAGCAGGCCCGCCATCACCAGCGCCACCGCAGCCAGCACAAAGGTGTGCGAAAAATTAAACCCCAGGTAGCGAAAGCCCACAAAAACCAGCGCGCTGCCGGCGATGGTGGCCCCGTTGCGCAGCGCGTTGAGCTGTCCCAGGCGCTGACCGGTGCGACCCTCGCGTGCCAGTTCCATGCCCACGGTGGTGGCCACCGGCATGAAGAGGTGCTGCCCCAGGCTGTAGATGAACAGCCAGATAACCATCATCCCGTAACTGGAGGAGGCGAATCCCACCAGCAGTGCCCCGGCTGCCGCCGTCAGCAGCGCCGCCGTGCCCAGCCGCCGGCTGCTGAGAAACCACAGCAGCGCTGAGACGAACACCACCAGGAAGCCCGGCAGTTCGCGGGGCAGTTCAAGGAAGGAGCGCTCAAAACCGCTCAGCGTGAAGCGCTCATTGAGGAAGTTGTTAAGCGTTGAATCCATGATGCTGAAGGCCAACCCCAGGAAGAGGGAGGAGGCGGCAAAGATTTTCAATTCGCGGGACATGTGGGTGATGCGGTGGATGAAAGAGGTCATGAAGGCTGCCGTGAAAGAGGGATGCCTTATTCTAACACGGTTGCTGAGCGGAAAAATTTTCGTCAC
>CAYVOX010000118.1:1624-10861 GCA_964453035.1 uncultured Anaerolineaceae bacterium
TGAAAGAGGGATGCCTTATTCTAACACGGTTGCTGAGCGGAAAAATTTTCGTCACGAATTATGGTGCATTCAATACCCCTTCGGGGCACTTAAGCGAATGCGCCCTACGGGAGAGGGTGGTGCATTCAGAAGCGAATGCACCCTACAGGAGAGGGCTGTGCAGTCAATACCCCTTCGGGGCACTTAAGCGAATGCACCCTACGGAAGTGGGGCGAGCCCCGAATGTGGATTATAATTGCCGCGTAGCCCCGCGATGACCCATAATTCCACTTTATCCCCCCGACGAACCTCTTCTCAATGGCGCGTTCTGTTGCGCTGCTTTGACTATTTGCGCGCCCACAAAAAGTATGCTGCCGGGGCTTACCTGATGATGGTGTTGATTGACCTGCTGGCGATGGTCAGTCCGCAGCTCATCCGCTGGACGATTGATAACGGCATCGGCAGCGGGGATGCCGCCCTGCTGGCGCTGGCGGTGGGGGCATTGCTGGCGCTGGTGGTGATTAAGGGCGTGTTCACCTACTTTGAGGGCCTGTGGACGGAAACCGCCTCGCAGGGGGTGGCTTTTGACTTGCGCAATGAGCTGCAGCGCAAGATTACCCTGCTCTCCTTCGCCTTCCACGATAAAGCCGAAGCCGGTGACCTGCTCTCGCGCACCATCCAGGATGTGGAGCGCATCCGCTTTCTCACCGGGCGGGCGGCGTTCCGCGTGATTGAAGGCATCTTCCTGATGCTGATTACCGCGCTGGTGATGTTCAGCATGAACAGCCAGCTTGCGCTGCTGGCTGTTCTGGCCATGCCGCTGCTGGCCTTCCAATCCATCCGTTTTGGACGGGTTTTCCGCCCGCTCTCGCACCACATCCAGAAGCAACTTTCGGTGCTCACCACCCGGGTGGAGCAAAACCTGCGCGGCGCGCGCGTCATTAAAACTTTTGCGCAGGAAGAAGCCGAAATTGAGCGCTTTGAGGTGGATAACCGCGCCTGGTTTGACCTTTCCGCGCGTTCTGCCCGACTGCAGGCCACCCACATGCCCCTGCTGCACCTGATTGCCAACCTGAGCAGCGTGGCGATCCTGGCTTACGGCGGCGTGCTGGTGATTAACCAGTCGCTCACGCTGGGCGAGCTGGTGGCGTTCACCACCTACATGGGGCAGCTCGTCTCGCCGGTGCGCTTCCTGGGCATGATCCTGCCGGCGATCACCATGGCGGCGGCTTCCGCTGAGCGCATCTTTGAAATTCTGGATACTGTGCCCGAAGTGCGTGAAGAACCCGGCGCTCCCGACCTGGTGCTGCGCGAAGGGCGCGTGCGCTTTGAAAACGTCTCGTTCTCCTACGGCAAGCACAGCGGGGTGCTGAAGGCTATTTCGTTTGAGGCGCTGCCCAACCAGGTGGTGGCGCTGCTGGGACTGACCGGCTCCGGCAAGACGACCATCACCAACCTCATCCCGCGCTTTTACGATCCCAGCGAGGGGCGCATCACCATTGACGGGCAGGATATCCGCGGCGTCACGCTCAGCTCGCTGCGCGGGCAGATTGGCATGGTGCTGCAGGAAACCACCCTGTTTGCCGCCTCCATCCGCGAGAATATTGCCTTTGGCAAGCCGGACGCCTCGCAGGCGGAGATTGAAGCCGCCGCGCAGGCCGCGCAGGCGCACCAGTTCATCCTGCAATCCGAACAGGGGTATGATACGCCGGTTGGCGAAAAGGGCGTCACCCTCTCCGGCGGGCAGCGCCAGAGGCTGGCCATCGCCCGCGCCATCCTGGCAGACCCGCGCATCCTCATCCTGGATGACGCCACCTCCAGCGTGGATACCCAGACCGAGCAGCTCATCCAGGCGGCCCTGGAACGGGTGATGGAAGGGCGCACCACTTTTGTCATTGCCCACCGCCTCAGCACCGTGCAGCGCGCCGACCTGATCCTGCTGCTGGATAAGGGAAAAATCGCTGCGCAGGGCAAACATAAAGACCTGCTGCACACCTCCGCGCTCTACCAGACCATCTACAACGAGCAAATCAAGCCCCGCCAGGCGCGTAAAGGATAAGGCATGGCATTTAATATCGGAGTGTCCAATCCAGGCATGGGGCCGCGCGGCGCATTTGAGCGCTTTGCCGAGGGCGGCGATACGCGCGGGCAGGTGTTCAACCGGCGCGTGGTGCTGCGCCTGCTGGGCTACCTGCGCCCGTACCGCAAGCAGATGCTGATTGCCTTCGCGGCGATGCTCGGCGTGACCGCTATGACCCTGCTGACCCCCTACCTGCTCAAGGTGGCGGTGGACCAGTACATCACGCAGGGCGACCAGGCCGGCTTGCTGGTGATTTGCGCCATCACTGCCGCGGCCTTTATTGCCCTGTACGTGTTCACCGCGCTGCAGCAGTACATGCTCTCGTGGGTGGGGCAGCGCGTGCTGGCTAACCTGCGCAGCCAGTTGTTCGACCACCTGCAGCGCCTCTCGCTGGGCTACCATGATACGCACATCGTCGGCGTGACGGTCAGCCGCGTGATGAACGACGTGGCGACCATCAACGAGCTGCTCTCGCAGGGCATCATCACCCTCACCGGCGACTTTTTGGTGCTGGCCGGGATCGTCACCATCATGCTGACGATGAGCCCGCGCCTGGCGCTGCTCACCTTCATCGTTTTGCCGCTGATGGTGCTGGCGACGCTGTGGTTCTCCTCGCGGGCGCGGGTGGCCTTCAGGCAGACGCGCACCAGCGTGGCTAAAGTGGTGGGCGACCTGGCTGAGGATATCGCCGGGGTGCGAGTCATCCAGGCCTTCGGTCAGGAGAACGCCACGCAGGAGCGCTTCACCCAGGTGAACGACGCCAACCGCGAGGCGCACATCAACGCCATGTCGCTTTCCTTCATCTTTTTACCGGCGATTGAATTCCTTGGGATGCTTTCAACCGCCATCGTGCTGTGGTTCGGCGGGCAGGCAGTGGGGGCCGGTGAGGTGAGCCTGGGGGTCCTGGTGGCTTTCCTCTCCTACGTCACCCGCTTCTTCCAGCCCGTGCAGGAGCTCAGCCGCATGTTCACCACGCTGCAGGCTGCCATGGCGGGCGGCGAGCAGGTGCTCAAGCTGCTGGATACCCCGCCCGACGTGCAGGACCAGCCCGGCGCAGTGGAAATGCCCGCCGTCAAGGGGCAGGTGAGGCTGGAGCACGTTTCCTTCCGCTACCGCCCGGAGCTGCCCGAAGTGCTGCATGATGTGTGTTTGACCATTGAGCCGGGGCAGACGGTGGCGCTGGTGGGTCCCACCGGGGCTGGCAAAACCTCCATTGGCAACCTGGTGGCGCGTTTTTACGATGTAACCGAGGGGGCGGTGCGCATTGACGGGCTGGACGTGCGCCAGGTGACGCAGCAATCGCTCCACCGCCAGATCGGCCTGGTGCCGCAGGATTCCTTCCTGTTCTCCGGCACGCTGGCAGAGAATATCCGCTTTGGGTGCCCAGATGCCAGCGACGCGCAGGTGGAGCAGGCGGCCCGGTTAGCCAACGCGCACGCCTTCATCAGCGGCAAGCCGGAGGGCTACCAGACCCGCGTGCAGGAGGGCGCCAGCAACCTCTCGGTGGGCCAGCGCCAACTGGTGTGCATCGCGCGCGCCATCCTGGCTGACCCGCGCATTCTCATCCTGGACGAAGCCACCTCCAACGTCGATTCCCTCACCGAAAGCCTGATCCAGGAGGCGCTGCGCACCCTGCTGCAGGGCCGGAGTGCCGTGGTGATTGCTCACCGCCTGAGCACCATCCGCAACGCCGACCTGATTTGCGTGGTGCAGGATGGCAAAATTGCCGAGCAGGGCAAACATGAAGACCTGCTGGCGCTGGGGGGCATCTACGCGGACCTGTACCGGCGGCAGTTCACCGAAGTGGCTAACTGACCGGGAAAACCGCCAGAATTCCAAACCAGCCTGCAACCAGCACGCCGGCTGCCAGCAGCACCGCCAGGATGCCGACAACCCACATCTGCCACTCTTTCTCGCAGCGCTCCAGCCACCGGTAAACCGGCTGTCCGAACAGCAGGCCGAACAGGTATGCGCCCACCGCTGCCAGCGCAGCCACGCCCAGCACCTTAAGGCCGATGGTGAACAGGTTGGCCCCCAGCCCGATGACGGCTGAAATCAACGCGCTGATGAGCAGCCCCCAAAGCCAGATGTTGCTGAGATCGAACGCGGTTCTGAAGAACAACACCAGCACCAGCCCGATGACAAAAATGATGCCAACCACCCAGTAGAAAATGCTGTCGAACACCTGGCTGAAGGCAGCCCAATCCGGGTAACCGGCGCCCAGCAGTGCACCGTAAGCCAGTGCCAGCAGGAAGATGATTTGCCTGAGCCGCCGGGTGGATTCACGGGTGCGCACGCGCCGGTTGAGGTCGGTTGGGGCTGGCGTAAAGAACTGGCTCTCCAGTTCCAGCAATTCCTCTTCGCTGTGGGTGCGTAAAAAGGAGCGGTACGGTTCATCACCCATGCGGCGGCGCATGCGCTCCAGGCGCAGGTTGCGCAGGGTGCTGCTGCCCGGCTGCCCTGCCTTTTCTTGTGCCATCATAATCATGATGGCGAACTTGAGCAGGCCGTCTTCCGTGTTGTCTTCCAGCATGTTCTGGTAGGTATTGTTGTCCAGGTTCTTGCGCAGGTTGTCTAAGAGTTGCCTGCGCGTTTGAGGGTCAATTGATGATACATCAAAACTACTCCAGTCCATTTTTGCCTTGCCTGTGAAGTGGGGGAGTGAACGCCAGCCTGAAGGGGGAAATTCTGCCTGGCTAAACAATAGTATACGGAGGTTAAACGCGGATGTCCAGCGCAGGCGCCCGGCAGATTTGCCTGCCCTGCTGACCTTGCGTTTGACTTTCGCGCGTAAAGAGAGTATTATCCTGTTAGAGACGCCGCAACGGGGCGTTGACCAGGACACGGGGGCATTTCAATTCATCGGGCACACCTCCCTCGCCCTGGCCGGTTGAGAAGGTATCATGATTCTTGATAAAGGAGGTATTCGGTTATGCCAAAATTTGAACGTGAAGTTGAGATTGATGTTCAGGTTGAGAAGGTGTGGGATGCGCTTACCGATCCCAGTTATTGGCCTAAATGGTTCCCCGGGATGGAAACCGTGAGCAACGTTTCATCCGTTGCCGAGGGCGGCAGGTTCGACTGGACCGACAAGGACCGCACGGGTTACGGCAAGATCGTCAAGCTGGAGCAAAACAAGCGTTTGGAGATTCTCACCGTGTGCGGTGATGACAAGGATTCGCACGTCTTCACCCTGCGTCCCAGCGGCGGCTTTTTCGGGCTGAATGATGACGAGTGCAAGATTAAGTACGTGTATGACACGCTGGCGGGGGGCGGCATCCTGGGCAACTTTATCCTCGGAGGCAACCCGGTGGACGCGCTGCGCGTGAAGAATGCGCTCAACCAGTTCAGAAGGTTGGTCGAAAGCCTGTGATTTTATTGGGCCGGCCTCAGCCGGGGCGGTCCAGGCCTTCAAACCCGTTGGGCTGGCAGGGGATGCCTGCGGCCCGCGGGATGAGAAAAAGAAAAGGAGTTGGATGATGGGTCTATTTGCGACGATTATTGTGGGTTTGATTGCGGGTGTTGTGGCTTCGTGGTTGATGAAAGCCAAAACAGGCCTGATCACTGACCTGATCCTGGGCGTGGTGGGCAGCATCCTGGGCGGCTGGATTGGCAGCCTGCTGGTGGGCGTGGACCTGATGACGGGGGTCAACCTGACCAGCATCATCGTGGCCATCCTGGGTGCGGCGCTGGTGATTATCATCTACCGCTTCCTGCGGCGGCGTTAGAAGCGTCTTTTCCGACCTGAGACCCGTTGGGTAAAAAGCCTGGCGGGTCTTTTTTTGCGAAGTTGCTCCAGCCTGCATACCCTTCAAGTATGCTGCACGATCCTCGCAGGCGAAATTTAACCGGAAATTAACCCCAAAGTAAGTCAAGGCGCTCCCCAGTTCAACGGCGAAAAAATATGCTTTGCTTCAGCCCGGCAAGTCGCAGCGTGGTTTGGTAGTACAATTACGGCTTATGGATTCCCCTGCCCGCGCGCCGCAAAAAAGCCTGCCTATGGTTGTTTACTGGGCGCTGTTGTTCCTGGGGGTGCTGGCAGGCTCCAGCGCGGTGATTTTCATCAAGGTCAGCACAGAGAACGCGCTGCTGGTGGCTTCTTACCGCCTGCTGATTGCGGCGGGGGTGCTCTCGCCGCTTTTTTTTCGCACGCTCTCTCAGCGCGGCATGCCCTATACCCGGCGCGAGTTAGGCTGGACGATTGTGCCGGGGCTGGTGCTGGCGCTGCACTTCATCACCTGGGTGATTGGGGCGCGCATGACGCTGGCAGCTAACGCCAGCCTGGTGGTGAACCTGGCGCCGGTGGCGATGCCGTTTTTCCTGTGGCTGTTCTACCGCGAGGTGGTTAACCGCTGGGAGGTGCTGGGCACGCTGCTGGCTGTGACCGGGCTGGGCGTGCTGGTGAGTGCCAACTACCGCCTCGACCCTGCCAATGCCTGGGGAGACCTGATGTGTTTCGGGTCCATGCTGGCGTTTGCGGCGTACCTGGCGCTGGGGCGGGTGAACGGCGCGCGCCTGCCGCTGTGGCTGTACCTGGTGCCGCTCTACACCATCGCAGGGGTGACGAGTTTGCTCGTCGGACTGATTTTTGTCAACCCCATCAAGGCGTACAGCCTGCAGAACGTGCTGGCTATTCTGGGGCTGGGGATTGTGCCGACGGTGATCGGCCACAGCCTGTTGAATTTCTCGATGAAGCACTTCAGGGGGCAGGTGGTGGGGGTGGCCAACCTGGGGCAGATCATTTTTTCGGGCCTGCTGGGGATGGTGGTGCTGGGCGAGTTCCCTTCGGGGGCGTTTTACGCCGCGGCGGCCTTTATTTTCGCGGGGGTGGTTGTGGTGGTGACGGCCAATCACGGCAGGCGCTAAGCCGGCTGCGGGGGGAGGATATTAGAATCGGGGGAGTGGAAGAGGGATCCGGTTCCCGATTTGTGCTAAAATTACCTTTCGGAGGCTGAGACACCCAATATGCCAGTCATTTACCCTTTTACAGCGATTGTAGGCCAGGAGCGCATGCGCCGCGCCCTGGTTTTGAACGCGGTTGATCCGCGCATCGGCGGCGTGCTCATCCGGGGGGAGCGAGGGACGGCAAAATCAACGGCGGCGCGGGCTCTGGCGGCTCTGCTGCCGAGCGTGAAGGTGGTGAGCGACTGCCGCTTTGGCTGCGACCCGGATAATCCCATCGCCCTGTGCACCGAGTGCCGTGAGCGCCTGGGGCGGGGCGAAACCCTGCCCACCGGCGAGCGCCGCACCTCCTTTGTGAACCTGCCCGTCTCGGCTACTGAAGACCGCGTGGTGGGCACGCTGGATATCGAGAAGGCCATCCAGAAGGGCGAGCGCCATTTTGAGCCGGGCGTGCTGGCGGCGGCGAACCGCGGGCTGCTGTATATTGACGAGGTCAACCTGCTGGATGACCACGTGGTGGATGTGCTGCTCGATTCGGCGGCGATGGGCATGAACATCGTCGAGCGCGAGGGGATTTCCTTCTCGCACCCGGCGCGCTTCATCCTGGTGGGCACCATGAACCCGGAGGAAGGCGACCTGCGCCCGCAACTGCTGGACCGCTTTGCGCTTTCGGTTGAAATTCGTGGCATCCGCGAGGCGCGCGAGCGCGTGATGATTATGGAGCGCAACATCGCCTTCGAGGTGAACGGCGAGGGCTTCAGGCAGGCCTGGCTGCCCAAGGAAGAAGAGCTTTCAAGGCAGGTGGAGGCAGCGCGGCAAATTGTGGACCAGGTCACCTATACCCGGCGCGATTTGCTCTCGATTGCCTCGCTCACGGCTTCATTAAACGTGGATGGACACCGGGCTGACCTGGTCATCCTCAAGGCGGCACGCGCCCAGGCCGCTTTTGACGGGCGCACCGCTATCACCGACCGTGACATTGCCCTGGCAGCCGAACTGGCGCTGCCACACCGCCTCAAGCGCGGACCCTTCCAGCAGAGCGAGATGAGCATGGAAGAGTTGCAGGAGCGCATTGAGCAGCTGGAAGGCGGTAGCAGCACCACCGGCAAGGGCGAGCCCTCCGAGGAGCCCGGCTCCGAAACTCAGCTCCCAAAAAAATAACCGAGGGCGAAGCCAGCAGCGAGGAGACGCCGCAAGACGCTCGCCTGGATTCTTCGCCCAAACAGTTGTTTGACGATAAAAATTCCCGGTGGTGGGAAGGCGGCCAAAAAGTGAAGGTAGGGGAAGCCTTCACGCCTCGCCGCCTGGATACCCCTCTCGACAAAATCATGCGCCGGCACACAGGGCGGCGCTCGCGCACGCGCACAGACCAGCGCCGCGGGCGGTATGTGCAGGCGCGCTTTGCCAACAGCAACCCCTACGACCTGGCATTTGATGCCACCCTGCGCGCGGCGGCGCCCTACCAGCGCCAGCGCGCGGAGCTGCGCAAGCGGGTGGCTTTTGCCATCCGCCCGAACGATTACATGCGCAAGGTGCGCGTGCGGCGGGCAGCCAACCTGGTGCTCTTCCTGGTGGATGCCTCCTGGTCAATGGCGGTGGCGGAGCGCATGGCAGCCACCAAGGGGGCCATCCTCTCCCTGCTGACGGATGCCTACCAGCGCCGCGACCGGGTGGGGCTGATTGTTTTCCAGAAGGACCGCGCCACGCTGGTGCTGCAGCCGACTAACTCGGTGATGCTGGCGGAACGCGCCCTGGAGAACATCCCGGTGGGGGGTAAAACGCCGCTTTCGGCGGGGCTGCGCCTATCGATGGATGTGCTCCTGCAGGAGAAAATTCTCCATCCGGATGTGGAGCCGCTGCTGATTGTGCTGACCGACGGGGCGGGCAACGTGGCGCTGGGGGTGCTGCCCCCGCAAGAAGAAGCCCACATGATTGCAGAGCAAATTGCGGGGGAGGGGGTGCACAGCGTGGTGATTAACATGGAGCACGCCGCCTTTGACCAGGGGCTGGCGCAGGCTCTGGCGGAGCATTTGCAGTGCCCGTGCTACACCATCACCGACCTGAAAGCCGAGAGCCTGTACCTGACGGTGCGGCAGGAGATGGGGCAGGGGAAGAAGTAATTCTTATTCCCTCGTTCTTTTGCCCGGATTATTCTTTCTTCAAAAAGACCAGCAGCTCGTAAACCAGGAAGGCCGGCCAGACCAGCCCCTTGAAGAATGCTTTGATTCGTTCTTCGGTGGTGGTGGCGCGCTTGAAGTAATACACCCACGCCCCAA
>CAYVOX010000119.1:0-8249 GCA_964453035.1 uncultured Anaerolineaceae bacterium
CCCGCCCAATCACGGTCAAAACTTCGGTGTCGTCAATGTCCGGCGCGCTGTTCTCCGTCCCCAGGCTGGTGTTCGCATTGAAGAAAATCAGGTCAAACCCCTGCCCCTGGTCGTCAATGTCGCTCACCACCACCGATTGCAAAATCAGCGTGTTGCCCGCCACCCGCGCGGCGTTGACAATCTCCTGTGTTGCAAACAGAACATCACCATCCGCATAGGCGTTGGTATCCAGCGTGCAGGTGATCGTAATCACGTCATCCGGGGCAACCACCTTGCCCAGCACGTTCTCCCCTGCAGCGATGCGCGTCACATCCACATCCAGCCCGTTAGCGGCATCCCCTGGCAGGTCAACTGCCGTGCCGTCTGCTGTGCGCAAGGCTGCCGCCACCCGCTGAACATGCTGCGCCGTCACCGCGCCGCCGTTCAGCGTGGTTACTTCCTCGGTGGAAATCTTCGTTCCGCTTCCCGGGGTAATATCAACCGTATCCGCCATGATTCGCTCCTTTCCAGTTCTCGCTGCTCTCCCGCCTGGCGCGCCGGTGCAGTTTTTCCGGCGCGCCTTTGAAAGGGAGGGTTGAACCTATCCGGGGTTGCCCATGTGATGCCCCGCATCCTCGATGGCCACGCCCGTGCTGTAAGCCGCCAGCGCCGCCACCAGCGCCTGCAAGAATTCCCAGGTGCCGATCTGGCCGGTCGCCATCAGACTGGCAGCCGTCACCACTGCAATCACCAGCGCCCAGAACTTCCGGCTCTTCAACAACGCCACCACTTTTTCCATCGCTTTCCTCCTTTTTTCTCCAGTTCTCTCAGCCTTACCCGCTACCCCGTCACATTGGATTTGTGCAGCGGGCGGAAGTCGTTCACCCACACCGCCAGGAAGTGCCGCACCTTCAGGCGGTGCTCATCGTTCATGAACACCGCCGGTGAAAGCTCATCCCCCGCGATGAAGATCTCCGGCATTAACCCAAAGCGCTCACCTACGAAGACAGCCGGCGCGATGCGCGGATCCACCACCGCCGCCCAGTTGGTCGCGTCCGTCCACTCCGGCACGGTGATCACATCCCCCGGCTGCCCGCGCTGCTGATTCTGGCTGTAAATGTTGGCGGCGTTTTCCAGCGTGGGGTAAATGATTTTCATCGCCGTCAGTTGCAGCGCGCGCGGCACCAGCAGGTATTTGGGATCCACCGCCAGACGCGGGCCGGTGCCGTAATAACCCGCCGCATTCTTCACCAGCATCGGCTGGTTGTACACCGCCGCAGAAACCGTCTCCCACTCCGCCGCGCTCAATGCGCCGGTCAGCAGGTTGGCATGCCCGCCCGCCGTGGTGACGGCGGTGGCGTTGAACAGCGCTCCCCCGTCTGCCAGGGTGGGGCCCACCCCACTGCTGGCAGTAAACACTGCCGCCACCAGCGCGCTGATTTTGCGCATGCCAGCGCTGGCCAGTTCGTAAGGGTAAGCCCGCAGCTTGTGCGTCTCGTCGCGGTCAATCAATTCCAGCGTCAGCGGGATATACCCCCCGTACTTGATGAACGAGACCGTCTCGGGGCTGTCGCCCACGGCCAGTTCGCCGTATGCCGCGCCCTCAGCCACCACCGGCAGCTCGCCCACCGTGCCCATCAACGTGCCAGTAATGCCCTGCAGTGTGTTGAAATGCTCCACCTGCACAATGCGCTGCCACCAGTCGTAACCGGCCCGCCCCAGCGTGGCCCACTGCTGCGCCACCATCTTGTTAAGCGCATTTTTCACCAGCCCGGTGAAGTCCGCCGTAGTCGCCAGTTGGGCATGCTCGCGCCGGTAACCGCCGTGCATCTCCTGGTCGCCAGTCAGCATCAGGTACAACTCACGGATGCCGCTCAGCCGCGCCGCCTGGATCGATTTCTTATCCTCGTCCCTCGGCGCGCCCAGCAGGTCATCCACCGCCGCCTGCAGCCGTTCCTCAGCCGTCACCATGCCGCTCACCCGCCCCGGACCGCTCACCAGCCCACCCCCGGTCAGTTCGCTCACCAGGTTGCGCTGTTCTTCCACCGCGCGGGTTAATTCAACTTCGTCAAACACCCGCCCGGCAAACTGGCGGCGCAGCATTTCCGCGCTGGCCTGCGGCAGGCGCGCCGTCTTCAGCGCGGCATCCAGCACGTACTCGCACAACTGCAGCCGCAACGCCCGCGCCTGCTCCATTTCCGGCAGCGCGGCAGCCCCCACCGCCTGCTGAATGCTCCCTCCCGCCTCACGCTCGCTCTTTTGCTCCATGGTTTCCATCCTTTCTCTTCGTTGATTGAGTTCTCGTAAAAACGCCCCGCCGCGCGCCGGGTCAATCACCAGGTCCACGCTCAGCACGCGCAGGATCTTCCGCGCCAGCTTCTCCTCAGCGCTGAAAATCACGTCCGCCGAAAAGCCCACATCCGGTTTGGGCCCCTCGCCCAGCATCGCCCGCCCCAGTTCCGACAGCACCCCCGCCCCTGGCCCCACCGCTCTCAGCCGCGCCCGAATTCCCTGCCGCTCAGCATCCCATTCCGGCGCATGCAGCACCCCCGCCAGGTCTTTCACCGAGCGCCCCGTCCAGGAATGGTCCAGGTAGCACTCGATTCCATCCCACAGCGCCAGCGAATCCTCCAGCGCCCGGGCGCTCCACTCCCAGCCGTTGCCCAGCCCGGCGCTGATGGCCAGTATCTCAAACGCACCACCCTGCCCCGCGCTGGCCTGCAACCTCAACCGCTGCGGTTGTTCCATGAACCCTCCTCTACACGTCAATTTTTCCGGGTCTCAACTCGCCAGTGAGCGGGTCAACCGCCGTTTTGGGCTGCCCGCCTGCCGCGCCGCTGCCCGCGCTGGCCCGCGGACCTTCCGCTGCTGCCCGCTCCAGCATCTCTGCCGTTTCCACCGGCTCGCCGGCAAAACGGTAAGCCAGCCGCAAAAACTCGGCGTCATCAATCAGGTTGCGGTCGCGCAGCACATTCAACGCGCCGGTGATGTTAGCTGCGCTCAACGAAAGCGACACGTTATCCCGCGCACTGATATCCGCTCCGCTCACCACCACCTCGGCATGCCGGCTCACGTGCCGGTCCACCTGGTAGCGCCGCTGGATCACCGCCGCCAGCATATCCTCGATCACCCACATGAAGTATTTCTGGCGCTGCTCAAAGTGGCGATAGGTGGGTCCCCCCGCCGCTTCCGCGGTGGTGCGCGTGGCCCCCTCAGGCTCCGCCAGGAAGTGCATCGGCAGACCCACACCTGCGGCAATCATCTTCTTCAGGCTCAGCCCATCCTCCCCCGCCTGGTAAGCCTCCAGCTTGGGGCTGATCACCTCCCACGTTTCGCTTTCATCGCACACCAGGATGCTCCCCGGCGTGGGTGGGTTGGCCTGCAGCGCCGCCTGCCGCATGCGCCGCTCCTCCTCGCTGGTGAAGGCCGACCGCACCACAAACATGAAGCTGTTCCTGAAGCGGTTCAGGCGCGCGCGGTCCTCCAGCCAGCCGGTGTAGCGACTCAGCCATTTGAGCGCCGGCGCCAGGTCGCTCTCGCCCCACTGCGCCCCCACCGGTCGGTTGATGGTGTAGTGCAGCATCACTGCCTCAAAGCCCTGCTCGCCCGGGCTGTCATTTTGCCGGTCAAAGGCCGGGTAGGGTAGGGGATCAGCTTCTTTGAGTCCCGCCTTGAGCCAGAAACGCTCCGGTTGCTCGATATCATTCTCGCGCGCCTCGATGCGCTCGATCTGGTCGGCAGGCACCGCCCGCAGGTAACTCATTCCGCTCCGGTCGGTGGTTAACAGGATGAACAGGTTGCCGGTGCGGGTCAGTTCATCGCACAGTTCGTAGCAGCGCGTCGCCATGCGGTTCAGCGGATGGTGCCAGAAGCTGTGAATGAACGCCGCGGTGGCAGCGTGGCGGCAGTTGATGGCGATTCCCCCGCCCACCACGTACTGCGTGGTCAACCCCACGATGCGCCGCGCCAGCGGGTTGAAGCGCCACGCATCCAGGGCATCTTCCAGCACGCTCTGCCGGTCAACCGACATCCGGTCGCGCTCTGCTGCTGCAAACGCCCGCCCCACCGTGATCGAATCCTCGTTCTCGCGTACCGTCGCCAGTTGTCCGCGCAGCAGAACCCGCATCCGCTGGCGCCAGTTCATTTTTTTAGAAGCCATGCTCAATCTCCTTTAAGGGGTCAGCCCGCGGGATCAGCACCGCCTGTCCTCCCGCCGACCAGTCCTGCCCGTCCAGCCGGGCGCACAGCGCCGCGCTGAACAGCAGGTCATCATGCAGCAATTGGCCGTCCGCCGCTCGGCTGGCGCTCTCCGGCACGCCCCAGCGCATCGTTTTAGCCGGCCCCGGCAGAATCTCAAACGTGCAGGCCGCCATCTGTTCATAGAACAACCGCTGCCAGGCTGCCTGCTCCGCGCTGGCCTGCGCCGGGTCAAACTCCTTCCAGCGCCCCGTATCCACCAGCGCGCAAAAATCCCAGCCCAACTGGCTTTTGCTGCTCTGGTTAAAGGTGAATGGGATCACCCGCCTCGGAAAGGCATTCCCCAGGAAGGCCGCTATGCCCGCCCCGATGCCGGTGGCATCCACCACCACCCAGCGCGCGCGCCACCGCTCTGCCGTGTCACGCAGCATGCCGTACAGTGCCGCGTGCCGCACGCCCACCCACTGCCAGCGGTAAACCACCCGGTAGGTGGGCCGCCCCAGCAGCGGGTCGCGCAGCGTGCCCAGGTCCACCGCCACGATGGTCACCGCTGTCGCATCCCGCGCGCTGTTTTTCAGCTCGCCCGCCTCCGCCAGGCCTTCGTCCTCGCCCGCCACGTCCACCAGCATCGCGTAGATGGTTCCCGCGGCTGGTTTTTCCTGCGCGGGGTGCCCGCCCTGCGCCAGCGCTTGCCGCCAGACCGGAAATAACCCACCCTGCGCGTCAATCTCCTCCGAAAAGAATTGCGATTTGATGTACGGGTTGCTGCGCCCAAAACGCGCCACCTGCCCGGCGATGAACCTTGCGTAAGCTGGTACTTCCCTGGCAACCACATCCGCCCCGGTGATGAACACCCGCTGCACGCCGTCGGCCTGCTCTGCCTCGCGCGAGGCGCGCAGTTCCCTCGCCAGCAGCGTCTGGCTGGTCCAGGCTGTGCCCCACAGCACCCGCGTTGCATTGGTGCTGGCTACCATCGGGACAATTTCCTTGTCATACTTGGCAATTGTGATGCTCTGCGCCTCATCCACCTGCAGCAGCGTGGAGGCGGTGGCTCCCACAATGTTGGATTCCGGCGCGCCGGAAAGGAATGTGATGCGCGCCTGCCCGATGCGGTAGATATTGCCCCCTTCCTTATGCCACAATCCGCGCGTCAACTGGTTTCGCTCCAGCACCATCTCCAGACGGTGCATCGCGTTCAGCGCCTGCGGGCGCATCGTCGGGCTGATTTTGATGAGTTGCGCCGGTCTCAGCGAGAGCCGCGCCAGCAAAAAGGCTTCAAGCTGCGCCTGCAGCTCGTTTTTTCCGCTCTGCCGCGGAAAAACCACCAGGAACAGGTGCCCCTCCTGTTCCATCACCGATTTGATCACCGCGTGCGCCACCGGCTTCTGGTAGCTGCGCAGGCGCATCTGGTCGCCCAGCGCACAAAAGCGCTCCACGTTGCACAGGTTCCACCCCACAAGGTTCGAAAGGCTGCTCAAGCGCTCAGCCCCCCTGCAAAAACGCGCGCGCCAGCGCAATCAGCGCAACCGCCGAAGAACCCCCGCCTGCTAATCCGCTCCAGGTGCGCAGGCCCGTCACGCCGTCCTGCAGCGCGCGGATCCTGGCCTCGTGGTCGGCCCCCACCCGGCGCAGGTCGTCCAGCGCCCCGCGCAGGTGCTCCCATTTTTCCAGTTCCAGCGCGTTGAGGTGATCCACCTTCTGCTCCAGAATTTGCATTCGCCCGCACAACTGCTCCGCCAGGCGCGCCAGTTGGGCGCCAAACAACTCAAACTGAGCTTCATCCATCCTTCACCTCCGCTTGCCCTTACAGGCTCCCGCCGCAGGCCTTCACCTGCCCGGCGGGTTGACGAACACCGCTCATCCTCCTTTCTATGTGATTTCCGGCCCGGCAGCCCGGGCAGACCCAGGGGGGGCGGGCGCCGGGTGACCCCGGGGGTCAACTGCGCCGCGCGAAATCCAGCTGGTCAAACCCGGCACATGGCGCCAGGCGCGCTGCCGGCCGGCGGATCCATGTACCATCATTAGAAATAATGTTCTATTGATGGCTAATCACAGTATCGCACAAAACCGCTTGCAATTAAAGCTGTTAAAACTACCTATTTTTCCCCCATCCTTCCACTTCCGTCACCCCCCGCCTCGGAACAATGCAACTTTGCCAGCAAGCCCTGTCAGGCTTTTGGAAACCTGACAGGGCTCATTTATCCCAGATAAAGCGCCTGCGGGTATGCGGGCGGGAGCAAAGGGGTTACCGTAAAGACGAGGGACCTTCCCCCCATCCAGAGATAGTCTATTCTGAGGCGAAAAAATCCTTGAAGTTTTCACTTTAATTTGCTATACTCAATCAAATCACACACTACATGTGATATAACTGTTTCCATACCAACATTGTAAAGAAATCGAAAAAGGCAAACCCATTGTGAAATGGGGACGCAAAGTCATGGATCTGTTCACGCAGACCGCCAGACTGCCGAGAAGAAGGCCGCTCGGCAGTTTTTGTTTCTCTAAAAAAGGAGGCTAACTTCGAGAGAGAGAGCGAAAATCACCAGTTGACTGAATCACCGCGGATTTCAATCTTAAAACGGGAGGAACAAATGAAAAGGACCATTTGGTTAGCAACAGCTGTATTTATGATTCTGGTCTTGGTGGCCTCGGCGGCTGCACCGGGAGCTCTCGCCGCCCCCATCCCCACCAAAGACCCCGCCAGCCCCAACGGCGTTTACATCGTCCAGATGCTGGATGAACCCGTTGTGGCCTACGAAGGCACCATCAAAGGCCTCAAAGCCACGGCCCCCAAGAGCCCTGAAAAGGTCGATCCCCTCAATCCTGACGTGGTCGCCTACGTCACCTACCTCAAGGGCAAGCATGATACCACCCTCGCCAGCGTCGGCGGCGGCAAGAAGGTGTACGATTACGCCTACACCTTCAACGGCTTCGCTGCCAAGCTCACCGAGGCCCAGGCTGCCAAGATGGTGACCCTGCCGGGCGTGCTTTCGGTTTCTCCGGATACGCTCCAGACCATCGACACCTCCTCCACGCCCACCTTCCTCGGCCTTGACGCCGAAGGCGGCCTGTGGGATCAGCTCGATGGCGCGGGTCGAGCCGGTGACGGCGTCATCATCGGCGTCATCGATTCCGGTATCTGGCCCGAAAACGCCAGCTTCTCCGACCGCACCGGCACCAACGGCAACGGTAAGAAGACCGGCAAGCTTAATTACAAGCAGATCCCCGGTTGGCACGGCAAGTGCGTGCCCGGTGAGGAATTCACCGCCGCCAACTGCAACCTCAAGCTCATCGGCGCCCAGTACTTCAACGCGTCCTGGGGCGGCGATGCCGGCATCGATGCCCTGCGCCCCTGGGAGTTCAACTCCCCGCGCGACTATAACGGCCACGGCTCGCACACTGCCTCCACCGCCGGCGGCAACAGCGGCGTCATCCCCACCGGCCCCACCGAGGTCTTCGGCCCCATCAGCGGCATGGCCCCCCACGCCCGCATTGCGGTCTATAAAGCCCTCTGGTCAACTCAGGTTGGCGATACCGCCAGCGGCTACACCGGCGACCTGGTCGCCGCCATTGACCAGGCTGTCAAAGACGGCGTGGATGTCATCAACTACTCCATCAGCGGCACGCAGACCAACTTCCTCGATGCTTCCGAAGTGGCCTTCATGTACGCCGCCCGCGCGGGCGTCTTTGTAGCCGCCTCCGCTGGCAACAGCGGCCCCGCCGTCAGCACGGTCGCTCACCCCAGCCCGTGGGTCACCACCGTGGCTGCTGGCACGCATAACCGCACCGCTGTCGGCTCCGTCACCACTGGCGACGGCGTCACCTCCTTCGGCGTTTCCCTTTCCACTGTGGAAGTAACCGCCCCCTTCATCGATTCGAAAAACGCCGGCATCGAAGGCGCTGACCCGACTGCCATCAAGCTGTGCTACTCCAGCCTCGACGGCGGTAACCAGCTCGATCCCGCCAAGGTCGCCGGAAAGATCGTCCTGTGCGACCGCGGCACCACCGCCCGCGTCAACAAGAGCCTGGCAGTGATGGAAGCCGGCGGCGTCGGCATGGTGCTGGTCAATCCC
>CAYVOX010000119.1:8349-10780 GCA_964453035.1 uncultured Anaerolineaceae bacterium
CCTCGATTACTCCACCCCGGCTCCCTTCACGGCTTCCTTCTCGTCCCGCGGCCCGCTTCTGGCTGGCGCTGGCGACCTGCTCAAGCCCGATGTGATGGCCCCCGGTGTGGATATCCTGGCGGCGGTCTCCCCGGCTAGCGGCGGCGGCCTCAATTACAACCTCTACCAGGGCACGTCCATGTCCAGCCCGCACGTTGCGGGCGTTGCAGCCCTCCTCAAGGACCTGCACCCCGACTGGAACCCGATGATGATTAAGTCGGCCCTGATGACCTCGGCCTACGATATCCTCGACGGCCCCAACACCCACCCGCTGGTGATCTTCCGCCAGGGCGCCGGTCACATTGAACCCAACAGTGCTGCCGATCCTGGCCTGGTGTACGACTCCAACTGGAGCGACTGGATTGCCTTCCTGTGCGGCACCACCGCCGGTATCAACCCCAACACCTGCCAGTCCCTCATCGGTGCAGGCTATTCCACCGATCCCAGCAACCTCAACACGCCCGCCATCGCCATTGGCGACCTGGCTGGCATCCAGACGGTCAAACGCACCGTCAAGAACGTTGGCGGCCTGGAAACCTACACCTTCAGCTACACTGGCCTGGCTGGCATCCTGGTTGAGCCCGATGTGACCTCCTTCACCATCGACCGCAACATGTCCAAGTCCTTCAACGTCAAGTTCACCACCACCACTGCCGCCATGAACGCTTACGTGGGCGGCTACATCACCTGGACTGGCAATAAGGGCCATGTGGTGCGCATCCCGGTGATCATCAAGCCCGTTGCCCTCGCGGCACCGATGCAGGTTACCGGCACGTATGACGTAACCTTCGGCTACAACGGCAGCTTCACCGCCGCCCCGCGCGGCCTCATCCCCGCCGAGACGATTGACGGCGAAGTGGTCACCGGCGATTACCAGCTCTACCAGGTTGATGTCCCCGCCGGCACCACCTACGCGCGCTTCTCCCTGTTTGATGAGTTCGTCTCCCCCGCCTCTGACCTCGACCTCTACGTGTTTGACAGCACCCTCAAGCAGATTGGCGGCAGCGGTAGCGGCACCTCGGCAGAGGAAGTCAACTTTGTCAACATGGCTGAAGGCACGTACTACGTCATGGTTGACGGCTACGCCACCGGCGATCCTTCAACCTTCACCCTCTTCGCCTGGATCCTCGGCTCGGCGGATGAAGGCAACATGACTGTCACCGCTCCGGCTACAGCCGTGGTCGGCGCAACCGGCACCATCGAACTCACCTTCACCGGCCTCACCGCGGGCACCAAGTACCTGGGCAGCGTTGTTTACAGCGGTGCTGATGGTATGCCCAATCCCACCATCGTCCGGGTTGATCCCTAACCCCGGCCTGGAAAGTTTGACCGATTAAGACCCGTAGGGACACGGCAGCGCCGTGTCCCTACAATTTTAAGGGAGTAGATTGCCTTCGCCCTCGCCCCCCTGTCTTGGTAGCACATGGCTTGCGCCGTTCTTCCGCCCCCGCCCAACGAGAGACCTGTTAGGTTTCTCTTGCACAACGCCTTTCCGATGTACACTGTTTCAAAAACCTAACAGGTCTTTTCAGTAATCACGTCCCCGCAAACGCCACACCCTGAAGGTCATGCTGAGGGCAGCTTCACCGCCCGACACCGCACCTGCACCCACCGCAGGTGAGCATCTCGCCCTCAACCTGCCTCTCCACAAACGCCCTGCCCCCCTTCCAACCAAAAGCCAGGCTCCGCAGAGCCTGGCTTTTGATAATCACACCTGCTTTACACCTGCTACTTCATCACAGAGGGCAGGTAAGAGATAAACGTTGGACCAACCAAAGTCGTATCCGTCACCGTCAGGCCCACGCCGTCCGTATCCGCGTACAGCGCCGGCAGGGTCAGCGTTGCCGTGTTCGTCATCGTTCCAGAGGCATCCAACGGCAGGATTCCGGTGATGGTGTAGGTCAACGACCCGCCCACCGCAATGTTCACCGTATCCAGGATACTCCCCGACCCGCTCGCCGCGCACAGCGACCCCGTGCCCGTTGCCGCGCAGGTCCACGTCACCCCCGTCAGCAGCGGCGGCACCGGATCCGAGAGCGTGCCCCCCGTCAACACATCCGGCCCGGCATTGGAAACCACCAGCGTGTAGGTGATGGTATCGCCGCCCTGTGCCACCGTTTCTCCATCCGTCTTCGTCATGTTGATATCCGTCTCGGTCACGATGGAGAAGACTTGCACCGCCGAGGTTCCCCCGCCCGGCGCGGGATTGATCGCCGTGATGTTGGCCGTCCCCAGCGTGGTCAGCAACGTGCCGGGTACGTACACCCGGATGAAGGTGCTCGACTGCTCCAGGATGGCGAGCTCCGTATCACCCCATTTGGCCTGCGAGTTGTAAACAAATCCGGTTCCGTTCAGCGTCACCACCGCAAATTCACTGCCGCGGCGTGCCCAG
>CAYVOX010000120.1:0-10764 GCA_964453035.1 uncultured Anaerolineaceae bacterium
GTACCGCTGGCGCTGACGGTCAACGGCGAGGGCATCTCCCTGGCGGAATTTGAAGCTGAAATTCAGCGCCTGCAGGCTGCCCTGAAGGAAACCGGCAAAGAACTGCCTGCCGCAGAGCAGAAGCAGCAGGTGCTGGATGAACTGGTTGAGCAAACCCTGCTGGCTCAGGCGGCCTTCCAGGCCGGCTTTAAACTGGAGGATGCGGCGCTGCAAAAAAGGATCGATGAACTGGCTGCAGGTTTGGGTGGCGCCCAGGCCCTGGCAGACTGGCAAAAGCGCAACTTCTACACCGACCCAATGCTGAGAACGGCGCTCCGGCGCTCCATGGCAGCCGCGTCGATGCGCGATACTATCATCAACGCCGTCCCCAAGGAGGCTGAACAGGTGCACGCCCGCCAGATCCTGGTGCTCGATTCAGCCACTGCTGAAAGGCTGTTCAAACAACTGGAAGCTGGCGCAAATTTTGCAACCCTGGCCTTTAACATCGATAGTGAAACCGGCGGGGATCTGGGATGGTTTCCAAAAGGCTATTTGCTGGTGCCGGAGGTTGAAGCCGCCGCCTTTGCGCTGCAACCAGGCAAATATTCACCGATTATCAAGACCTCCTACGGCTTTCACATCCTCCAGGTCATCGAACATCATCAAAGCCGCCCGCTCTCGGTGGATGCCTATCGCAATATGCAGCTCCAGGCACTGCAATCCTGGTTAAAAACCGCCCGTGAAAAAAGCCAGATCAAGATTTTGGTGTAATGGCAGGCTGCTAAACCCAAGAAAGAGGATGACGTGACCGACCAACCCCCTCCCCCACCCACCCCCAACCGCACCGGCGAGACACTGTGGAATTTCTTAACGGGTCTGCTGGTGGTGGGAATCATCGCAGCGCTCGTCATTGTTGCGTTGATTTATCTCAATCCGCGTTCGGCGCTCAATCCCTTTCCCCCTCCCACGCACATCCCAACGCTGGCAGCGCCCACCCTTTTGCCCCTGGCAACCCAGGCGCCCACGTTCACACCGGCGGTGGTGCTGCCCACCAAAGCGCCAACAGCCACCCTGCCTGACCAGCCCACCCCCACGGCCATCCTGGCAACCCCTGCTGGCACGCTCACTGGTCCAACGCTCACGCCCACAGTCAAGGGCAGCTCAAGCTTTGCATTTATCCCCTATCCCGAACCCATCGCCATCGACGCCAGCCTGCGCTCGCCAAGCCGGGGCTGCCAGTGGATGGGCGTTGGCGGGCAGGCCTTTGATCTGCGGGGTAACCCCATTCCGCTCGGCATTGAGGTGCAACTCGCCGGTTACCTGGATGGCAAGCCCATCGCCATCACCAGCCTGACGGGCACCGCCACCCTTTTGTACGGTCCGTCCGGTTATGAACTCACCCTGGCAGATAAACCCATCGCTTCCAAAGGCAGCCTGTGGATTCGCCTGATTGACCAGGCGGGGATGGCGCTTTCGGACCGCATTTACTTTGACACCTACGCCGATTGCAATAAAAACCTGATTATCATCAATTTCACGCAGGTCAAATAACCTCGCATACCATGCTCGAGGACGGTGCCGGGGGTCATGGCAGGCTCAGCGCGATAAACGCGCCTTGAGGTTGAAGGTTTCTGTGCCCGCCAGGGGGCCTCTCAGCGGCCCGGCTGGCAGTTCCATGATTCCGCCGTTAGCAAAGTAATCAAAATTAAAGTCGGTGATTTCGCCCGCTTCTTTGCCAGGAATTGGCATCAGTCGCGCGGTGAGGGGTTTGGAAAGGCGCGTGGAAAGCGCTGCCACATCCAGCAGCACCGCCGAAAGTTGTTCAGCAGTGGCAGAGCCCGGCAGCGGGACGGTATCCAACCCGGTGCCGCATACTGCCGAATACAACAGCAGGTCTTTGATAGATAACGCACCGTGAGCCGAGCGTTCAGCCAGCGAGGCATCTTCCAGCACCGGCAGCATCAGCCCATTAAACCCGGCGCGCTGCCAGTGTCCGTCATCCAGCGTATCCGCAAGGAAAGCTGCCGCCGCCAGCGAACCGTTCATGCCCACCTGGGGCGGGCCAAGCTTTTCAAGCGCTGCGCCGATGGAACACCACGCATCCGGATACGGCGCCAGCGAAAAATCAATCCCTTTAAATTCCACCTCAAAGGCTCGGGCAAGCTCGTTGGAAATCTCGGTGAGCACGCGCCCCTGCTCTTCCAGGGTCTGCAACAAACGTTTGCGTGCTGAAGCCAGCGTTTTAGCCTGCTTGAAAACCGCCAGGGCAACATCTGCCGCCTCAATCGCCAGTGAAAAAGCCGGTTGCGCGCCAGCCGAATAAGCTGCCGGGAAAAACGGTCCGTAGGGCGGCACGTTGGCCAGCGCGGAAAAACACAGGTTAGAAAAACCATCCGGCGAAAGCGCCGCCGCCTGCGCGATCACTCTTCCACAGGCTTGCACCGCGGGTAGAATGACACCTTCCTCGGGGGTGGCAATTTTGCCGCTAAAAAACACGTTGCGCGTGGCAACCAACATGGAAGGGATGAGCGCGTAACTGTCGGGCACGTCCGGCAGCGCCGGGCCGAGGGAAAGGTACGTAAAGCCAGCGGTAAAAGCCTGGTTTTGCAGCCCAATCGCCAGGGCTACTGCTTTCTCCGGTGAGGTGTCTTCCAGCAGGAGCGGGAACGGCACCGTGGCCAGCCGGACGGTTTGCACCTCAAAGCCGCTCTCCACAAAACGCCGCCGGGCTGTTTTGGAAAGGTTCGCAAGGCGACCGAGCACCTGCGCGGCGTGCGGCGACCCTGGGTGATAAAAACATGTGATGGAACGAATCTTCATAATTGCCTCTGTCTGATGACCTCAAAAATAAGAATGCTCGCGGCTACTGCCGCATTAAGGGATTCACTCCCGCCGGGCATGGGAATGGTGATAACTTCATCGGCCAAACTGCGCCCCTCAGGGCTGGCCCCTTCTGCTTCGCCGCCGATGAGCAGCGCCGCGGGCCGGCCAAAACCTGCCTGCCAGTACGGCTTACCGCTGCCGGATTCCGCCAGGTACACAGTCAGCGAGTGGGAAGGCGCATGGACAACCTGACGGGTTTCTTCCCAGGTCAATTCCAGCACAGGCATGCGGAAATGCGCTCCCATTCCGGCACGCACCACCTTGGGGGCAAACGCATCTGCGCAGGTGGGCGCCAGCAGAACCGCCTGCACACCGGCGGCAGCGGCGCTGCGCAACAGTGTACCGAGATTACCGGGGTCGCGCACCCCATCGGCGATGATGACAAAATTAAGGTCTTTTGGTAAAGGATAAGCGAAGAAAGGAATCACCCCTAAAATGCCCTGCGGTGCTTCTGTCCCCGAAATGGATTCCATCAGCGCGGGAAGGATTTCTTCCACATCACAATTTGCCAGCAGGGGTTGTTTCAGCAAAGCCTGCCCGCGCTCGTTGAGCTGGCGCGTGTAAAGCACCAACTCCGGCTGGTGACCCGCGTTCAGGGCTTCTTCCAGCAGGCGCACGCCTTCCACCACAAAAGCCCGGGCTTCCACCCGGTCTTTGTGCCGCGCCAGCAGCCCGCGAACGCGTTGAATTTTTGGATTGTGGGAAGATGTAATCATAAAGACTATCCTTATTTTACCTCACGATTACCCGGTGGAGAAAAAATCCTCCGGTATAATTAGCCCACTTGACGAAACTGAAAGCCTGCTGGTGCCTATGCGGAAGAACTCCCCCTTTGCCCCCTTCACCCTGCTGCTCTGGATAAGCCTGCTGCTGGCGCTGACCGCCTGCGAGGCGCTTACTGCCCAACTGCGCAGCCCATCGGAGCGTACCTTTCAAGAAGGCGAGCGCCTACTGGCTGAGGATCGCCAGGCGGAGGCACTGCTGGCTTTCCGGCAGGCGGTGGAGCTTGATGCCAAAAATGTTCCCGCGCTGCAAAACCTTGGAGAGCTGTACGCACGCCAGGGGCGCCTGCGGTTGGCGCACCGTTACCTGTTCAAAGCCCAGGTGGCCCAGCCTAAAAATGAGCAGGTCAAAGCTGCGCTGGCTGCCCTGCCCACCCCCACCCCCTCTGAGTCTCCCCTCAAGTTGCTCTGGCAGGTGGAACTGTGCAAAGGTGAGCCGCTCGGTTTTGTTTTTTCGGGTCAGAACCTGTTTGCCAGCATGGATACCGGCACCGTGCTCAGCCTGGAAGGTTCAACCGGCAAAACGAACTGGATGGTTAAGCTGCCCACCCGCCTCACTTCAGCCCCAGTGGCGAGCGAACAGGCAGTGTGGGTCGGCGCGCAGGATGGGGTGCTTTATGCCCTCTCAGCCGCGGATGGCAGCATCCAGTGGAAGTTCAGCACCAGCGCGCCCATCTATGCGCCGCCCACCCTCTCAGGAGTCCTCCTGTACGTGGCCTCTGGCGACGGCACCCTCTACGCTGTTGACCCCACCTCCGGCACCGCCGTCTGGCGGGTGGATACCGGTAGCCCGCTGCATGCCCAGCCAACCGTTGCCGCGGGCGTGGTATATTTCGGCTCAAACAACACAAGGCTATACGCAGTCAGCGCTGCCAGCGGTGATCCGGTCTGGAAAGACGGCATCCTCACGCAAGGCGCAGTGGAAAGTCCGGCGGTGGTAAGCGATGGTCGGGTGTACTTTGGCTCGGGGGATGCGCGCCTCTACTGCCTGGCGCAGGCTTCCGGAGGCGAATACTGGCGTGTATCGCTGGGGGATGCAGTGTTCGCGCGGCCCATCGTGCTGGATGGAACCGTCTACGCCGCTTCTGCCGGTAACACGCTGGCTGCCATTGACACGCTGACCGGTGTCAAGCAGTGGGAAGTGCGCGCCCCCAGCGCCCTGACCACATCCCCGCTGGTGAATGGGGACGTCATCTATTACGTTGCCTCGGGCGATCCGCATCTTTACGCGGTTGAGCGCAAAACCGGTCAGCCGTTGTGGAACCTGGATACCGGAGACTGGCTGGTTGGCCCACCGCAGATAATGGATGGGATTCTCTACCTGGCCGGAAAAGACGGCGCGATCCTGGCTTATAGATAGTTAAAACGGCACCACCCGGATGGCAGAGCCCGGCACCGGGCAGCCGCTCTCGCAGCGCCCGCAGCCCGTGCAGCGCGTCGGGTCCACCGTCACCCGCCCCTGGTAAGAGACCGCTGCCCGCACCAGGCAGGCCTCCACGCACACCAGGCACTTCACCCCCTGATCCCAGGCCAGGCATAGCGCAGGCTCCACCCTCGCAATTCCCAGGCGCATATCTTTCGGCTCAATGCGTTGTATGGCTCCCACCGGGCACACCTGCGCGCACAAATGCGGGCAGCTGGGGTTCAGCGAGCAGCCCCCCTGGCGCGGCACCAGCACCGGCGTTCCCAACCCTGCCAGGCCGTTTTCCAAAAAAGATGAGCGCAATCCATGCGTGGGACACACCCGGATGCACTCCTGGCAGGCGATGCACGTCTGGGTGAACTGTTCCTCAGGCAGCGCGCCCGGCGGACGCAGCGGTTTTTGGCGCGGAAGCACGCTCAGCAGCGGAGAAAGTGCCAGTCCTGCCGCGCCGGCAGCTGCCCCGCCTAAAAACTGGCGGCGGGTTACCCGCGCCGGTACTTTCACGGGCGCGTAGTGCCCTTCCAGGCGAATGCCGCCCTCCGCCAGGGTCACTTTGCCCTCGCGCTGCCAGCGGCGCCCTGCCAGGCTGCCAAATCCAAAGGTGATACCGTTGGCGGGGCAATCCCCCTGGCATTCCAGGCAAAAGGTACAGTCGGCGTAATTGGTCTCGTGCGGCTCAAGGGGAATAGCGTTCATGGGACATTCGCGGCGGCAGGCTGCGCAGCCGGTACAACTTTCGCTCACCTTGCGGTTGAGCAGGCTAAAGCGCGAAACCAGGCTGAGCAGCGCGCCCAGTGGGCACAGGTTGCGGCACCAGAAGCGCGGCTGGTAGAACTCCAGCGCCAGAATGGCCAGAAACGCCAGCGAAAAGACCGAAAGCACGGCGTGCAATCCGGGTTGCTGCAGTGCAAAGAAGTTGGTAACCAACGCGCTGCTGCCGCGGTTGAATATGACCAGCGGGTCAAGCCAGCCCAGCGCCTGCAGTGAAAACGGCGTAGCAACCAGCACCCCGATGAGAATATAGAAGCGCGCCCGGCTGTTGCCCTGCGCGCGCATCTGGCGCATCACGGCGGTATAACGCTTGCTCTTCTGCCAGAAGGCCAGGGAACGCACCAGGTCCAAAACAGTTCCCAGTGGGCACACCCAGCCACAGAAAAAGCGCCCAAACACAAAGCTCAACGCCAGGAGCAGCAGCGGAGCCCCGATGACCACCAGTACCAGGTTGAGGTTGGCCGTCTGGCCAGCCAGCAGAAGCGGGTCAAATGGGAATAACCATGATGTTAATGTAGGCGCGGGCTGGAAGGAAACGCGTTTATACACCACCACCAGCAGCGGATAAAGAAACAGCGTCAAAAAACCCAGTTGAACCAGCCTGCGCCCGAGCTGGTCAAGCAATGGGCGGCGGAAGAATTTACGCATCCTCTGGCTCGTCTGAGGGATTTTGACGCGCCAGGCGGTTGGCAGCCACCAGGCCTGCCCCCAACACCACAGCGGCAGCGGGGATGAGCGCTCCGCTCAATACCGCATTGGGATTCATCACCTCATCTGCCGGGGAACTCGCGGCAGGCTGCTCGCCCACCGGCAAGGCAGCCGTCGGCGCTGAGGTAGCGGTAGGCTGCGGGGTGGGCGTCTGCGGGGTGGAAATCTGCAAAGCGGGCCGGGTGGGTTGATTAACCGGGGCAGCGGTCGTCGTGGTTGTGGCAGCCGGCGTGGGCGTTGTGATGGGCTGCCCCACACGGAAAACGCGCACCACCCCTTCTGCAAGGGCTTTAGCCACATCCATGCGTCCCACGCCGCTTTCCGCAGCCCTCAGAACATGGGTCAGCTCATCAGGTTGAATCTTGAAGAACTCCACGCACCCGTAAGCATCCACCAGCACCGGGTCGGTGCCGACCACCATCTGATTGAGCCGTTTGACAATGTTGGGGTGCGAAAGGTCTGTCTCCGGCCCGGCGCATACGCGGTAATCTCCCCACGGCATGCGCACGCGGATCGCCTCCAGGATGTTCAGGGCCGGTTTAATCGGGGTATCACCGTTGATATCGGCAATACCCTGCTCCAGGTTGGTGTGCAGGTTCTGGGGTACTTCCATGAAGCCCATCATGTGCTTGAGGCACATGGAATATTTGGTGACGTTGTGGCTCTTAGCCAGCCCCAGGTTAATGCGGACGTCCACCTCCAGGGCGGCCTTGATAACCCCGATATTCTTAAAGGCTTTACCGTTGGGGAGGTCAATCCTGGTATAGGTTGAGCGCGGGGCGTTGAAGCGGTCCGGAACAATTTTTTCCACGCCCATTTCATCCATCACTTTGCCAAGCTGGTTGAGCCGCAAAGCCTCAGCCGTGCCCGGGTCAATCGAGCAGTGATCCATCACAATGACGCGCTTTGCTCCCGCCTCCCGCACAAGCTTAATCACCGCTCGCAGCACGTCAGGGTCGGTAGCGGAGCCGGTGTGCGGCCTGAATGCCCAGGTGGCATTGGGTTTAATTGCCACAACCTGCCCGGGACTAACAAATCGCTCCATCCCGCCGATACCAGCCAGCGCGGTGCGTAAAATTTGCTCGGGGGTATCCTCATTGCTGCCCTGCGCCACCGCCAACAGCGGAAAGGAGGTTTCCGCAGCTGCCTGAGCGGCCTGCGCCGGGAGAATGCGTGCTGCTTCAACGGCCGCAAGCGCAGCAGCTACCTGGTAAAGAAATTTTCGGCGTGAAATTCGCGCCATACACACCTCTCACAGATTAAAATTCGCCAAAATAGATACACTTTGTATTATACAAATTGGAATCAAAACCGCAATCCGCCAACCCTCACCTTTTTTCACGACGAGTGACCCGGTTGACAGGTTGCAGGTTTCCGTTATGCTTAAGGGAGCATGTACAATTTTACCCGAATTTTAACCATCATCCTGCTCATCCTCACCACAAGCATTCCTGCAGCAGGTCAAGCCTCCACCCCGCACCCCGAATTCACCTGTGGGGCCAACCCCATCGTCACCGACCTGCTCAGCCGCACCAGCCTGGAAGAATGGGCCGCCTGGATTGAGAAGCTCTCCGGCGAAGTGCCCGTTACCGTCGCCGGAAAGACCACCCGTCTCACCATCCGCCACTCGCAAACTTTCACGCGAACAGACAGTGCCTTTCAGTTTGTGCTGGAGCAGCTGCAAAATTGGAGCGCTGATTCCGGGCAAATCGAAATTCAGCCTTTCACCATCGTAGCCCTGCCCAACGACTATGAAACGCGCAACCTTATCGTGGACTTTCCAGGGCAAACGCGCCCGGGTGAAGTCGTCATCCTGGCGGCGCACCTGGATTCGCTCTCCACCACCGTCACAGACCCCTCCCCCGGCGCGGATGACAACGCCACCGGCGTGGCTACCCTGCTGGAGGCTGCGCGCCTGCTTCGCCATTACCGCTTTGAGCGAACTGTTCGCCTGATTTTCTTCAGCGGCGAGGAGCAAATCGAGAAAGGCAGCCAGGCCTACCTGAGCGGTCTTGATGCGCAATCTGTCGTGGGCGTGATTAACCTGGATATGTTCGGTTTTGATAACGACAACGACCGCTGCTTTGAGCTGCACGTAGGCACGCTACCCTCCTCCCAGACCATCGGGCGCTGCTTTGTGGAAGCTATCCAGGCGAATGGGATAAATCTGACTTATGACTACCTGACGGATGATGCCGTGCCCTATTCCGACCATTCCACCTTCTGGGAAGCCGGCCTGGGGGCGGTGCTGGTGCTGGAAAACTACTTTCCCCATTACCAGCCGCAGGGCTGCCGCGGCGTGGATTTCAACCCCAATTACCACACGCCTGAGGATCGCATCCAGTTCCTCAGCCTGCCCTACGGTTTTGATATCGCCCGCGCCGCTCTGGCAACCACCACCAGCATGGCCTCGCCGCTTGGAGTATGCTTCAACGCCGCGCAGCTGGTCGTCAGTGCAGGTATCATCGAAGGGGAGCTGCGGCTGAACTGGCAACCCCTGCCGGGCGCCGCCAGCTACCACATCAGCCAACACAACGGCGCATGCAATAATCCCGCGCAAATATATACAAGCTCAATCCCCTTCTGGATTTCCCCACCCGGGGCTGCCGGTCAACCTGCCTGCTACCAGGTGGAAGCCATCGCATCTGCCTGCGTTTCGCTGCCCTCCACCGGGCGAACTATCACCACCTCACCCCCCTCGTTCGCACCCCTGCTCTGGCCCGGCATCACCGGCTGGCGGCTAAAGCCCGGTTACATTCCTCTCTATTAACGCGCCGCTGCACGGGGAACCTCTGCGCCACCGCCATCGTCATAAAATAAGATCATGTGGTTGAAAGGAACTTGATATGAAAACCATTCTGTTTATGTTACTGGCACTCACCCTCCTCACCAGTTGTTCTCTGGCGGGCACCGGCGCTCAAATTTTGGTGGCTCAATCCAACAAGCCGCGCAATACCAGCCCGGCTTCCAGCCCGTCCGATCAATCCAGGCTGGTTGCGGATAACGCCGCGTTTGCATTTGATCTTTACCGGGTGCTCAGTTCAAAACCTGGCAACCTGTTTCTCTCCCCCTACAGCATCTCCACCGCCCTGGTGATGGCGCAGGCTGGCGCGCGCGGCCAAACCCAGGCGCAAATAAACAAGGCTTTGCACTTCACGCTGCCATCCGCGTCGCTGCACCAGTCTTTCAACGCCCTTCAATTGGAGCTGAATAAACGCGAACAGAACCAGAGCGATGCCAACCAGAAGGATTTCCAGCTTAAGGTGACCAATGCCCTGTGGGGCGAGAAAACTTACACCTTCAAGGCCGAATTTCTGGACCTGCTGGCAGAAAATTACGGCGCCGGCTTGAAGTTGGTGGATTTTAAAACCGCACCGGAACCCTCCCGGCAGACCATCAACGCCTGGGTGAGCGACCAGACCGAACAAAAAATCAAGGATTTACTACCTCAAGGCTCCATTGATTCGCTGACAAGGCTCGTCCTCACCAATGCCATTTACTTTAAAGCGGACTGGAGCAACCCTTTTACAGAAAAATTCACCCAACCCGCCGAATTTACACTGCTGGACGGCAAGAAAACCCAGGTTCAGATGATGGCAACCGATGCGAAGTATATGTACGCAAAGGGGATCGGTTACCAGGCTATCGAGTTGCCCTACAAAAGCAATAAGCTCTCCATGTTCATCATCCTGCCCGATGAAGGCAAATTCTCTGAGGTTGAAACCTCGCTGAATGGAAATGGACTCAACAAAGCCTTTGCCAATCTCGAATTGATCCAGGTCAACCTGAAGATGCCCAAATTCACGTTTGAAACCTCATCAAACCTGGTCGATTCGCTCGAAGCGCTGGGTATGACAGATGCCTTTTCTGCAGAATTAGCCGATTTCTCAGGCATAGACGGCACCCGCGACCTGTTTATCTCCCACGCGCTGCATAAAGCCTTCATTTCAGTTGATGAGAAAGGCACCGAAGCCGCCGCAGCGACTGCCCTGGTATTCCAACTGGTTTCGATGCCGATGAAAATTATCGATTTGACCATCGACCGCCCGTTCCTGTTCTATATTTTTGATAAGCAATCGGGCACGCTGCTGTTCATGGGCCGCCTGGTCAACCCGGGATAAGGTAATTCAAGAAAAAAGATCCCCAAAGGTTTTTGCCTGGCAACCTGACAGTTTGTCATCCTGAGGCTTGAAAAGCCGAAGGATCTCGATATTCGGC
>CAYVOX010000121.1:0-10549 GCA_964453035.1 uncultured Anaerolineaceae bacterium
TGAAGCGCTCATCAGAGAATGGCCCAAGCTGCGTGGTTGGATTGAAGATGATTTTGAGAATCTCAGGCTGCACCGTAAGCTGACCGAAGCATCGGAGGAATGGAACCACTTCAATCAAGATGAGGATTTGCTATATCGTGGAGCCCATTTAATCGAGGCAAGCGAATGGTTTGCTGTGCATCCCGAATTGCCCAATCAACTCGAGCGAGATTTTATAAACGCATCTCAAGATTTAGCAGATCGGCAAGAAGAAGAACGGCAGCTTCAACGCAACCGCGAACTGGAGGCCGCGCAGAAATTGGCCCAATCTGAGGCTGCACGCGCTGAAGAACAATCGAACGCGGCCAATAGATTAAAAATTCGCGGTAAAAACCTGCGTAATGCATTGATCGGCGTCGGAATTCTGGCTACAATTGCAATAATACTCGGAATCTTTGCCTACGCAAGCATGCAAACCGCACGCCAGTCGGCGCTCGAAGCCGAACGCCAATCCAAAATCTCCTATGTGCGCGAGCTGGCAGCCAAGTCGGGTTCGGTGGTGGATCGAGACCAGGAACTGGCGATTCTGCTCGCCTCAAAAGCAGTAACTCTATCCAACCAGGCGAATCTGGGTGAAATTCGCGAGGCTCAGACTGCCCTTTACCAGAGCCTTGAAAAAGCCAACTTCTCTCAAACCTTGCGCTGCCACACAGATCGCGTGTATCTGGCGGTTTTCAGCCCTGATAGCCATCGCATCGCCAGCACCAGTAAAGATGGCTCTGTCTGTATTTGGAGTGATACCGGCGAGCTTATTCAGAAGCTCGAATTCCCCGGGGAAGAAATCTACACCGCATTATTTAGTCCGGATAGCCGTCAGGTTGTCATTGCTGGAAATTCACCGCTAATTCGTGTCTGGCAGCAAAATTCACCCCTGGTGACCCTGAAAGGGCATACCGACGCGATTAGCATTGCAATGTTCAGCCCTGATGGTGGGTATATCCTCTCAGCCAGTTGGGATAAAACCGCCAGAATCTGGAATCCCGACGGCACCTTAATCACCACGCTGGTGGGACACGAACAAATGTTGAGTTTTGCCCAGTATAGCCCAAATGGAAAACTGATTGCTACAGCTGGTCTTGATAACGCCATTATCATCTGGCAAAACGATGGCACAATGCTTCGTAAGCTAACCAGCCACACCGCCCTGATTTCATCATTGGTCTTCACACCGGATAATACCCGTCTGCTTTCTGCCAGTTGGGATGGCACCGCAAGAATATGGAAATTGGATGACGGTTCATCAACCCCGTTGATTGGTCACACACAATCAATCAACAGCATCGCAATCAACCAGGAAGGAACCCTCGCTTTAACAGCAAGTTACGATAACACCGCCCGATTGTGGAGTATGAAAGGCGAGCTAAAAACAGTTCTCCGCGGCCATACCGCAACCGTAACTGCGGCTGTTTTCAGCCCTGACGGGCATAAAATCCTCACTTCCAGTTATGATTCAACCTCTCGTCTATGGAATTTGGACGGCAGCCAGATTGCTGTTCTCCGCGGACACTCCAACTGGGTTAACATTTCATTGTTCAATTCAGATTCCTCCCGAATTGTTACCTCAAGTTGGGATAATACTGTCCGAATCTGGAAAACAGATGAGTTATTTGATAATATCCTCGAGGGACACACCGCCCCTGTGACTGATGCGTTCTTCACCCCTGACGACCAAAAACTGTTAACTGCCAGTTCAGATAGTACGATCCGAACCTGGTCTAAGGACGGAACCTTCATTTCATCCTTCAGCGTGGATATTGGACCGGTGAACTCAGCCCAGCTCAGCCCTGACGCAAAAACAATCCTCCTTTCAGGAACAAAAAATGTTGCAGCTATTTACGACCTTCAGGGTCGTAAATTAACAACTTTCACCGGTCATGTTGATATGGTCGATGGCGCACTTTTCAGCCCTGATATGAAGTACGTCGCAACTTTTAGCGGTGATAACACTGCCCGCATTTGGAACAGTGACGGCAAGCTGCTTATCACACTCAACCACCCTGATAGTATCAACGGTATCGCATTCAGCCCGGATGGTGTCATGCTGGCTACTGCCGGGACAGATTATTCAACTAGAATTTACTCGATCGAGGGAAAGCTTCTTCAAACTATCACGACCGACTATCCATCCTGTTCGGTAGCCTTTCTAAAAGACGGCAAGACCATTCTCATCGGTGACTCAACTGGTGCCATATTTATTTATTCCACTGCGGGCAACCTGATCAAACAACTCACCGCTCATAATGATGTAATTACCTCGTTCAATCTCTCCTGGGATGGTCAGTTTTTTATCTCCACTGGCGTTGATGGCAGCGTCCTCCTGTGGAAAATCTCCGGAGAATTTATCGCATCTCTGGAAGGCCATACCACCTGGGTGACACGAGCCGCCTTCAACAAATCAAATTCGCAGGTTGTTACCACCTCCTGGGATGGTACCATCCGTCTGTGGGGTATGCACGGAGACGTGGACACTATGCTTGCTGATGCCGTCTCGCGTGTAGATCGCAACCTCACCGAGAAAGAATGCATCCGTTACCTCCGGCTGGAAAAGTGCGAATAACCATGGCGGAAAACCGGGGCAATTCATTCCAGCTTATTAAGGACCTTAATTGGAAAGTTATCCTGGCTATCATTGTCTCAACCTTTAGCATCGTTGTTGAGAGGTATCAAACCCCTTTCAACAATGAGGTGCTCGATCATCTTCTATTCTTCGGCTTGCTCCCATTTGCCTTTGTGCTTGTTTTCGGGCAGCGCCCCTCCGATTATGGCGTCCAGGTAGGCGATATAAAATTCGGTATTCCTGCAGTCCTCATCAGCTGCCTGGTGATGTCCCTGGTGATGGTGGTTATCTCACCTACATCGGATTTCCAGGCTTATTACGGCGTCAACACTGACCACGTTTGGTCGCTGGTTGGTAATTATGGTCTGGATTTGCTCGGTTGGGAATTTTTATTCAGGGGCTTCTTACTCTTTGCATTGTATCCAATCTGCGGGCCCTACGCGATACTTCTGCAGGCTGTCCCCTTTACTATTGCGCACATTGGTAAGCCCGAATTGGAAACCTACAGTTGTATTTTTGGGGGTACATTTTTTGGCTGGTTAGCCTGGCGCACGCGCTCTTTTCTCTATCCGTTTATCATCCACTGGTACCTGGCGATTATCACCATATTATTCTCTAGAGGATATTAAAGAACAAGAAGGAAGGGCTTTTTATGGAGGGTTGGGCAGGTAAATACCTTGAAATCGACTTAACCGTTGGCAAAGTGAGCGTTCACAATCTACCGGTTGAATTTGCTCATCAATTTCTCGGTGGGCGCGGCCTTGGCGCTCGTTTCCTATGGGATCTTGTCGGTCCCGAGGTCGATCCCCTTTCTCCGCAAAATGTTCTCATTTTTACCGCAGGCCCGCTGACTGCAAGCGGCATGCAAACAAGCAATCGCTTTTCCGTCACCACCAAAAGCCCGCTCACAGGCACCATCCTGGATGCCAATAGCGGTGGATGGTGGGGCATGCAGTTCAAGCGCACCGGCTACGACGCCCTGATTATCCGAGGGAAAGCGTCCGCACCGATTTATCTTGAAATAACTCCTCAAGGAATTGTGCTTCACGATGCTGCTGACCTGTGGGGAAAAACAGTCTTTGAGACAACTGAACGATTAGGACAGGATAAAAACAAACGCAACGTTTTATGCATTGGCCCAGCCGGTGAAAACCTCAGCCGGATGGCATCCATCATGAACGACCGCGAGCGCGCTTTAGCCCGCGGTGGCGCTGGCGCTGTGATGGGCTCCAAGAATCTCAAGGCGATTGTGGTAGAGGGGAAAGAAAAAAACACGCCAACCGATCCAGACCTGTTTCGTTTCATGCTTTACGAGACGGGCAAGCGCATCAAAGCCAGCCCGCTAACCTCCCAGGCCCTGCCCGAGTTTGGTACTGCGATCATGATGAATGTGGTCAATTCCATTGGCGCTCTCCCAACCAGTAACTTTCAAGCCTCTCAATTTGAAGATGCTGAGGAAATTAGCGGAGAACGGTTGACGGAAAAGCTACTGGTCAAGAACCAGGGCTGCTGGGCTTGTCCAATCGCCTGCACTCGCATCACCCGTACATCAAAGGGCTCTGGTGAAGGTCCCGAGTACGAAACGGCCTGGGCTTTTGGTGCACAGTGCGGCATCAAGAATCTCGAAGCCATCACAGACGCCAATTACCTGTGCAACGAACTCGGTTTGGATACCATATCAACAGGTAGCACAATTGCCTGCGCCATGGAACTCACCCAGCGTGGCATCATACAATCCGAACTCGAATTTGGTCGGGCAGAGCTTCTTGGCGATATCATCCGCGATATTGCCTACCGCCGTGGTCTTGGCGATGAATTAGCTGAAGGATCATACCGTTTTGCTGAAAAGCACGGTGTTCCCCAATATTCTATGAGCGCTAAGAAACTGGAAATCCCTGCGTATGATCCGCGCGGCATGCAAGGCCAGGGTTTACTGTTTGCCACATCCAATCGGGGCGGTTGCCACATGCGCGGCAATATGCTCGGCCCAGAGGTGCTTGCCCTGCCAAGGCTGATTGATCGCTTTGCCGTCCAGGGAAAAGCAGGCATTGTTGTAGTTCATCAAAATTCAGCCGCGGTCGTTGATAGTCTTGTGGTGTGCAAGTTTGTTAATATGGCAGTTGCCGAAGAATTTTTCGCGCGTACCCTCACTTCCTTGACCGGCCAAAAATTCACTGGTGACGATCTAATGATGGTTGGCGAGCGCATTTGGAATCTCGAACGACTTTACAACCTGCGCGAAGGATTCAGCCGAAAAGATGACACTCTTCCCCCTCGTTTGCTTAACGATCCCATCCAGACCGGTCCTGGTGCAGGGCATACTGTCCAACTTGAGCCGATGCTCAAAGAGTATTACGAATTCCGTGGCTGGGATTCAAACGGCGTTCCAGGAATGGCTCGATTAAGCCTACTAGGGCTGGATAGTTTGGCGTGAACACAGAACAGGATGATTAAATGATTGACCAGCGATTATTTGAAGAATTTCGAGATATTGGACGTGATATTTTTCTTTCAGGATTGACAAGCTCTCACGGTGGAAATATGAGTGTCAGGGTTGGCAACCGAATCATTATCAAGCGGCGAGGCGCCCAATTAGGACGACTCAAAATGGAAGATCTCGTTGAAACTTCTCTAGAAAAAAAAGATAGCGGCATCACGCGGGCTAGTACAGAGCTCATTGTCCATCGCGAGATTTACCTGCAAACTTCAGCCCTTGCTGTCATCCACACCCACCCACGCACTGCTATTGTCCTCAGCCTCAGCCGTGAAGAGATTATCCCCATTGATAATGAAGGCTCTTATTTACTTCACAAGATTCCTGTTGTCGCTGAAGAATTCGCCTCAGGATCTCAGGAAATGGCAAATACCGTCGCCGCAGAGTTGCGCCACTATAAGGTAATCATGTTACGAGGGCACGGTTGTTTTGCCGTCGGGCAAACGCTCGATGAGGCACTGCAATGGGTTTCCTGCCTGGAGGAGATTTCGGATATTATTATGGAAGCCAAGTTGCTAAATGAACCAAGGATTGAGTACCGAAAGAATTTCGAGAGTTATGGAAAATGGTAAAAATTTATTAATTGGCTACACGCACTATATAAATAAAAAAGGGAAAGAGCCCTGGAAATTCCGAGCTCTTTTCCTTTTTTATTTGCGAACAAATTACTTACAGGCGGTAGGCTTGCTTGGGTAAGCGGTATGCCAGATCATAAGCCATTTCTAATGCGTCCTTCATGCTGATGAGATGCCTGGCCTTCAACCCTGCCAGCCAGTTTGCTCCGGCTCTCCGCCACACATCATGCCTGGCGGGAATTGAAGCAAATGCGCGGGTATCGTCATTGAACCCGGAGGTATTATATAGACCGGCGGTTTCCATGATCTGATCAAAGTAGCGCTGCATGCCGTTCAGGCTGTCGTGGAACCACCACGGTGGGCCAATCTTCAGTGCCGGGTAGTGTCCGGCCAGGGTTGCCATCTCGCGTGCGTACACCGATTCGTCCAGCGTGAAGAGGATAATCGTCAGGCGTGGATCGTTGCCGTAATGGTTAAGTAGGGGAGCCAAATTCTTGGTAAACTCGACCTGGACGGGAATATCGCATCCCTTATCCGCTCCAAACCGCTCAAATATAAACTGGTTGTGATTCCTATAAGAACCTACGTGCAATTGCATTACAAGCCCATCTTCAATGCTCATCCTGGCCATTTGCATCAACATGTGCCCGGTGAACCTGAGGCTGTCATCATCCTGTTTTTTGTCTTTCAGCGCGCGCGTGAATATTGCCTCGGCCTCGGTATCTGACATTGGAGCGGTATAGGCCGATAAGGCGGCGTGATCGGTGGCTTTGGCGCCCATTGACTTGAAAAAGCTGCGCCGGTTTTCCAGGGCCTGAATGAATGACTTGTAGCTGTTAATGTCAATTCCAGAAATCGCGCTCAGGTCATTAAGGTTCTTTTTCCATTTGGGAGCATCCAGGTTAACCACCGCATCCGGGCGGAACGTTGGATATATTTTTCCCTTCCACCCTGATTCATGGATTTTTTTATGGTGGTCTAGCGGGTCTGAGGCAGCATCAGTCGTACACAGCACTTCAATATTGAACTTTTCAAACAATCGTCGTGGAGCGAACTTTTTTGAGGATAATTTTTCATCAATCAAGTCGTAGGTTTCCTGCGCGGTTTCCTTGTTCAGAGCTTTTTCTACGCCAAATACTACGAACAATTCGTGATCCAGCCACGTTCCCGAGGGCGTTCCCCTGAAAAGGAAATAATTCTCGGCAAAAGTTTGCCAAATCTTCCGATGGTCGCTTTCAACCAACCCCCCATCCTGCCTTGGAATTCCAAGTTGTTCAAGTGGGATTCCCTGCGAATACAACATCCTGAAAACATAGTGATCCGGGATAATGAGCATCTCGGTTGGCGTTCCAAAACTGGCCTTCTCCCCCGCGAACAATTTAGGATCAACGTGTCCATGCGGGCTGATGATTGGCAAATCTTTGATGGATTCATAGATTTCAACAGCCAGTTTGCGATGTTTTGGTTCCGAAGAAAAGAATCGGTCTTCATTCAATCTCGATTTTTCAGTCATTTCTCCTCCCAATGTTCTGTAATATCTAATCAATTAAGTAGTTCAATATGATGACGGAAATGTTTCTCCAGTTTCTTGTAATAAACCACCTCATTCTTCTTTAGAATCTCAAAGATTCCTGAGCCGAATCGTTCCAGCACCGAACCGTATGTTACGTGGAACACTTGCCTGGCATCAAAATTATCTAATAATTCTGCCGGGCTGGCAAAATTTTGCGGTATCTTTTCCATCTCTGCCGAAACATGATACGAAGCTTTATCAATAGTGTACCGGCTAACCGAAAAATCGAGTATGGTCTTAAATAATTTACCATCCATCAACGCTATTACTCTCAATGCTTCCAGATAACTTGTTCCTGCAGTTTTCACATGCAGCACACCGTTTGTATGGTGAGCAACGCTGGGGTAAACGCTGAATTTATCCGAACCTGAGTGCAAACTAATTTTATATCCACCCAGAAATTTGGCGACTTCCGCATGTAACTGCATGGAGCGATCAAAAATCGCGAGGTCGCCAATATAATCCACACCTTTTTCAAATCGTCCCACAAAACGAGGCGCCAGGCTTGTCCATTTGACGCCCATCCTGCGCAGCTCTGTCGCAATAAAAAAGTGCTCGGCAATCGTTGTCGGCGAATCCGTCTCATCAACCGACACCTCAAAATCAAAGGGTTCATGCCCTTTACGTTTACATATTTCTCTGAACATCATTACGGTATGAGCAACTGCCCTCCCGTACTTGGCAAGTGCTTGAAGCAAGGTTCTTTCATCAAAAACAATCCCCAGAACGGGAATTTCCTTGCCCATCCACGATAAAACGAAATCTCGCGGTGTGCATCCAAAAACATCCCAGGGTAATTCCTGAACCTTTGCCTGTAAAGTTTCAAGGTCATAATTATCTGCATTTTGCTCAACGAAATCACCCGGGTCAATGGTGAACATGCTGTAACCAGCATTGATGAATGCATCCAGCACACCTGGTAATTTAATATGGTCAGCATCAGCTCCCCAGGATTCCATCCATCCGGCTTGCAAAACGCCCCACATGGCGTCATCCATTACATTTTGAGGTGTTCTGCCCGTTCGAGTGTTCTCTCTCACCGATTGCTGAGCAAAAACAGGCGCAACTTTGAATCCCTTCATGCCGTCAATGTGCCCCGGTGTTGCTAGGCCTAATCGGTCGCCAAAGCCAAAGGATTTGACCAGCCCTAAAGGTTTTGGTGAAAGCCAACCAATCCTGCTGCGCATCGCAGCTGCGTTCTCAGGGGTGAGATCGCACAAAATCGCTTTTTGCGCTCCCTCAACCATCATTCCATTAAATCCTTCCGTATTTCCTTCTACCAATAATTTCTTATCTCCGTTATCCGGGTTACGATAAAGTGAGTATTCATTATTTTGGTGTTGAATTGTGGCGTTGGGGAGGTTGAGAAACCCTGGAACTTTTCGCATTGGTTCACCTTTTCGTGCTTTCTCTGATTACTAATGTGGGTGTAAATATGGTTTCAGAAAGGTTCTTATCCTTTTTTATCCTTTGTAGCAGCATCCTTCCGGTTGTGGCGCCTAGCTCATACTGTGAAATACTGATTGAAGTCAATGGCGGCGTGACATATCTTGCCATTAATATATTGTCGCAGCCAATGATACCAACATCCTCTGGAACACGTTTTTTTGATTCGACGCAGGCTCTCAAAGCGCCGATTGCTACAATATCATTGTAGCAAATTATCCCATCTATGTTTGGATGTTCGCGCAACAAACTCAGCGTGGTTTCGTAGCCGCTGTCAACGCTCAGGTTACAGGGGACAATAAATTCCGATGCCATGTCCCAGCCCAAATCTTCCAATGCCTGTAAAAATCCCGCCTTCCGTGAAGGATTACTATAATAAATGCTGGGTTCATAGGAAAGATAAGCAATATTCTTCTTGCCCGTCTCAAAGAGATGCCTGACAGCCTCTCTGACGCCCTGCTTAAAATCAATCATCACCCTCCCGGCAACATTGTCAGGTAAAATTCGATTAATGACCATCACCGCTTGCTGACGTTCCAGCAGCGGAATCAACATCTGATCAGGTAAAACTGCTGCGCAAACCACCACACCCGCAACCCTGTATTCTTCAAGCAAGTCTAGCGCTTTTTGTTCGCGCTCTGGTTTGCGTTCTGTGTTATAGAGCAGGACGCTGTAACCGTGTTCAGCGGCTACTGCCTCAATACCATGCACGATCTCCGGATAGTAAGGGTTCGCCACGTTGGGGATAATCAGCCCAATCGTCAGGCTTTGTTGGTTTGCCAGGATTCTGGCGGCACGGTTGGGTCTATAATTACTGCGGCGAATGATCTCTTGCACCTTTTTCCGAGTCGAGTCAGCAACGCGCGAGCTGTTATTGACCACCCTGCTCACCGTCTGGGTGGATACCCCTGCCTCTCTGGCGATATCCATAACCGTGACTCGACCTGGAATTTTCTTTCTCATGGTCCTCCGTGTTAGCGCTAACAAATACTATACAATACCTGACATTTTCAGTCAAGCCGTTTTCAATAAATCTACTTCTTTAAATACAACAATGAATAGAAAGCATAAGTTTCATCGATAAATAACTTATAATTAGCCAAAGTGAATTCTCGGTTTGAGAATACTCCGATCTCCCTCAACCAGATCACCTTCATCGGTGGTCTATTTTATTAATCAGGTTATTATGGAATTTATCACTTCTCTACTTATCGCCGTCGGTCTTGCCATGGATGCCTTTGCCGTCTCGCTGGGCGTGGGCACCACCGGAAAGTACGATGACTTGCGCTCTAACTTACGCCTGGCGTTCCATTTTGGCCTTTTCCAGGGCGGGATGACCATTCTTGGATGGATTGCAGGGTCTTCAATCGCCAATCTGATCAGCAATTTTGACCATTGGATTGCCCTTATTCTCCTGGCCTATATTGGCATCAAAATGATTCGCTCTGGTCTTGATCGCTCAAATTCCTCATACCCCCAGAATCCATCTAAAGGCAAGCTACTCATCATCCTTTGCCTGGCTACCAGCATTGATGCTCTGGCAGTTGGATTGAGTTTCGCCTTACTGAAAAGCGAGATCTGGTGGCCTGCATTGTTGATTGGCATTGTGACGTTTGGGTTATCTTACTTCGGGTTGAAAGGTGGACAGAAGTTAGGAAGCAAATTCGGTAAAAGCATGGAAATCGCGGGGGGATCGCTTCTCATCCTGATTGGCTTACGCATTTTCTCTTCGCATGTGTTCTTTTAATTTTAAAAGGATTTGGGCTCCTCGTTCTTGTTTTTATCCCTGATTTTCCATTGCTTTTTTTCTTGTTTCTTCGTGGTTCTCCCTTTTCTAATCTGATGCGCCTGCGTAAAACCTTGTG
>CAYVOX010000122.1:0-10423 GCA_964453035.1 uncultured Anaerolineaceae bacterium
CCAATTTTCAGTGTCCCTCTGCATATCATCTGGGGAGATAAGGTTTACCTGGATGGAATTGACATCACCCCAGAACAATTTTATGAGAAACTGAAGGCCAGCAAAGAGAACCCCACCACCAGCCAGCCCTCCCCGGCTGCCTTTCACGAGATGTACCAGACCCTGCTCGGTGACGGCTACGATATCCTCAGTATCCATATTTCATCCAAACTTTCCGGCACGCTCGATTCCGCCATCCAGGCCAAAAACATGCTCCCCGGCGCCCGTATTCAACTGGTCGACTCGCTCAGCACCAGTTACGCCATGGGGTTTCACGTGTTGGCAGCCGCCCGCCTGGCAGCCCAGGGAGCCACCCTTGAGGAATGCAAATCCGAAGCCGAAAAAGCCAAAGCGCATTCTGGCGTGTTTTTCCTGCTCAACACCCTTGAATTCCTGCACCGCGGCGGGCGCATCGGCGGCGCTGCTGCCTTCATGGGCACCATGTTGAACCTCAAGCCGATTCTGGGGTTGCAGGATGGCCGCGTTGAAGCCATTGAACGCGTGCGCACCACCACCAAAGCCATTGACCGGCTGTTGCACCTGTTTGAAAAAGCCGTCGGGCATAAATCACCCATTCACATTGCCGCCCTGCATGCGGATACCCCTGACGATGCGCAAATGCTGCTGCAGCGCGCCCGCGACCATTTTTCCGTCAACCTGGTGCACGAGGTGATGACCGCGCGTATTTCACCGGTTCTCGGCGTCCACACCGGCCCGGGCACCCTCGGCATTGCCTACATGGCGGGTATGTAACCCCCAACTCAGCTAAAAGACTGGCCCTCTCCCCTAAAAGCGAGAGGGCTTTTTTTGGTACAATATTCTCATCACTTTCACCTGAGGGAAACAAAATGCGAAATTATCCTTCCGTTGGCATTCAAATTCCGGATATCCTTCTCCCCGCAGCTGGCACCAACCTCACCCGGTGGGCGGTCATCGCCTGCGACCAGTTCACCTCTGAGCCGGAATACTGGCAGGCCGTGGAACAGGCTGCTTCCGGCGCGCCCTCTACTTATCACATGATATTGCCGGAAGTCTTCCTGGGCACACCGGAGGAAACCGCTCGCACCCAATCCACCCAGCAGACCATGCGCGCCTACCTGGCGCAAAACCTGCTGACCTGCCACGAAGGCTTGATCCTGGTTGAGCGGAAAGCCGGGGGAAAGACCCGCCACGGCCTTATGCTGGCTCTAGACCTGGAACGCTATGACTACAACAAGGGCTCGCAAACGCTGATCAGGGCTACCGAAGGGACGATTTTAGATCGCCTCCCTCCCCGGATTAAAATCCGCAAGGGCGCCGTCCTGGAGTTGCCCCACATCCTGGTGCTGATAGATGACCCCGAGCGCACGGTGATTGAGCCGCTGGTTCGGCAGCGTCAAAAGTTGCCGCTGGCCTATGATTTTGACCTGATGTTGGGCAGCGGTCACCTGAAGGGTTACTTCATCGACCAACCCGGCCTTGAAATAAAGGTCGTCTCCGCCCTGGAAAACCTTGCAGATGCCCGCCATTTCAGCGCCAAATACGGCGTCAACCCCGGGTTGGGCGTGCTCCTGTTCGCCATGGGCGACGGCAACCACTCACTGGCAACCGCCAAAGCCATCTGGGAACAGATGAAACCGCAGGTGGGCATGGATCATCCCGCGCGATACGCATTGGTGGAGATTGAAAACGTTCATGACGAGGGCCTGGATTTTGAGCCAATCCATCGCGTGTTGTTTGGAGTCCAGGAAGAGCTTGCCACTGCGCTGCGTACCACCTTTGGCTCAGCCTTCACCCTCACCACCTGCCCTGATGCGCAAACCATGATCCAGGCTGTCGATGACCAAAAAGGCGCAGGCCAGGTAATGGGAGTCGTTTCACAGGCAGGCTATGCGCTGCTGCATCTCCTGCAGCCCACTTCTAACCTGCCCGTTGGCAGCCTGCAGGTCTTCCTCGATGCCTGGGTAAAATCCGGCAAGGGCGGCAAAATTGATTACGTCCACGGGGAAGATGTTCTCATCCGCCTGGGCAGCCAACCGGAAAACCTGGGGTTCTACTTACCCGCTATGCCCAAGAGCGATCTATTCAAAACCGTCATCCTTGATGGTGCTCTGCCCCGCAAGACTTTCTCCATGGGTGAGGCCAGGGAGAAACGCTTCTACATGGAGTGTCGTAAAATCACCCCATAAGTCTCCTGATAACCTCAATCTAACATCCACAAAGGCGGCTGCAATGAAGACCCACATCACCCTAAAAAACCTTATGTTCCTCGCTCTGATTGCTTCGATCCTGCTGGTGGGCTGCGTCCCCGCTTCACCCGTCCCTCCTTCGGCGCAACCACCCTCAGCCACGCTGCCCCCAGAACCCGTGCTGACTTCCACCCCCACGCCGCTGCCGCCCATGGCGACCAGCAATGCTTCACCCGTTCCCCCCTCCGCAACCAGAACTGCGCAACCCTCCCCGCTGCCTGCCACTGCCACGCCTACCCTCCCCAAGCCAACTGCCACCCGCGCGCCCTCTTCCACGCCCGAGCCAACGTTTGCTTTCTTTAATAAAACGGTCAGAGCGCCTTCTGGAGGCGCGCGCCTGCTTAATTTTGAAGAAGGGGCTGTGTGGATGGCTCTACCGCCTGATACGCTCTATCGCATTGACCTCAAAACCGGCAAAACGCTCTCGCAGCAAAAGTTCGGTTGTGTGGTGTGCTTCGGCCCGTGCGACTTCTTCAGCGCCTACCGCGACGGGCAATACTTCTGGTCGCTGCAATACGGCGGCATTGGCGAGCAAAATTGCGCCGCCGATAACCCCTGGACCAGTATCGGTTTTATGCTACGCCAGATAAAAATCGGCAGTACTGCCTCAGAATATATTGATATAACCTCCATTCTCGCCAACGCTGATGCCCCAAATTTGAGCGTTATTGCGGTGGTTGACGGCAAAATCTGGCTCGCCGTCAGCCAGACCATCTATGTGATTGATGCCGGCAAATCAAAAACAGATAAGCCCGCCATCATTAAAACTATCTTCCCGGGTATCTACGTTGAAAGCCTGCTTTTCGCCAACAACATGATGTGGGCTGCGGGAGACGCCCTGCTTTCGATTGACCCAAAAACCTATCAGGTCGGCAGCATATACCCGTTGGAAGCTCAGCTTCTCGCCTACGATGGTCAGACCATCTGGGGCGCCAATAAATACAGCTTCACCCTGCAGTCGGTCAACCTTTCCACGCGCCAGCTCAGCGACCCCATCCCCCTGCCCGAATTGCCCTATGCGCTGGGTTGTGACGGCAAAAACATCTGGGTTGCGTTTGAAAACACCCGTGATTTGGCGGTTATTCCGGTCAAATGAATGCAGCACTGATTGGCGCGGCATGTTTCGTGCACCTTTCTCAAGCATAAGGCGGAATCCTCAAGATGGCCCTGCGCTCTTTCCGTAAACGGACGCCCATTGACCTCCCACCTGAACAGGTGCGCTTCACTGAACTGCGCGTCGAGCCCTGGCCTGACGGACGGCGCATTCGGGTGCATGTGGATATCACCCCATTTCAGCAAAATCCCAACCTTGAGGCTTCCATCACCGCCGGCGATGGCGGGGAGGCAGCCCACGCCATGATCGTGGAGACCGCCGAGCACCGCATCGTCTTCACCATGCACCTGCGCGGTGAAATCCAAAATCCCTATTCCCTCGCAGCCACTTTGTCCTACCCGGAAATCGGCACCGTCGATTCGCAGGCTGTCGCCTTCACTGTTGAGCCGGCTTTCACTGAGGATGAGCCTTAGCCCAGGGGCAAACGCTCATCCTTTCATATTTATTAATCAGAATCTCGCTGTTGGCCTCAGTTATGCTTTAGAATACTAATCATGACCCCTAAATCCAATTCCACCTTTCGCCTGGTAATCGCCGTCCTGGTTGTGATGATGGTGATTAATCTGGCGTTGGTGGGTATTTTTATTCTTCCTCAACTCAATCCAGCCTCCACGCCTGCTCCCACCCAGACGCTTGCTCCCACCCAGACGCTGCAACCCGGAACGTTAACAACCCCTCCCACGCCTGTTCCATCCGTTCGCCCTACCGAAGGTAATGTACCTGCCTCCCCCTTGCCGCAAACCTCGCAGGAAGGCTTGCAGCAGCAGGGCGTCATCTTCCTTTCGATGAGCGACGGCAAGCACAGGCATCTCTTTGCCTACCATCCGCAATTCCTGGCGCTTACCCGCCTGACCACCGGGCTGTGGGATGATATTCAACCCGCCGCCAGTTACGATGGCACGCGCCTGGGCTTTGCCTCTCGCCAGAATGGGTACTGGGATATCTTCCTCTTCGATGTGGCTTCCGGACAACAAACACGGCTGACAGACACCCCCCAGTTTGACGGCTCTCCCACCTGGTCACCGGATTCGCAATGGCTGGCTTACGAGAGCTACATTGACGGCCACCTGCAGATCATCATCCGTTCGCTGGCTAACCCCACCCAGGAACCGCTTCAACTAACCTCAACCCCCGGTGAAAACTACTCCCCCAACTGGTCACCGCTTGGCCGTGAAATTGCTTTTGTCTCCACGCGCGGCGGCTCGGAGGATATCTGGGTAGCCAGGCTGGACCGCGTTGATGACCGCTTCATCAACCTCACCAGCACCTCCACCGGTCGCAATCGCTATCCCCGCTGGTCGCCAGATGGTCGTTACCTGGCCTGGGCATCCGACACCCCCGGCATCAGCACCATTTACATCTGGGATTCCCAGGCTCCCGAATCCGCCCCTAAGGCCATCGGCAACGGCGACCTTCCCGTCTGGCGCCCGGATGGCAAAGCCCTGCTGGCAGAAATTCGCAGCCCCAACCAGACCTCTCTCGGCGCCTATAACATCACGGATGGTTCGCTCGTCTTTCCAGCAAACAGCATGCCCGCTGCCCTGCACGGCATGGATTGGCGGTCCGGGCAGGCAGCCCAGGCTCTGGCAAGACTTAAATTACCCGCCTCCGCTCAGCAACCCGCCGCCGCCCTCTGGAAGTCAGGCCAGGCTAAGAATTCTGCCGTCCCGGGGCAGCGATCGGTGCTAGTACCCGTTAAGGACGTTTCCGTCCCGACCCCCTACCTGCACGAGAACGTGGTAGATGCTTTCACCGCCCTGCGCAACCACATCGCGGAGGAAATCGGATGGGATTTCCTGGCCAATCTGGATAACGCTTACCTCCCCATCACCACTGCCTCTCACCCCGGGCTGGAGGAAAACTGGCTCTACACCGGGCGCGCCTTTTCTATTAACACCGCGCCGCTCAACGCCGGGTGGATTGCGCTGGAACGCGAAGATATCGGCGGTCTCACCTACTGGCGCATCTTCCTGCGCGCCCGCTACCAGGATGGCTCTCAAGGTCTGCCGCTTTCACAGCGTCCGTGGGACCTCAGCGCCCGCTACAGGGGTGATCCCACCGCCTACGAACAGGGTGGCGCTTACGGAATGATTCCCTCCGGCTACTGGGTAGATTTCACCGAATTGGCTTCCCGCTATGGATGGGAAAGGTTGCCCTCCCAGGTGACCTGGCGCACTTATTACCCCGCCGGTTTGTTTGATGTCTTTCTCATGCGCGAAGGCCTGGACTGGCGCTCTGCCATGGCGCAGCTTTACCCGCCAGAAGCCATCCGAACCCCTACGCCCATCTATACGTTCACCCCAACGATCACCCCCAGCCCAACCCCCTGGTATAACTGGATGATTACCCCCTCGCTCACCGCGACCATCACCCCCACCGCCACCCGGCGTCCCACCTTCACCCCCAGCCCATGAACAGAATCCAGCATTTTTTGGGATTAATCGCTGCCTTCACTATTCTTGCCGCCTGCCAGGCAGCACCTGTCCCCGGTCCAACCCCATTAACTGCGCTGCCGACCAGCGCGCCCACACTGCCGGTCGTTTCCACTCAGGTCAGCGCCCCCCAGCCTACACCACAGGCTGCGCCCCAGCCTCAAACTAAAGAACCGCCCGTGCGCTACACCTTCCCAACGCCCGGCGCCGTTGCCGCTTCGCTCTGGCGTCCCCCATTGTATGATACCCCCTGGGCTTTGAACCCGAACGACCATTTTTACTTCAAGCGCCCCATCGCCGTTGACGAGGTCAACTGGCCCGAGCCCGATTACCGCTACGGTGGCCTGGCTGAAGGCAAGAAACTGGCCCACTCGGGTGTGGATATTGCCGCCCCGCGCAATACGCCCGTCTATGCCTCCGCGCCGGGCAGGGTGGTCTGGGTGGGATACGGCCTCTCAACCGGCATGTATGATCCAGATGACCCCTACGGCCTGGCAGTTGCCATTGACCATGACTTTGGCTTCAACGGCTACCGGCTGAGCACCGTTTCAGCCCACCTTGACCGCATTGATGTGACCTTTGGCCAGCGCGTTGAAGCCGGAACGCTGCTGGGCGTGGTGGGCACCACAGGCAACACCACCGGACCGCATCTGCATTTTGAAGTGCGCCTGAAAATCGGCGATTTCTACTCCTCCCGCAACCCTGAGCTCTGGCTGGCGCCCTCCCTGGGATGGGGTGTGTTGGTTGGCAAGTTAGCCCGCGAAGACGGCTCTCCTATCATCAGGCAACTGGTGAACATTCGCAACACACAAACCAGGCAAATATGGCAGTTGCACAGCTACGGCCCCAACAATACCCACCCAGATGACTACTATGACGAAAATCTGGTCATCAGCGATCTACCCGCGGGAGAATATGAAATCTCTTTTGAGTATGAAGAACAGTTACGCAAGCTGCTTGTGATCATCCACCCTGGCGCTGTCACTTACTTTTCCTACCGCGAAGGCCGCGGTTTTAACACGGCGCTGCCACCCACCCCATCTCCGGGTGAGTGGCTGGCAACGCCAAAAGGACAAAAATAAGTCATTCCCTGGGCTGCCTGCTGCTGGCGCAGCGAAGCTTCACCCCGGCAGGAAGACTTACTTTCCCCCAACTTTTCTCAAGGTAACCAACATTGCCGCCAGGATAACCACCCCCAGCCCCATCCACACCACCGGAGAAGTCTCCTGCACGGGCACCTCTTTTAGCTGGCTGCTGGCCGGGGTTGACGAAGTGACGCCAGCCGTTGGCGTGATGGCACCGGGCTGAGGGGTGATCGTTTGAGGAATATCTACCGGTTGTGTGCTCAAAGCCGAATCCACAACCTCGTAAGCCTTACCGTCCACCACCACAATGACACGCTCGGCCTGCGCAAGGGCCTGCGATACATCCGTTCGCGATTGCGCCAACCTGAAGTAATCCTCCGAAAGGAAAGCAACCTTGATGGCGGTCATTTGTTTTGGGTCGTAGGCTGTATCCATCCAGACCTGGTTGTTCAGAACAAAGGTGCGAGTCCCTATGGTGCGCACAGACTGTGCTGAATTTGAAGGCAAGCCGGGAGCCTGCTGCGCTTGCTGCAACTGTCCCTGGTCAGCAGCTTTTTGCACCGCGCCCTGTCCGCTGGCAGCCTGCGTGGGTTGGGCTTGCGCCTGGCGGAAGGCCTCCTGGGCCAGCCTGGACTGGTTATCCGCGCCTAGCGGAGCCGGTTCGGTGACCAGGTAGGATGTGTAGGAAGTCACAATCCCATACCGAATACTGAGGCGCACAATCTGGTCAATCGCTTCCTTATCAGAGCCATGCAGGCGAATCTTGTTGAGCAGGTAGCCAATTTTACGGGTTGCCCACAGTCGCGGCAGCGATGTAACCGTGGTCGCTGCGGAACGCGAATCCTGGCTAAAGCCTTGCTGCGGGTACGTGAAGGTCTGCCGGGTTCCATTCACCGCACCGGTCAAGGTCACATCCACAGTAGCCCCCTGGCGGTACCGCCCCACCACCACCACCTGGTTCCCTGCAAACAGGTCGGGCAGCGGATAAGGGTAAATATCATAGACCGCCAGTTTTCCAAAATTCAACTCCAGGTTGGTCAACACCGGCGTGCTGATTTTCTCGTAAAAAGAGGAGAGAATCTCATCCAAAGGCTGCCCGGGCTGCACATAAGTGCTCAACCCGTGGTGCTGCTGGCTCAACGTATCCAGCAGGAAGGTATCCACATCGTATCCCACCCCAAACGGGAAGATGCGCACATTTTCTGGCATCACATCCTCGACGTTGGCCAAAATGGTCTGGCTTTTGGTGATACCCACTGTCGGCAACCCGTCCGTCAGGAACAGCAGGTAGGTAGGGCGTTCTTTTTCCGCCAGGGCGGCAGATTCCAGCAAGGCGCGGTTGATATCCGTGCTACCCCTCGCGCTGAGCCCGTTTACCCAGCTCACCGCCTCGGCAGCTTCATCCGCCGGGCGCAGCCCTCTGGCGTAATGCTCCACACCCGTGCTGAAAGCCACCACCGCAAAACGGTCCTCCTCGTTGAGATGATTGAGCACATAGGTCAAAGCCATCTGTGCCTGCCTGAACTTCTCCCCATCCATGCTGCCAGAGTGGTCCAGCACCAGGATCACGTCCTTGGCCACCCGGGGCTGGTCATCACCCGGCTTGGGCGCCAGCAGCAGCATGAAAAAGCCGTCGCTGTCCTGGGGGTCAGTTGGGTCGCGATAGCTGAACAGGTGAAACGCCTCAGTCTCGCCCAGCGAGTAGTAGAGCGAGAAATCGCTATCCGGTTTGACGTTTTTAGCCTCGTAACTGGCCGAGGCGTGCCGGTTGTCCGTTCGGGTAACAGCCACGGCATGGGAAGGTGAATAAACCGCCCGGATGGACGCGCTGGAGGCAATCTCAACCGTCACAGCCACCGATTCCAGGTTGGTTTTGGAGAACTTTTCGGTATTGAGCGGGTAGGTGTAGTGCACCAGGCTGTTATCAGCTGTCAGCGTCTGCTGGTATTCCAGTTCAATTCGGCGCTCGCCTTTAGCCGGGATTGGAAAAATCCTCGCCTGGAATGCCCCACGCCCGATATACTCCAGCAAGGCAGGGTCATTGTTGCGGCGGATATAGCTCTCGTAAACCATGCGAGCCTCCACCGCATCCATTACCTTGCCTTCAACCGGTTTTCCATCCACCCACAGGATAAATTTACTGATGGTTGCCCCTTCTGGCAGGGGAAAAACATAAGTGCCTTCCACTCCCCAGGTGTTGGGGTTGTAAAATACCTGGTCAACATGCGTGGTGGCAATCTGGTTATCGATTTTTACCGTAACATGATGGTATTTTATGTTCAGTTGGTTCAGCGGTCGGATTTCAATCGCAACCGGGCAAGGGTAACGTGGGTCGCAGGGCGGCGCAGTGGGCTCAAAGGGCTTGCAGCCGCCGTCCACCGGGCAAGGGTCCGGAATGATAATCCCATCCGCTGAGACGGGGAGGGAGGATAACGCCAAAAAGAGAATGCCCAGCACAAGGGAAAGAACGAGACGGGTTTTCATATCGGACTCCTTGCCAGAAAATTTTACTTCACCCCCTTAACGGAATCCGTTTCAGTTTAGTTCCTCAACGCCCTCCTGCCTCGCGGATCTTGCCATTCTCCAGAAAGAGCACGCGGTCAAAAGCCTCCAGGCCGGCACGCTGGTGAGTAATCCACAGCACAGTTTTCCCCCGGGTGGCGTTCAGCAGCGTTTGGCCCACCTGCCTGGCTGTGATGGTATCCAGATGGCTGGTTGGCTCATCCAGCAGCAGAATCTTCGCATCCTGCAGCAGCAACCGGGCAATACCCAGGCGCTGGCGTTCACCCCCGCTCAACTTTTGGGCATGCTCGCCCACCCAGGTATCCAGCCCCTCAGGCAAGGCTTTGACCCAGTCCAGCAGATGTACTTGTTCAAGCGCAGAAAGCAGGTCTGCTTCACTGGCATCTGGCTTAGCCAGCAGCAGGTTCTGCCTCAGGGTGGCGCTGAACAGATACGGCCCCTGGGAGAGTAGACTGATATTTGCGCGGATATCCCGGCTGGCAAGCTCGCTCACCTTCCGCCCCCCCAGCCGCACCTCCCCTTGCTCCGCCTCCCAGAAGCGGCACAGCAGGTTGAGCAGAGTGGTTTTGCCAGATCCGCTCGGCCCCATCAGCGCAACCCTCTCACCCGCGGCAACCTCGAGGTCAATGCCGTTCAGAACCCATGGCAGATTTGGAGCATAGCGAAAGCCAACCCCGCGCAGCGAGATGGAGCTGTCTTCCGGCGGTGCGCACGGCTGTGAGGGCTCAGTTGCCGCCGGTTTTTGACTGGCAAGATCTATCAGGCGCTTCCCTGACTCTAAACTTGCTCCCAGGTGCAAAGCAGCCTGCCCAAGCGGTTGAACCGCCTCAAAGCTGGCCATCGTCACCAGTGCCAGAACCGCCAGCGTCACACCATCCAGCCCGGCCTGCTCCGAGAGGAAAATTCCCAGCAGTAGTACCCCCCATAACGTCAGGTTGGAGACCAGTAAATTGATGGCATTCGTCAGCGCTCCGCGCCAGGCCAGGCTGGTTTGCGCTCCGG
>CAYVOX010000123.1:0-10204 GCA_964453035.1 uncultured Anaerolineaceae bacterium
CACACCCTTTCAGCCCGCCCCCCGCCCCCCCCACCCACCCCATCTAACCCCCACCCCCGATGTTAACCAACCCAAACCCACCCCCCGCGCCCGGGAAGAGCAGTATGTGGTGCAGCCTAACGACAGCCTCAACATCATCGCCAAAAAGTACAACGTTGAGATTCAAGACCTTATCGAAGCCAACAAGCTTGCAAATCCCAACCAGCTCACCGTCGGGCAGAAACTGGTCATCCCGGTCGTCACCCCGCGCGCGCCCGGCCCCAGCTTCAAAATCGTCCCCGATTCCGAACTGGTGCTCGGCCCCCACACCATCGGCTTCTCCGTCCAGAAGGCGGTCGCCCCCTTCAACGGTTACCTGATGCAGTACGAAGAGAAGGTGGATGACCGCATGACCTCCGGCGCAGCCATTGTTGAGCGCATCAGCCGCGAGTATTCGGTCAATCCGCGCCTGCTTCTCGCCGTTCTTGATTATCAGTCCGGATGGGTCACCAAATCCACCACCCCGGATAGCCGCAAAGATTACCCCATGGGTCACATCAACAGCGCCCGCAAAGGTCTCTACCGTCAACTGGCCTGGGCAGCCAACCAGCTTAACCAGGGCTACTACCTGTGGCGCGTCAACGGCCTCAGCAGTTTCAAACTCACCGATGGCAGCGTGGTGCCTGCCTCAAGTGCCCTCAACCCCGGCACCATCGCCGTCCAGAACTTGATGAGCGACCTTTACGACCGCTCCGGATGGGAAAGAGCCGTCTCGGAGAAAGGCGTTTTTGCCACCTATTCCCGCCTGTTTGGCTATTCGTTTGACTATGCTTTCGAACCCGTCTTGCCTGTTAAGCTCACCCAGCCTAAACTGCGCTTACCCATCGAGGATGGCACCGTCTGGTCCTTCACTGGCGCGCCCCATGGCGGCTGGGGGGATGGCTCTGCCTGGGCAGCCCTGGATTTTGCCCCTCCCGGCGACTCCGCCGGTTGCGCTGTCAGCTCCGCCTGGGTTACCGCCGTCGATGATGGGCTGGTAGTGCGCTCTGAAAACGGCGTGGTTGTTCTCGACCTCGATAGTGATGGGCACGAACAAACCGGCTGGACCATCCTTTACCTGCATATTGCCACCAGCGGGCGCGTCAAACTGGGCGCCCGCCTCAAAGCGGGCGACCGTATCGGTCACCCTTCCTGCGAGGGCGGCGTTTCCAACGGCACCCACGTTCACATCGCCAGAAGGTATAATGGGGAATGGATTCCTGCGGATGGCTCCCTCCCGTTCAACCTGGACGGCTGGATTTCCGAAGGAGCCGGTGTTGAATATTACGGATACATGAGGCGTAATGGCGAAGTTCTTGAAGCCTGGGACAGGCGTGTGCCTGCTAATCAGATTACACGCTAGGCAGATGAGCGCAGCACTGGTGCTGCTGGCGCTCGTCTTCAGTTCGCTCGCCTGCAACATGGATTTTGCCGGGATTATAGAACTGCCCGTCGCTCAGCCCACCAGCCAGTCGGTGCAGCTCACCCCGCGTCCCACCCTCGGACAGGCCACCGCCCTCATCATCAGTCCGCCCCCCGCCACCGAAGCGGTTCCCACCCTCACACCCACCAAGTCGCCGCCGGTTTTGTACTACACCCAACCCGGTGATACCCTTGCCAACCTGTCTGCCCGCTTTGGCGTTCAGTCTAAAGAAATCACCTCTCCCGATCCTATTAAACCCTCCGGTCTGCTCAAACCCGGTCAACTGCTACTCATCCCACGTGACCTCGGCGAGACTTCTCCCACCACGCGCATCTTCCCCGATAGCGAAATTGTCAACTCACCAACCTCCCTGGGGTTTGATATTGACAATTATGTTAACAACGCCAACGGCTACCTTAAAACCTACCGTGAATACCTGGGCACCAGCATGAAGACCGGCGCGGAAGTCGTGTTGCAGGTCGCCACGGATAACTCCTTTAGCCCGCGCCTGCTGCTCTCCCTCGTCGAATTCCAGGGGCACTGGGTCACCGGTCAACCCGGCAACCTAGCCGAATCCGAGTACCCCCTCGGTTGGTATGACATCAACTACCGTGGCCTTTACCGCCAGCTCACCTGGGCGGTCGAACAGCTCTCCATCGGGTATTACTACTGGCGCGCCGGTCAACTCACCCAAGTCACCTTCCCCAACCAGGCTAATCTCCGTCTTGCCCCGGAAGTCAACGCCGGTACGGCAGCCCTCCAGTACTTTTTCTCCAAACTTTACAACCAGCGTGAATGGTCGGGCGTCCTCTATACCTCGCAGGGCTTTCCCGCCGTCCACGAAAAGCTCTTCGGCAGCCCCTGGACACGCGCCGAAACCATCGAACCCCTCTTCCCCCACGACCTGGAACAGCCCTGGCTCGACCTGCCGTTCTACTACGACCGCGTCTGGAGCCTCACCGGCGGCCCGCATGCTGCCTGGGCGCAACACAGCGCCCGCGCCGCCATTGATTTTGCCCCCGCCAGCGACCAGAGCGGCTGCGTAGCCTCGCAGGAGTGGGTCCTGGCTCCGGCTGCCGGGCGCGTCGTCCGCTCGGAAAACGGCCTGCTCGTCCTCGACCTGGATGGCGACGGTCGCGAGCAAACCGGCTGGGTTGTCCTCATCCTGCACCTCCTCTCCGATAAAGCCCGTCCCGTCGGCACCCTCGTCGCCAAGGATGAACCGCTCGGGCACCCCTCTTGCGAGGCGGGATTTTCAACCGGCACGCACATTCACCTGGCTCGCAAGTATAATGGGGAGTGGGTCCTTGCTGATGGCCCCATCCCCTTCAACCTTAGCGGTTGGATTGCCCACAATGGGCCGAAAGATTACGAAGGCTACCTTACAAAAGATGCGCAAGTTGTCACCGCTTCCGTTTTTGGTTCAAAAGAAACGCAAATCTCCCGGATTTTTGTTCCGTAACCAACGCGCCTGGTTGGCGTTTGTCCTGCTGTGGGTGGGGCTTCTCCCGCTCATTTCTGCCTGCGCGCCTGAAAGAAAACCCTTCACTCTCGCCACCGCAGTTCCCCCCACGCCGCGCCCCACGTCTATCATCATTGATCCCTTCCCCACCCGACCCATCTACACCGCCGGGCAACTGGTTGAATACACCGCTCAAACTGGCGATACCCTTACCGCCCTCGCCGCCCGCTTCAACTCCACCGAGCGTGAAATTCGCCAGGCCAATCCTATCCTGCCGCAGGAGGTCACCACCCTCCCCACCGGCCTGCCGATGAAAATTCCCATCTACTACCAGCCCTTCTGGAGCAATCCAGCCCGCATCCTGCATGATTCCCTCTTCATCAACGGCCCCGCTCAAAAAGGCTTTGACATCGTCGCCTTTGTCCAATCCAAACCTGGCTGGCTCAAAGATTACGAATTCTTCACCGGCGAGCGCTCTCAGAAGGGCGGCGAGCTGATTAAGCTCATCGCCACCGATTACAGCCTCAGCCCGCGCCTGCTCCTCGCTCTGGTCGAGTATCAAACCGGCGCGCTCACCCAGCCCAGCCTGCCTCTCGACCTGGAACAAACCTACCCGCTCGGCTATAAAAACGCCAGCTACAAAGGCCTATACCGCCAGCTCCTCTGGGCTGCCAACCTCCTCAACCATGGGTTCTATTCCTGGAGACAGGGCCGCCTTCCCCAGTGGGACCTGCTCGATGGACGCCTGGAACGCCCCGACCCCTGGCAAAATGCCGCCAGTATTGCCCTTCAATACTACTTCTCACGCATCCTCCAGCCTGCCGATTACCAATCCGCCATCAGCGACCTCGGCCTGGGAAAAACATACCGCACCCTCTTCGGCGACCCGCTCATCGCCGAACCCCACATCCCCGGCAGCCTTGCCCAACCCGCCCTGCGCCTGCCCTTCAAACCCGGCGCGCCATGGGCTTATACCGGAGGTCCCCACACCGCCTACGGTGATGGTGAACCCTTTGGAGCCATTGATTTTGCCCCTCCGGCTGTCGCTGGCGGCTGCCAGCCCACCAATGAATGGGCTACCGCCCTCGCCGATGGCGTCATCGCCCGCACCGGGAACGCCATCGCCCTCCTCGACCTCGACGGCGATGGTGACGAACGCACCGGCTGGGTCATTTTCTACCTCCACCTCGCCGCAGACGGCATGGTACAATCAGGCCAGCGTTTAAAAACCGGAGACCCCCTCGGTCACCCTTCCTGCGAAGGCGGTCGCGCCACCGGCACGCACGTCCACATTGCCCGCAAGTACAACGGTGAATGGATTCCCGCAGACGGCGCTCTGGCCTTCAACCTGGAAGGTTGGATTGCCCAGCGCGGCACGCAACCCTATGAAGGTTACCTCGTCCGCGCCGGTAAGACAATTCGGGCCTGCACCTGCTCTGACCAGAACAGCCACATCCAATCCGGGCAATAGCCGCGATATCCATCCCCCCCAGGAGCCCTCGATGTCCCTCATCCGTCCCAAAGGCATGTTCGGTTTCACCGTCGTCTGGTTTGGTCAGGTCATTTCCCTGGTCGGTTCGGCTATGTCCGGCTTTGCCATGACCATCTGGGCCTGGGAAATCACCAATTCAGCCACCGCTCTGGCCCTTGCCGGGTTGTTCTGGTTTGCCCCCAACGTGCTTTTCAGCCCCATCGCTGGCGCCCTGGTTGACCGCTCTAACCGCAAGCTGGTCATGATGGTCAGCGACCTTTCCGCAGGCGTCATCACCATCCTCTACCTCATCCTCTACTCCACCGGTCAGCTTCAAATCTGGCATCTCTACGTCGGCGGATTCATCGCCGGCACCTTCCAGGCTTTTCAATGGCCCGCTTACTCCTCTGCCATCACCATGATGATCCCCAAAAACCAGTATGCCCGGGCCACTGGCATGATGTCGCTGGCGGAATGGGGTTCTGGCGTCTTTTCGCCGGTTCTGGCAGCCGCTCTGCTCGCCCCTATTGGCCTGGCAGGCATCCTCTTCGTTGATATCGCTACCTTCGTCATTGCCATTCTCGCCCTGCTCTGGATAGAAGTTCCCCAGCCCACCGTTAGCGCCGAAGGCAAAGCTGCCAGGGGCAACCTCTGGCAGGAATCCTTATATGGCTTCAAGTTTATCATTCAGCGTCCCAGCATGCTGGGACTCCAACTTGTCTTCTTCTTTGGCAATTTCTTCAGCACAATTTCCGGCACGCTCACCTCGCCCATGATTCTCTCGCGCACCGATAACAACGCCCTCCTGCTTGGCTCTGTCCAATCGGTTGGTTCGTTCGGCGGGATCCTCGGCAGCCTGCTCATCACCGCCTGGGGAGGACCGAAGAAGAAAGTTGTGGGAGTGGTCGCAGGCTGGGCGCTTTCGGGCCTGCTCTCCTATGCCATCATGGGCTTCGCCCGCGAAGGCGTTCTCTGGATGGTCGGTTCATTCTTTGGCGCGTTCTTTGGCCCCATCATTAACTCCTCCAACCAGGCCATCTGGATGTCCAAAGTGGCTCCCGATGTACAGGGCAGAGTCTTCTCAGTGCGCCGCCTCATCGCGCAGATAACCGCCCCCCTCGCCATGCTCATTGCCGGTCCCCTGGCTGATAACCTCTTTGAGCCTGCCATGGTGAGTAACCAGTCCACACTCGGTGCTCCCCTCGGCTGGATCACCGGTACCGGTCCTGGCACAGGCATGTCCATCATCATACTACTTTGCGGCATCGCAACCCTGGTCGTTGGAGTCTTCGCTTACCTCAATCCCAACATCCGCAACGTTGAAACGCTCATCCCCGATCACGACGAAGCACCCAAACCCGAAGCCAGCGAAAGTTAGCCAGTTTTTTCAGTTCAGTCTCAAACAACTTGCATCTGCGCTGGGTGTATCCCACCAAGTGACAACGCTTTACAGGCGTGGTTTCCACGTCCTTCCACCTGGCTTTCGTCCGCCTTTATGCATTTTCCTCGCTTGATAAAATTCTTCACATCAATCCAATCCCCCTGCCGTCTCTCTCAAATAACCAAAAATTACAATTCCAAAACAAAAGTCCAAAATGGTTTAAAAACCACTTGCATATTCACGTCAATTTAGGTACAATGTGGGAGAAAGTGTAGTTGAGTGGGTAAAAGTGGAGAATACTTCAGGAGCGCCGGACTGTCCGGCGTTCCGCATATCTAAGAAAGGTAGAACTAATGTTCCTGGGGCGCTTTGACCACACCATTGATGAGAAAGGCCGCATCACCATCCCGTCTCGCTTCCGCGAGTTGCTGGCACAGGGCGGATATCTCACCGTGGGACTCGATAAAAACCTCTCTGTCATCCCGGCCCCTACCTTTGAGCAACTCTTCGCCCGCATCACAGCCCTCAGCTTCACCGATCCCATAGCGCGCCTCATGCGCCGCCACTTCTTCACGCCCGCCGCTTTCATCGAGTTCGACAAAGCTGGCCGCATCCTCATTCCACCCGCCCTTCGCCAGTCTGCCCAGCTGCAAGAAAATGTGGTCATCGCTGGCACCGGTGACGGCTTCGAAATCTGGGCTTCCGAGCTCTGGAACAAGCAGGAAGAAATCCTTGAGGATCCCAAAGTTCTGGAAGAGGGATTTAGCAAGCTCGATCTCTCTCTGCGGTAATGATGAGCAGCCCTGCTTCTCCCTTACCGCATATTTCTGTCCTTTACCATCAAATTATACTCGCTTTAAGCCCAAAAAGCCCCGGGCGTTATCTTGACGCAACGGTTGGCGCTGGAGGGCATGCCTGGGGGATTCTTGATGCAAGCGGCCCGCACGGTCAGTTGTTGGGCCTGGATCTTGATCCCCAGGCGCTGGAAATTGCAATCCAGCGCCTGGCTGTTTTTGGCGACCGCGCCTCGCTCGTCCAGGCCTCCTACACCACCCTCCTTCACCAGCTTAGGCTCAAAGGGTGGCAGACTGTGGATGGCATCCTCATTGACCTGGGCGTATCCTCCATGCAATTGGATACCCCCCGCCGCGGATTTTCCTTCCAGGCCGATGGTCCCCTCGACATGCGCTTTTCGCCCTCCCAGACCACCACTGCCGCCGATCTGCTTAACCACCTCGCTGAAGCCGACCTCGCCGATATCCTCTGGCGCTACGGTGAGGAGAAGCTCTCCCGGCGCATCGCCCGGGCTATTGTCCAGGCCAGGCCCCTCCAGACCACTCGCCAGTTAGCCGAAGTGGTCACCCGCGCCAGTGGCGGCACTCGCCAGCACATCCATCCCGCCACCCGCACCTTCCAGGCTCTGCGCATCGCCGTCAACGACGAGCTTAAAGCGATTGAAACGATGTTGCCAGATGCGGTCAGTGCTCTGGCACCCGGCGGAAAGCTGGCGGTCATCTCCTTTCACTCTCTGGAGGATCGCATCGTAAAACAGTATTTCCGACGCGAAAGCCGTGATTGCATCTGCCCTCCTGAACAGCCCGTGTGCACCTGCCAGCACCGCGCCAGCATCATTGAACTGACTCGCCGACCCATTGAGGCCGACGAAGAGGAGACCAAAACCAACCCGCGAGCGCGAAGCGCCCGCCTGAGAATCGCCGAAAAACGACTTTTGGCATGAGTGTTGCAAACCTGAAGGAAGACAACAGCAACAATGGATAACACAATGAAAAAATCATTCACTCAGGCTTACAAACCGGCTCCCTGGCGCAAACACATTCAAAGCGCCGGCATGGTCGCGCTCGTGATTGTCGCCGTTATTGTCGTTGGCATGCTCTACCTCAACATCTCGGCTCAGGCCGCCTCCGCTGGCATGCAAATCCAGTACATGACCCTTCGCAAGCAATCCCTGGCGCGTTCCATCGCCAGCCTGCGCGCCGAATATGCCTTTGTTTCCTCTGCCGGGCAAATGAAGGCGCGCGCTGAAGCCCTCGGTCTAAAACCCCTCAGCATGGACAAAGCCGTTTACGTCATCGTGCCGGGATATACCGGTCGCCAGCAGGTCAATCTGGCTCCGCCCCCCGGCCCGGATATGATCCCCCAACAGGTCATGAAGCCCTCCTACACCCAGTCCCTTTGGGAAGTTTTCTTTCAGCAATCCACCAACCAGTCAGCTTCTGGAGGTAACCCACAATGAAAACTACTTCCTTTAAGCGTTTCAGGGATATCGGCTTCGCCTTCACCGCTATTGCAGTCCTCATCGTTCTGCAGACCGTTCATCTTCAACTTTCACCCGATTCCCCCGATGTTAAAAACTCGGTCAAAGCCCAACATGAAGACGTCACCCTGCGTCCTCAACCCGAGCGTGGTCTGATTTACGACCGCTGGGGCAACCTGCTGGCCGGCAACCGCGAAGTGTTCGATCTGGAAGTGGATACAGCCACCCTGTACTATCCTGAAAAGGTTGCCTCCGCCATCGCTGCTGCCCTCGGCCTGGATTACGTCCAGGTTTACAACAACCTGATGATTGACAGCGGGCGGATGGACCCCACCACCAAACAACCCTACCCCGAAAAGAAACCTGCCCTGGTCAAGTCAACCCGCATCGCCCAGGGCGTTGAACCTGAGAAGATCAAAATTCTCGACGAAATGGAAACGAAATACAAAAACGAAGGCGTCAATTACCTGGCCTCTGTAGTCTGGTATCCCCGCCTGGTTCGCACCTATCCTGAAAACACCCTCGCCGGGCAGGTTCTGGGTTTTGTCACCTTCAAGGACCTTGAAACCCCCACTGGCTATTTCGGCATCGAAAGCCACTTTAATGACCTGCTCACCGGCTCCTCCAAATCCATCGTCTATAAAAGCGATCCCACCAAGGTGGAGAAGATTGACTCCATCCCCACTGGTGCCAGCCTCATCCTCACTCTCGACCGCGAACTGCAGGCCGCTGTCGAGCGTATTCTCACCAATGCCCTCAAATCCAACGGCGCTGCTTCCGGCACCATTGTTGTCATGGATCCCAGAAACGGCGAGATCCTTGCCATGACCTCCTCGCCCCTCTTCAACCCCAACGAGTATTTCAAAGACGCCACCCGCCTGCAGAGCAACGTGCCCTTCAACCGTGCCATCGGGCAGGTGTACGAGCCCGGCTCCGTCTTCAAAATCCTCACCATGGCCGCCGCCCTCGATTCTGGCACCGTCACCCGCCTAACAAAATTCATCGACAAGGGCGTCTTCAACTACGCTGGAATCTCCGTCGTCAACTGGAACCGCGCCGCCTGGGGTGAGCAGACCATGACCGGCTGCCTTAAAAACTCACTCAACGTCTGCCTGGCCTGGATTTCCACCACCATGGGCTACAAGACTTTCTACGACTACCTCGACCGCTTTGGTATTGGCAAATACACCTATATTGACCTCGACGGCGAGGTGAGCTACCCCCTCACGCTGGATACCGACCCCGGCTGGCACAATTCAAACCTGGCCACCAACGCCTACGGCCACTCGGTTGCCGTCACCCCCATCCAGATGCTCAAAGCTATCTCAGCCGTCGCCAACAACGGTCAGATGGTTGCTCCGCATCTCCTCAAAGCCTATGTGGATAACGGGCGTCAATTTGAAGTTACTCCCAACCTGGAAGGGCAGCCCATCAAACCCGAGACTGCCAGAGTACTTTCAGAGATGCTCGCGGAGGCCATTGAAGGTGAAGCCTCAACCTCCGCAGTTCCCGGCTACCGCATCGCGGGTAAAACCGGCACCGCCGATATCCCCATCAATGGCAGTTATTCATCCGGTCTCACCAACGCCTCGTTTGTGGGTTGGGGCCCGGTGGATGATCCCAGGTTTATGGTTTACGTCTGGTTTGAAAAACCAAAATCCAACATCTACGGTTCCATCGTCGCCGCCCCGGTGTTCAAAGAGGTTTTCCAGACCGCGGTGACCCTCTACAACATCCCGCCCGATCAAGCGCGCAAGAAGCTCTACGGGCCGTAAGGTCAGGAAAAACGTGATAACTCTGGCTGACGTGTTCAAAGCCCTCACAGGCCTCCATATCGAGGGAGCCTCCCTGAAAATCAGTGAGGCTTCGATTGATTCACGCCAGGTGATTCCAGAATCCCTCTTTTTTGCCCTCAAAGGCGAGACTCTAGACGGTCATGCCTTCGTTGCACAGGCTTTCCAGCGCGGCGCCTGTGCTGCTGTCATTGAACATGACCTTGCCATCGAGGTTCCCGTCGTTGATTTGCGCTCCGGCACGCTGCCGCCCGACTTCTCGCTGCCTGCAACCCCCTTCTGCATCCGTGTGGAAAATACCCTCCAGGCGCTTCAAACCATCGCCCGCTACTGGCGCCGCCAGTGCCAGGTGCGCGTGATTGGCATCACCGGCAGCGTGGG
>CAYVOX010000124.1:0-4791 GCA_964453035.1 uncultured Anaerolineaceae bacterium
CTGCTGGCGTTCCAGGCCTCGGATGGCGCGCTAACCCTGGCGAATTTTCAAAAGATGGTGAGCGATACCCAGTTCAACGATGCGTTGAAGTTCACACTTTTACTGCTCATTTGCATCGTGCCGCTACAGGTGGTCCTTGCGCTGCTGATGGCGCTGCTGATCCACAGCCGGTTTCGGGGCCACACCTTTTTTCTGTATATTTACGCCATCCCGCTGGCGATCTCTGACCTGGCGGGCGGCATCGTGTGGACAGCGATCTTCACCGAGCGCGGCTACCTGAATTCTATCCTGCAGTCGCTCGGCCTCATTGATAAACCGTTCCTTTTTCTCTCCTACCAGAACCTCGGCGCCATGTTTGGAGCCATCGTCATTGCCGAATCCTGGCGCGCCACTGCCATTGTCATGACCATCCTGCTGGCGGGCTTGCAGGTCATCCCCCGCGACTACTTTGAAGCGGCGGATGTCTTCGGCGCCACCGCGCTTAAGCGCACGCTCTACGTGGTTCTACCGCTGCTGCGACCTTCCCTGCAGAACGCGCTGATTATCCGCACCATCTTTGCCTTCCAGACCTTCTCAGCCGTGATTGCGCTGGCGGGTCTCATTATTCCCACGCTCGCCGGTGAAAGCTACCGCTGGTACGTCACCATCCGCAATTCGAATGTTTCTGCTGCTTATGCCGTGATTATCATGGCCTTTACGCTCATCGCCACCTTCCTCTACTTCAGGTTGTTGAAGACGAGCGAAGCAGAAGCCGGGTACGATTAGGAGGATATGACATGAAAAAACCTCGTTCCCGACGTTACATCATCAATCGATTTTTGCTCTATACGGGTGCCATTTTGCTGGCGTTGTGGACGCTGGCGCCCATCTACCTCATCGCCCTGGCGGCCTTCAGCTCAAAAAACGAAATCTACACCTATCCCAAACCGCTGCTGCCGGTGAATTTCTCCACCGAGACGATGGAATACTTCATCAACATCAAGGGTATTCCCGAAAACGTGCTCAATAGCGTTGTGGTGGCCTTGCTGACGATTGTTTTCAGCCTGTTTCTGGGTGCCCCGGGCGGGTATGCGCTGGCTCGCTTCCGGTTCAGGGGCAAGCAGGCCATCACCATGGGCTTCCTCATCACCAAGATGTTCCCGGTGGCCATTTTGGCCGTGCCCCTGGCGGTGGTCTTCATGCAAATGGAGTTGTACGACACCGTCTGGGCGGTGGCAATGGTGCACACCTCCATGGCGTTGCCCTTTGTGATCATCATCTCCTCCGGTATTTTTGTGGGCGTTCCGCGCGAGTTGGAGGAGGCCGCGCAGACACTGGGCTGCAACCGTGTTCAGGCCTTTATCAAGGTGGTTCTACCGCTTGCGCTTCCGGGCCTGGCGGCAGCCGGCATCTACACCTTCGTCACTTCATGGAATGAGGTGTTTGCTGCCACCATCCTCACCTTGCTGCACCGCACCTTGCCTGCTCAGTTGATGACCAACCTGACTGAAGCTCCCCTGTATTACCGTTACGCGGGCGGTTTCTTCATGATTATCCCCGCCCTCATCTTCATCTTTATCATCCGCAAGTACTTGCTCAATATGTGGGGCAGCATCGTCAAGTGAGCGGTGATAAGGGCATGGACTATCCGACTTACACAAATTAGAGAGAGGTAGCTATGGCAGGAATTCGTTTTGATACCATTCGCAAAATTTACGGCAAGGTCGTTGCTTCCAACGACATCAGCCTAGAAATCAAAGATGGGGAGTTCATGGTTTTGCTCGGCCCCTCCGGGTGTGGAAAGACCACCCTGTTGCGCTGCCTGGCAGGCCTGGAACAGGTTGACGGCGGGCGTGTGTATATCGGCGACCGCGATGTAACCGACCTGGCCCCGCGCGATCGCAAGATTTCCATGGTGTTTCAATCCTACGCGGTTTTCCCCCACCTCAAAGTGTTTGATAACATTGCCTTTGGCCTGCAAATGCAGGGCGTGCCCAAGGATGAAATCAAACGCCGCGTGCAGGAAGGTGCTGAACTGTTGCAGCTTGAGGACTACCTGGGGCGCTTTCCGGCCCAGTTGAGCGGCGGGCAGCGCCAGCGTGTGGCTGTGGCCCGCGCCATCGTGATGAAAGCCCAGGTGCTGCTCATGGATGAGCCGCTCTCCAACCTGGATGCCCTGCTGCGCCTGCAGATGCGCGCCGAACTCAAGCGCCTGCACGAGGAGATTAAAGCCACCACCATCTACGTGACTCATGACCAGGTGGAAGCTCTGAGCCTGGGCGACCGCATTGCCGTGATGAAAGCCGGGCGGATTGTCCAGTGTGACGTTCCGATGAATATCTACGATTACCCCGCCTCCACCTTCGTGGGCGGCTTCATCGGCACACCGCCCATGAACTTCTTCAAAGGCAAGGTGCAGAGCAACGGAGCGGGTCCATCGGTGATGGTTGGCGAATCGGAAATCTTCCCTTCCGCTAAGATTGCCTCAGCGCTGGCGGCTAAAACCGGCTCAGATATTATCATGGGGATGCGCCCGGAGAATATCACCCTGGCGCCCTCAAAACAGGCCAACACCATTCAGGCTCATGTGCTGGTGGTAGAGCCGCTCGGCTCGCACAAGCTGCTGACTATGAAAGTTGGTTCGGAAGGAGCCAAGGTGAGCGTGCCGCCGGATCAAATGGTCAACAGCGGTGATGACGTGTGGCTGCATTTTGACCCGGAAAAAATCCGCTGGATGGATGCTGCCAGCGGAGATGCCATCCAGGCGGCCTGAAGCCCTATGCCGCCCATAAAGACCGCGCACATCCTCTCGCATACCCACTGGGACCGCGAGTGGTATCTCAACAGTCCCTACACCAACCCCTGGCTGGTGCCCTTCTTCGATTCGCTCTTCAAAATGCTGGAAAAAGAACCTGGCTACCGCTTTGTGCTGGACGGCCAGACCTCGATGATTGAGGATTGGCTTGAACAGCTGCAGCAGCGCGGAGAGGACGCCACCCCGCTCCTTACCCGCCTGAGCCAGTTCGCCAGCCAGGGGCGGGTGTGCGTGGGACCGTATTATTTGCAGCCCGACTGGCAGCTGGTGAGCGAGGAATCCCTGGTGCGCAACCTGCTCATCGGGCAGCGCATGGCCAGGGCGCTTGGCGGCAGCATGCCGGTCGGCTGGCTGCTGGATAATTTTGGACAAATCTCGCAGACGGCCCAGGTTCACCGGCAATTTGGACTGGATGGGTTGTTTGTGTGGCGCGGGGTGGAGATGGACCCGCGCGAGATTAAGTCCGAATTTCTCTGGCAATCGCCCGATGGCAGCCAGGTCACCGCTGTTTACCTGGTGGGCAGCTACCGCAACGGCATGCGCCTGGCGGAATACGCTGATTCGATGCCCGGGCGCATCCGGGGTGAAATCAAAAAGTTGGGACCTTTCGCCACCTCGCCCAACATCCTGCTGATGAACGGTTACGACCAGGAAATGCTGCCGGATGACATCCTGCCGATGTTGAGGCAGTTGGGTGAGCTGGAAGGGGCGCGGGTTATCCAAAGCACGCCGCAGGAATACCTGCAGGCGGTCACCAGCGCCGCGCTGCGCGAGCCGCTGCCAGTTTTACGCGGGGCACTCTACTCGGGGCGGTATATCTCAGTTTTTCCGGGCATCCTCTCCAGCCGCATGTATCTTAAGCTTCAGAACGACGCCTGCCAGAAGCTGCTGGAAAAAGCCGCTGAACCGCTTTGCGCAACCCTGTGGGCGCTGGGAGGGGATTACCCCGCCGCTGAGTTTGACCGCGCCTGGCGCCTGTTGCTTAAAAACCATCCCCATGACAGCATCTGCGCGGTTAGCATTGATGACGTGCATACCGATATGGAAGCGCGCTTTGAAAAAAGCGCGCAGGTAGCCCGGCAACTGGCGGGCGCTGCACTTGCCAGCCTGAGCGCCGCCATTGACACTACCTTCCAGGGTGAAGCACAAAAAAGCTGGGTGGTGTTCAATACAGCCCTCAGACCTGCCGGCGAACTGGTTGAGATTGCTTCAAGCATGCCGGAAGGCACGCGCTTTGTGGATAGCCTTGGCGTGAGATTGCCTTCTCAAAAAACAATTGCAGGGGTGGTTCTCTTGCTCCCGCAGGTGCCTGCGCTGGGCTACCAGGCGTTGTTCGCTGTTCCGGATTCCATTCAGCAGGGTCAACTGGTTCAACCGGATGGCCCCTCCTTGCAGGTGGACCTGGCTCAAAATGCAATTGAAAACGACTTCATCAGGCTTGTGGTTAATGCAGATGGCTCGCTGGAGCTGACTGACAAAGTGAACCGGGTCAGCTATCCCAACCTGCTGGTGTTTGAGGACGGTGGTGACGCCGGCGATACCTACAACACCTCTAACCCCCGGCATGATCTCATCCTCACCACGCGCAATCAAAAAGCTAAAGTCCGCTTTATCGAAACTGGCCCGCTGCGGGCTCGCCTGCAGATTGACCACACCCTGCTCGTGCCTGAGGCATTATCAGCTGACCGCTCCAGCCGCTCAACGCAGAGGATCGCCCTGCCCATCCGCACCATCATCACGGTTGAGGCGCACTCACCCGTGATCAAATGCCGCACTTCAGTCAACAACACCGCCCGCGACCACCGCCTGCGCGTGCTGTTCCCCACGGGGCTAATGGCAGAATCCGCCTACACTGAAACGCAGTTTGACGTGGTCGAACGGCAGATTTCACCTCCCCGCTATGATGACTCGACCATCCCTGAAAACGTCAAGCAGGTCATCATCGGCGCCCGCGAACCGGAACCGGTCACCATTTACCCCCAGCGCACGTTTGTTGA
>CAYVOX010000124.1:4891-9839 GCA_964453035.1 uncultured Anaerolineaceae bacterium
GGAGACTGGCAAAGCGGTGGGGTGGTGCAGCAGGCCGACCAGTTCAACAGCCGGTTGCTGGTGGTGGAGACGGATTGCCACCCCGGCGCGCTGGCGCCTGCCGGCAGCTTGATGCGCCTGGATGATCCCTCGCAGCAGTTCAAGGTCACGGCAGTCAAGCGCTCGGAGGATGGACAGACTCTGCTGGTGCGGTTTCACAATCCGACAGCCCAAAAACTCACCACCAGCCTGTGGTCGGCGCTACCAGTGTCCCAGGCCTGGCTGGCCGACCTGGCTGAGAATCCGCTTGAGAGCATCCCGGTGCACGAAGGGCACACACTTCAGGTTGCGGCTGCCCCGCACAAAATCTTAACCATCCTGCTGCGTCTGACCCGCGGCGACGGTAAATTCGTTACCTTTGAGAGCATCTCCATTCCGGAGGAAGGTGCCTCGGCTGGCTGGGATGAGTTTGCGGGCAGCTTGCCCCCGCCATCCATCCGCGCGGAAGATATTTCCCGCGAGGAACGACGCGCCGCGGAACTGGCTGCCGTGCTGGCCGAAAAGGAACAGGCGTTGCAGCAATTCACCGCGCAGGGAGAAGTTACCAGCCAGGCCGGTTTGCTCAGAATGTATCAACTGCAGCTTGATGCGGCTTCTTTCCGGCGTACTGCCCTGGAAGCGCAGCTTTCTGAGACGCTGCTCAAGAAGAACGCCTGGCTGGAAGCCAACCCGGGCTATGTGGATACCGAAACCCTGGCAGCTTACCAGGCAAACCTCCGGCGCATTGGAGATGCCATCAATACGGCCCGGGTGGAGAAACGCGCCCTGGAATATGTGGTAGATTTATACTCAAAACTTGCCACCACACCCGAATCGTCAGGATGAGTCAATTTTATGAGTGATTTATCACAGGTTCTTGAATATCTCATTCACCTTTATGATGAGCCAGCCGGTCAGGCAACCTACCAGAGGGTTTGCAATCTGCTGGATCATTACCGCTCGCGGATACCCCCCGCGCGTTTATCGTCTCTCAGCCAGCGTGATGCCATTCTGATTACATATGGCGACCAGGTCACTCAACCCGGCGAGGCTCCGCTGCACACCCTTAAAGAATTTTGCCAGGCGCGCATTTCAGGCGCGGTGAGCGGGGTGCACATTTTGCCGTTTTACCCTTACACCTCAGATGACGGCTTCTCCGTGGTGGATTACCAGGTGGTTGATCCCGCGTTGGGAAGCTGGGAGGATATTGCGCGCTTCGGGCAGAATTTTAACCTGATGTTTGATGCCGTCATTAACCACATTTCTGCTCAGAGCGCCTGGTTTAAGGGATATTGTCACGGAGACCCGCGCTACGCTGATTACTTCATCGCTGTGCCACCCGGCGCTGACCTCTCAAAGGTGATTCGCCCGCGCACGCTGCCGCTGCTCACCACGTTCCAGGTCAACCAGCAGCCCAGGAATATCTGGACAACCTTCAGCGCCGACCAGGTTGACTTGAATTACAGGAATCCGGCAGTTCTGCTGGATATCCTGGATACGTTGTTGTTTTACGTGGAGCGTGGGGCTGAACTGATTCGCCTGGATGCGATTGCGTTTCTCTGGAAGGAATACGGCACCACTTGCCTGCACCTGCCTCAGACTCACCGCGTCATCCAGTTGATTCGCCTAGTGCTCAACCAGGTTGCCCCGCACGTGGCGCTCATCACGGAAACCAACGTGCCACATGCTGACAACCTCTCCTACTTTGGCGATGGTTATAACGAAGCCCAGCTGGTGTATAACTTTGCCCTGCCGCCCCTGGTGCTGCACACCTTGCACACTGCCAGCGCCGATAGTCTCTCCCGCTGGGCGGCTTCGCTGGCTCTGCCCTCCAAAAAAACCACCTTTTTTAACTTCCTGGCATCGCATGATGGCGTGGGGCTCAACCCGGTGCGCGATATCCTCGCCCCGGCGGAGATTGATGCCATCGTGGAGCGCGTGCGCCTGCACGGGGGACTGGTCTCCAATAAGACCAATCCGGATGGTTCCACCAGCCCTTACGAACTTAACATCAATTACTTTGATGCTCTCAACAACCCCCGCGCGGAAGAACCCCAGCCAATCCGGGTGGGGCGCTTTCTGGCGTCACAGGCGATCATGCTGGCGATCCTCGGCGTACCCGGTATTTACTTTCACAGCCTGTTTGGCTCACGCGGCTGGCTGGAAGGCGTGCAGCGCACCGGGCACAACCGCACCATCAACCGCCAGAAGCTGACGCGCCTCGCGCTTGAGACTGAACTGAACGATCCCGGCTCGATTCGCAACCAGGTTTTCAGCCGCTATTGCCACCTGCTGCGCGTCCGCGCCGCTGCCCCCGCCTTTGATCCATACGGCAGCATGCAGGTGGTGGATGCCGGCGAGCGGGTCTTTGCGGTATTACGCTGTGCGCCTCAGGCAAAAGCGGTGCTGTGCCTGCAAAACGTCACCGCGGGCGTTCAGTCCGTCGATTCCAAAATTTTCTCGCAGCCTGTCAGGTTAAACCATCCGCTGGATTTGGTGAGCGGGCAGAGGGTCAACCCTGTTGCGCTGGCGCTGGCGCCGTATCAAACCATGTGGCTAACGGAGATTGAATAAGCTGCGGTAGTCGTCTCTCACAAAAACCAGTCCAAAATCGTCGCGGTAAATGAGCGTGTAGCCATTCACCTTGTGTTCATCCGCGTCGCGGTAGAAGGCCTGGTTTTGTGCAAAACTTGCCTGGTCCACCCCCACCGCCCCCGGCTGGAGGTAATCCCTGAGACGCTGTTCCATCAGCAGCAGCACATCAAAGCGCTTTTGCTGGATGTAGGTGTAATCCAATAATTCAAATGTGGTTTCAGACTTCCAACTCTGGGTGGCCGGCAGGTACATGCGAGCATCATAGTAAATGAAGAGATTTTTGCCTTCAATTGGTTTTAATTTCTCGCCCATCACAATAAAGAATTGCAAGGCTGGCTCGTTTTCGGCACGGCGGGTGCGCTGTAGGATGCTGTGAACATCACTTACGAGAAAGAGCCCTGTTTGGCCCAACACCACAAGCAGCGCTGCCGCCTGCACAATTCTCTGCCTGGTAAAAATGGCGCGAAGGTTGAGCTTTTCTGGCAGGAGGATGACCGCGCAGGAGAACACCGGCAGGGCTACTGGCAGCCAGTATTGAAACTTGAAGTGGGTGATGAACAGCACCATCACCGAAACGGGGATGAACCAGGCCAGGATTAGCGCATGAAGCAGGCGTTTTGGCCCCCGCAGAGCGCCCCACACGGCAGTTGCCAGTACTGTGAGGATAAAAATTGCCTCACCGTAATATTCCTGCAGTTGAGGCCAGGCGGCTGCCAATCCTTTCCCGTAGGTGATACCGTAGCCTTCTAGAAGCAGTTCAGTTTGCTTGTTGAAGGTGTTTTGAAATGCGGTTCTTCCCCATTGCGAGAGCAAAAAGGGGTTGCAGAGCAGGTAACTGGCGCCCATCACCGCCAAAAATGCTGCTGCCATGAGGATGGCCTTGCGGAGGGAGGCTTTCCGTTGCAGCAAGCTGAGGAATAGCACCAGTCCCACTGCCAGGAAGAAATAAGCCCCCACGTTTTTTGCGGCGGTTGCGGCTGCGGCTGTTACGGCTGCCAGCAGAAAATTCCGCCCCAGGCGCAACGCATCTCGCTCCAAAAAGAAAAGCGTCAACACAGCCAGCAGCGTGACCAATCCGTCCGGGTGCCACCAGAAGCCGTTGCTCACCACCGCGGGCACGCTCGCCAGGAAGATGAACAGCGCCACCGAACGATACGTATTGAATCCATCCTGCAGGTAAACCAGCAGCATCAAAGCCGCCAGCATCAAGAGCACACTGGTGCCCTGACGCAAAACTAGCATCACCAGTGGGGTGTTTTCAATTTGACCGCTCCAGCGCAGCGGCAGCAGCAGCGCGGCTGAGACGCCAAAATGGGGAAAGCCGTAATAGTAATACTCGTAGAAGATGAACTGCCTGAGGGCGCGCTCCAGGCTGGGCGCTGGCGCGGTCATTTGCAGGGTGTAGGGCAACGGAAACGCTTCATCCGGCTCGAACACCTGCACCATCTGGGGGTTATCCGATGCCTGAGCGTTGGGAATCGCAAAGATGAAAAAAATGAGGATAGCGATGAAAGCCGTCATCCAAAAATAACGTTTATTACCGGGTGCCATAATAAAATTCTACCATACCCTCCCGGTTGCGCCCTGGCGCAATCCGGGCTATGATTACGTTAATCACTCAACCGGACAGGGGAGCACAATGATCACACGTCTTTACTTAATTCGCCATGGAGCAACCACACTCAGCGCCGAAGACCGTTTTTCGGGCGGAACGGATGTTGACCTTTCTGAGGAAGGACGCTGGCAGGCGGGTTGCCTGGCCAAACGATTAGCGGATGACCGCATCGCAGCAGTGTATTGCAGCCCGATGCGCCGCACGGTAGAAACCGCGACGATTATCAGCCAACCGGGCGGCCTTACCCCCTCACACAGAGACGGGCTGCGCGAAATTCATCACGGGCACTGGGAGACCATGCGCCGCGCTGAAGTGGAGCAGCAATTTGCCGAGGAATACAAAGCCTGGCAGGAAGATCCCTTCACCTATGCGCCGGAAGGGGGAGAATCGGGGGTGATGGTCATGGCGCGCGCGCTTCCGGTCATTCGGGAAATTGTGGTTAAACACACCGGGCAGACGGTTGCCGTGGTTTCTCACAAAGCCACCATCCGGTTGATTTTGAGCAGCCTGCTCGGGTTTGATGCGCGCGGCTACCGCGACCGGCTGGATCAATCGCCTGCCTGCCTGAACATTGTGGATTTCTCAGACCCTGTCCATGCGCGCCTGATGCTGTTTAATGATGTCTCTCATTACGTGGATCAACCCCCCTATTCCGGCAAACGCCTCTCAAAGTGGTTTGACGAGCAATCTCCAAAGTAATTTGCTTAAAAACGCAAAAAA
>CAYVOX010000125.1:0-9820 GCA_964453035.1 uncultured Anaerolineaceae bacterium
CCCATTTGTTTTTCGGGGTTTTCCGGCGTTTTTTGGGCGCCGCAAAACCCTGCTATTCAAAATAAGATGAACCTCAAAACCATTCTTTCGTTAGCATTCATTCTTTTCATCATTTCTTGTTCCCCCCAGGTGACTATGACACCGATTCCCGCAACCCCTATGAGTACGGGCACACAGTCGCACCCTGAGTTGATATCAACTCCAGAAGTTGACGCGCTGGTCAAGACGATGAGCCTGGAGGAAAAAATTGGCCAGGTGATGATTATTGGATTTGACGGCACAACCGCGAACGCGGAATTGTTGGAAATGATTACTAAATACCACGTGGGCGGGGTGATCCTCTTTGCGCGGAATGTGGAATCACCGGGGCAGGTGGCGCGGTTGACGGCTGAGCTGCAAAAAGCCGCGCTGGAAAGTGGACACCCGGCACTGTTCACCGCCATTGACCAGGAAGGTGGTCGCGTGGCGCGCCTGACGGAGGATAAGGGCTTTACGGAGTTTCCCGGGGCGATGGCGCTGGGGGCAACCGGCGACCCGGAGCTGGCGCGAGAGACGGCAAAGGCGCTGGCAAGGGAAATGAAGGCGGTGGGAATCAATATTGATTTTGCACCCGTTCTGGACGTGAACAATAATCCGGATAACCCGGTGATTGGGATCCGGTCCTTTGGCTCTGACCCACAGCAGGTGGCGCGGTTTGGGAAGGCGTTTTTCGAGGGATTGCAATCTGAAGGGGTGCTGGCTTTTGGCAAGCACTTCCCCGGGCACGGGGATACGGGGGTGGATTCGCATGTGAACCTGCCGCTGGTGGCGCATGACCGGGCGCGCCTGAATTCAGTGGAGTTTGTGCCGTTCAAGGCGGCGATTGAGGCAGGGGTAGCGGGGATTATGTCAGCGCATGTATCGTTCCCGGCGATCGAACCGGCTCAAGGTTTAGCTGCAACCCTTTCCACGCGGGTGATGAGCGACTTGCTGCGCGGTGAGCTTGCGTTTAATGGGCTGCTGGTGACGGATTCGCTGGAGATGGGGGCGCTGGCTCAGACGGGGTATCCCCCTCCGCTGGCGGGGGCAGCGGCACTGAAGGCGGGTGCTGACCTGGCGTTGTTCAATCGCGACCATGTGATGCATAAACAGGCTATCGGGCAAATCAGCCAATGGGTTAATGATGGGCAGATTCCCATTTCGCGGATAGATGAGGCGGTAAAGCGGGTTCTGATGGCGAAAATGCGGTACCTGGGATTGAAGAACGAAGCGGCGCGCGACCAGCCCAATTTTGAAAAGGTGGTCTTCAGCCAGGCGCACCGGCAGCTTTCTGAAAGGCTGGCGTTGCAATCGATTACGGTGGTGCGTGATACGGGCGGACTGCTGCCGTTGAAGCTGAGCGAACCCAGCCTGGTGGTTGAAACCAGCGCCGGAAAAGGCCTGGGAAAGGCTTTAGGTGCGTCGTTTATCCAGGTGGCTGACCAACCAACAGCCAGGGAGATTGACCAATCCGTCCAGGCTGCTTTTGATGGACGGGTGGTTGTTGTGGCAACAACCGATGCAAGCCGCAATATGCGGCAGGTTGACCTGGTCAATGCACTGCTGAACGCCAGAGTGCGGGTGGTGGTGGTGGCGATGCGCTCGCCGTATGACCTTCAGGTGTTGCCGGGGGCGGGCACTTACCTGGCAACTTACGGTTCCAACCCGGCGACACTGGCTGCCCTGGCAAAGGTTTTAAGTGGAGAAGCGCCAGCCGGCGGCAAATTGCCCGTGGAAATCAAATAAAGGAGAGAAGGCGAAATGAATCTACTTCCCATGCCCCGCGCGATTGTGATGGGAGAGGGGTATCACGACCTCGTAGAAGGCAAACTCATCGCCCTGGATTCTGCGGCTGTTAGGGCGCTGCGCTTCACAGCAAGTGGATTCCAGGCGAAGTTAAAGAATGAAGTGGGGATAGGCTGGCAAATTGCCGCCGGGTGGGCAATTCCAAAGGCAGAGATGGGATTGGTTTTGCTGATTGACCCGGTGAAAGTTCCTCATAGCGGGGGATACCATCTTTCCATCACGCCTGGGGGGATTCAAATTGTGGGTAATGACGCGGCGGGTGTCTTCTACGGCACGTGCACGCTGAACCAGCTCATCGAGCAGGTGCCGGATCACAGGCTGGCGTGCATGGAGGTTTTCGATTGGCCGGATTTTGCCGCGCGCGGGGTGATGTTGGATATAAGCCGCGACAAGGTTTACCGCATGGAAACGCTCTACGAGCTGATTGACCGGCTGGCGGGCTGGAAAGTGAACCAGGTGCAGCTTTACACGGAGCACACCTTTGCATACCACAATCACCCTGAGGTGTGGGCCAAAGCCTCGCCGTTGACGGGTGAGGAGATCCTGGCGCTGGATGCTTTCTGTCGGGAACGATTCATTGAGTTGGTGCCTAACCAGAACCTGTTTGGGCACATGGAACGCTGGCTGAGGCATCCCCGTTATGCACCCCTGGCAGAAATTCACGGGGAGTTCCCGGTGCCATGGGGCACCATGCGTGGACCGTTTAGCCTGGCGCCAACCAACCCCGAGAGCCTCAACCTGGCGCGTAGCCTGCTGGATGAATTGCTGCCGCACTTTTCAAGCCGGATGGTCAACATCGGGTGCGATGAAACCTTTGATGTGGGGCAGGGGCAGAGCAAGGCGGCAGTGGAAGCATTGGGCGAGGGGCGAGTTTATCTTGATTACCTGCTCAAGCTCTACGCAGATGTTTCCAGGCGCGGGTGCCGGACGCAGTTCTGGGGGGATATCATCAATCAACATCCGGAGCTGGTGGCGGAATTACCGCGAGATATGATTGGCTTGCTGTGGGGCTACGAAGCTGAATTTCCATTTGCGGAGCAAGGCGAGCGCTTTGCCAGGGCAGGCGTGCCGTACTACATGTGCCCAGGAACATCCTCGTGGAATTCAATCGGCGGACGCACAAAAAATGCGCTCGGAAACCTGCTCAGCGCGGCGGAAAACGGGCTTAAATTTGGCGCGTGCGGGTACCTGAACACGGATTGGGGCGATAACGGTCACTGGCAGGTTCTGCCCATTTCACTGCTGGGATTTGCCGCCGGGGCAGCCTATAGCTGGTGCCTTGAAGTCAACCGCGACGTGGATATTGCTTCTGCGCTGAGCTGGCACGGTTTTGAAGACCGCAGCGGGACGATGGGGCGGTTGGCTTACGACCTGGGAAACGCCCACCTGGCAACCGGTTTCACGCTGCACAACGCCACGGTTTTTCATCGGCTGATGGTGCGCTCGCTGCGGGAATTGCCGATGCTGCGAGGTGTTGAAAACTATAATGTTAATGAAGCTCGAGGGGTGCTCGAAGCATGCGAGGGACTTTTGAGCGCTGAAAAAATGAAGCGCACTGATGCTCCATTGGTCCACCGGGAATTTACCAACACGCTGCGCCTGCTAAGGCACGCCTGCGACCGGTGGGAGGTGGCCTTTGGAAAAGCTGACGCCGGGGTAGGCGAGACGTTGAAGGAAGACATGGCAGCGTTCCTTGAGGAATACCGCGCTATCTGGCTGGAACGCAACCGTCCGGGCGGGCTGGATGATTCGATGGCGAGATTTGAGACTGCCAGGAAGGACGCGGGGTTGGCATGAGTTTTAAGCGTGCTGCGCTAATTGTTGAGGAGGCGATCGGTAAGGTGGCGCCTTGCGCGGTGGTGGTGGTGCGCCATCGCGGGCAGGAGATTTGGAGCAAGGCGGCTGGATGGTTGGATCCCGAGGTTGGCAGCCATCCGGCGCGGGTGGACAGCCTGTTTGACCTGGCGTCGGTGACCAAGTTGTTCGTCACAGCTGCGTTTATGACCCTGGTGGAGGAGAAACGGGTGGCGTTGGATCAGCCGGTTTGCACGGTGCTGCCCCAGTTCAGCGGGTTGAGGCCAATCCGACCCTACGAGGACCCTTTGAAGTGGGGTGAACACGTGCAACCTGAGGATGCAGGCGATGCAATGGTGGATGCCTCAAAGGTCACCTTTCGCAACCTGCTGGCACACAACTCCGGACTGCCGGCCTGGCGGGCGCTGAAGGATCAACCAACCGCTGAGGCTGCGTGGCAGATGGCGCTGAACACGGATTTCTTCTATCCGACGGGAACGCGATCGATTTATTCAGATATTGGGCTCATTTTACTGGGTATGTCGATTGAGGCGCTGGACAGAGCCGGGCTGGATGAGGTTGTAAAGCGCAGGGTTACGCTGCCGCTCGGCCTGACTGCAACGCGCTACTTGCCGATTGCAGGGCAACCGTTTGGCCTGCAGAATATCGCGCCAACCGAATTTTGCGCCTGGCGCAGGCGCCGTGTGGTAGGCGAAGTGCATGATGAAAACGCGGCGCGCCTGGGCGGCGTGGCAGGTCATGCCGGGTTGTTTTCAACGGCGGGGGAACTGGCGCGGTTCGGGCAGGCGTTTTTGGACGGAGGCAGGCCGCTGCTGACGCCTGAAACTGTGAAGGAGATGACTCGCCTGCAGATGGAGGATGGGAATATCCGGCGCGGGCTTGGATTTGCGCTCTGGTCACCTGACCCGGAAGCGAGCGGAAATCCATTTCATCCATCGGCTTTTGGGCACACCGGTTTTACGGGCACCTCGCTGTGGATGGATCCCTCGCGCGAGCTGGTAGTGGCGATGCTGACCAACCGGGTGTATTACGGCAGGGATGCGGGGGAAATCTTAAAGTTCAGGGTGGCGCTACAACGTGAAATTGTGAAAGAGGTGGCATGATGCTGGTCATTGGGATGATGTCGGGTACTTCGGCGGACGGCGTGGATGCGGCAATTGTAAGATTTGAAGGCAAACCACCCGCTTTGCGCTGGGAATTGGTCCAACATATTCACTTGCCCTACCAGGCAGAACTGCAGGCGGAAATTTTTACCTGTTTTAGCCCCAAAACGAGTGGGGTTGACCGCCTGTGCGCGCTTAATTTTGCGCTGGGCAGGTTTTACGCTGTGGCTGTCAAAGCGGTGATTGCGGCAGCCGGGCTTAACGCCGGTGAAGTTGATTTAATCGGCTGTCACGGGCAAACGCTCTGGCATATCCCCGCCGGGGAGCAGGCTTCAACCCTGCAACTGGGGGAGGGGGCCGTTCTGGCGGAGGAGACGGGCATCACCGTCATCAACAACTTCAGGACGCGGGATATGGCGGCAGGCGGGCAAGGCGCGCCGCTGGTTTCAGCTGTGGATGTGATGCTGTTTGGACATGCCACCCTCAACCGGGTGCTCTTGAACATCGGCGGGATTGCCAACGGTACGTATTTACCCTGCGAAGCCCGCCGGAAAAACGGCGAAGTGCCGTTTGCCTTTGATACGGGCCCGGGCAATATGCTGATGGATGATGCCGTGCGACGGATTACCGGCGGGACGCAGCAATTTGATGAAGCCGGGCGCATGGCATCCCGTGGGAAGGTGGATGAGAAGCTGTTGAAGGAGTGGTTGGATGGAGAAGCGTATTTCAAGTTGAAGCCGCCAAAAACGACCGGTCGCGAACTGTTCGGCGCGCAGTACGGGGCTGTGCTGTTCAGCGAGGCGCGGCAGAGAGGGTTGGCGGACGCGGATATCGTGGCTACCTTGACAGCGTTTACCGCGCGCTCGATTACGCAGGCTTTCCGCGATTTCTTCCCGGTTTTACCAGATGAACTGGTTGTGAGTGGGGGCGGTGCATTGAACCTGACCCTGATGGGGATGCTGGCGAACGATTTACCGGATACGCGGGTTTACCCGATCGAGGCGCTTGGGCTGGGAAGCGACGCCAAGGAGGCAGTGGCTTTTGCCTTGCTGGCCTATGAAACGTGGCATGCGCGCCCGGGTAACCTCCCCTCTGCAACTGGCGCAAGGCGACCGGTGGTGCTGGGAAGCATCACACCGGGTGAAAACTTCCTTGAGTTGACCGCCAACAGGGAGAAGTGATGGATATCCAATCTCTGGGGACGGAATCGGTAAACCCGGCAACAGCTGAACTGGACCGCATGACCACGTTGGAGATGGTGAGGGTCATCAACGCCGAGGATATGAGAGTAGCGATGGCGGTGCAAGCGGAGCTGCCCCAAATTGCGAAGGCGATTGATTTGATCGCCGCAAGGCTGCGAGAGGGGGGACGGTTGATCTACATTGGCGCGGGCACTTCGGGCCGGCTGGGCGTGCTGGATGCCTCCGAGTGCCCGCCGACCTTCAGCGTGCCCGAAGATTTGGTCATCGGGCTTATTGCCGGCGGCGACGGGGCGCTGCGTCGTTCAATTGAGGCTGCCGAGGATAAGCCAGAGTACGGGAAAGCCGACCTGCAGAAGGTTGGTTTGTGCGAAAAAGATGTGGTGGTTGGCCTGGCCGCCAGTGGAAGGACGCCTTATGTGCTGGGGGGGCTGGCTTATGCGCGCTCAATGGGAGCGGGGACGGTAGGTGTGGCGTGCAACCGTCCAGCAGAAATCAGCGCAGTGGCGGAAATCAGCATCCTTGCGGTGGTGGGGGCAGAAGTTCTCAGCGGGTCAACGCGGTTAAAATCGGGGACGGCGCAAAAGATGGTGCTGAATATGTTGAGCACGGGCGTGATGATCCGGCTGGGAAAAACTTACGGCAACTTAATGGTGGACCTCAAACCGACGAACGATAAATTGCGCATCCGAGCGAGAGGCCTGGTGCAGCGGGTGAGCGGGGCAGATGAGGCGGCAGCTCAACGGGCGCTGGAAGCCTGTGCTTGGGAGGTCAAGACGGCGATTGTGGTTTTGATGAGAAAAATGACACCAGAAGAGGCAAGGGCAAAGCTGGCGGAGCGGCGCGGGATGCTGCGCGAGGTACTTGAGGGATAGATGACTGAATTTATCCTGGGTGTGGATGGCGGCGGCAGCAAGACGGTGGCGGTGTTAGCAGACCTGCAAGGGAACGAACTGGGGCGGGGCATCAGCGGGCCTTCAAACTTCCAGGTGGTGGGCGTTGAGCAGGCGCAACTGGCGCTCAGTCTGGCTATTCAGAACGCGTTCAGCCAGGCGGGGATTGCGCCTCAAGCGGCAAGACTCATCTGCCTGGGGATGGCGGGAATGGGGCGGGAAGAGGACCGCAGCTGGCTGCGCCAATGGTGCCTGATGCAGCATACAGCTGACCGGGTTGAGGTTATGACGGATGCTGAACTGCTGTTGTGGGCGGGGACGCCTGCCGGATGGGGCTTGGGGTGCGTCTCGGGGACGGGATCGATTGCGTTTGGGGTGGATTCAACCGGAAAGAAAGCCCGGGCAGGCGGATGGGGGTTTATCCTGGGGGATGAAGGCAGCGGTTATGCAATAGGACAGGCGGCGTTGCGGGCAGCAGCGCGAGCGGCGGATGGGAGGGGCAGCGCCACCTCGTTGACTCAGCGCATTTTACGCGCGTGGAACCTGAAGGAGGCTGCAGGGTTGATATCAGTAGTTTACCGGGGAACGGCGGCGCGGGAGCAGATCAGCCAGTTGACCGAAATTGTGGCGGAGGAAGCCGGCAGAGGGGATTGGATTGCGGCAAGGATAATGGAAGATGCTGCGCAGGAGCTTTCTGCGGCGGTGGTAGCGGTGGCGCGCCAGTTGGCGTTTAGCGGTTCCATCCCGTGCGCGCTGGGCGGCGGGGTGCTGGTTTACCAGCCCGGGTTGGCCGAGCGCGTGGTAAATCTGACCTGTGAAGCTGGCGTGATGCTTGAACCGGTGGCTATCGTCAAAGAGCCGGTGAAGGGGGCAATCCGCTACGCGATGAGCCAGCCGAATTAACGAGCATAATCGGGATGGACAACGGTCACTCGGCTGTTTTCTCCCTGATCCCAGTGAGCAGGTTGGGTGCAGCTCCAGGAATAGTTGCCGGGGGCGCGGGGAGCGGTGAACACCGTTTCCACGGTCTGATTGGGGGGGATAACTACCTGAAAGAGGATGCGGTTAGCAGGGATGGGGGTTTGGGCCTGGCTGGATGAATCGGCGTGCAGGATGAGGATATGTTCAAGGGGGTGGAATTAACCACGGTGAGCGTAATCTTATCGCCGGCGGGGATGTGCCTGGCTGAGAGGCGCAGGCCATCTGCTGCGAATTCAATCCGCAGGTTTTTGGTTGTCTGGATCCCGGCGGGTCGACATGCAGCGAGCAAGACAGCAGCGCAAATGAGTAAAATGAATCCAAGCAAACGGCGCATCAGGCCTCCGGACGGGTGGGATAGGGTAATTGTACTTCACGCGGGGCATAACCATTTTTGACTAAGCGGGTTGAATCCATAGACAGGCGGCTTTTTTGCCTGTACACTGTTTGCTATCAGAATCAGGGCGCTGGGAGGCAGTGGATGCGAGAAAAGCTGAGCATGAAGCTGGTAGTTGATGATGGATTGTGCCTGGCGTGCGGGGCGTGCGTGGGAGTGTGCGCCTTCAACGCCCTGACGTTAAGCAACCGGCGATTGGTCGTTGCGGAGGAGGCATGCCAGGCCTGCCACCTGTGCGAAAAGGTTTGCCCGGTTGGTGCACTCATGATGGTGGAAAGCCCGGCAGCGGAGGGGGTACGATGAAAGCGGCTTATGATGTGATTGTGGTGGGGGCGGGGCCGGCAGGCAGCACAGCGGCGCGACGAGCAGCAGAGGGGGGGCTGGATGTGTTGTTGATTGAAAAGCGGCAGGAGATTGGCGCTCCGGTGCGCTGCGCTGAAGCCATCGGTGTGGAGCTTTCCAGACCGTTTATTGAGCCGGATGAATGTTGGATTGATGCGCGAATCAATTATTATGCCATTCGCAACAGCCGGGGCGAGCGGGTAAAATTGCCCCCGGCAGAACCCACACTGGTGGTGAACCGCAAGGTGTTCGATGTTGAACTGGCGCTCAAAGCGGCGCGGGCAGGGGCAGTAATACAGGCTGGAGTGGCGGCTGTGGGATTGGCGCATGACGGAACCCGGGTCAGCGGGGTGCGGGTGGAGATGGGGAGACGGCAGATGGAAATTAGCGCGAGGTTGGTGATTGCGGCGGACGGAACGGAATCACAGGTGGCGCGCTGGGCAGGGCTGCGCACCACGCCCCCGCCCGGAGATTATTACTCGGCGTTTGAGTATTACCTGGCGGGGGTTGGTGGGAAGATTGAGGCGGATACGTGCGAGTATCATCTGGATGCGACCCTGGCGCCGGGAGGATACCTGTGGATATTCCCGAAAGGGGAGGATAGCGCCAACGTGGGTCTGGTGGTGACCGCAGACCGGGCACAGGGCACCTCCTTGAAGGAAAAGCTGGATGCGTTCGTTGAAAAGCGGTTTGGGACGGTGAGCGTCATCAGCCTGATTGCAGGGGGGATTCCGGTGACGGGGGCGCTGAAGCAGATGGGTTGCGACGGGTTACTGGTAGTGGGCGATGCCGCTCACCAGGCAGATCCGTTGAGCGGCGGCGGCATCAACTGGGGAATGGTGGGGGCAGATTTGGCCGCCAGCGTAGGTGTAGAGGCGCTGCGGGCAGGCGATGTGAGTTGGAAGAAGTTGCAGGCCTACCAACACTTATGGCAGGAGCGCTGCGGTAAGATGCACGCGGCGTTGTATCAGATTCGGAAGATTATCTCAAGGATGGAACAATCCCGGCTGGATGGACTGGTGCAAAAGGCGGCTCAGTTGCCAATTGCTGAGATGAGCCTGGGGCAAATCATGCTGGCGATTTTGAAGAACGATCCCAGGTTGTTGTTTGAGGCCAGATCGTTAATTGCCACGGGGCTCATCCTCAAGTGAGAGGATGCCCGACTGGCCAAGAACGCGCAGCGCTTCGACGCTTACAAACTCATTGGCGCGGGAAGACCCGGTTGGTCCCCAATTCACCAGGGAATAACCGGAGGTGCGCTCAGAAATG
>CAYVOX010000126.1:0-9690 GCA_964453035.1 uncultured Anaerolineaceae bacterium
TTCGAGGTAATAGATGCCCATGCGGCCTTCACCGCGCACGATTTTGGCGGTATTGACGCCAAACTTGCGCAGTTCCTGTACGCAGGCATCCGCGATTGCGTTTTTGGGCAGAACGGTGACATAATCAACATCCAACCCAAAATTGGCCAGGCTGACCGCCACATTGGCCTCACCGCCGCCAAAAGTGGCTTCCAGCATCGGGCTCTGGAAAAATCGCTCAATCCCCGGTGCTTTTAGCCGGAGCATGATTTCGCCGAATGTCAGGAATTTCATTTCATTCACTCCTTATTTCTGTAAAAGATGGATGGCAAAACTGAAAAATTCATGCTGATAAATCTATACACCAATGGAATTTCTGGTTACTCAGGTCCAAACAGCCCAATGCATATAATTATAATATTTTTGGCTCATTGAGCGTGATTAACTCTTACAGTCTATTGTACTGGCTGGTGTCTCTTGCCAGCTCTTCCCCTTGTGTGCGTGTCATCCGAGCAGAGGAGCGCCAATCCGCGTGAGGTTTAGCGTTGACGACTTTTCCCCACGGCACTTACCAAAATCGGGTTGCCATTGGAGCCCTTTATCTCATACAATAAGGATAAGGAGAAGCCATCTTGTTTTGCCAGGTTGCGGTAAACATTCCCTCCCTCACCGGCGTGTTTGATTATACCGTCCCGCCGGAACTGGTCGATTCCCTCAAGCCCGGCTGCCTGGTGGCGGTTCCTTTTGGAAAGCAGCTGGCGCAGGGCGTGGTGGTGGCGCTGATGCCGACCAGCGAGGTGCAGCTAACCCGCCCGCTGCATGCCCTGCTTGATCCTGCTCCGGTGCTAACCCATCTACAACTGCGCCTGGCTCAACGTCTGGCCTACGAGACGCTGGCGCCCATCAGCCAGTGCATTGACCTTTTCATCCCGCCGGGCCTCTCCCAGCATGCCGATACCCTCTACCAGCTTCTGGAATTTCCGCCGGCTGCTGGCTTTCAGCCTACCTCGCTGCAGCAGCGCATCCTCGCCGAAATGGCGGAGCGCAGGGCTTTGCGCGGTCGCCAGCTGGATGCAGCCTTTCCTCATCAAAACTGGAAGGCAGCTGCCCAGGGGCTGGTGAAGAAGGGCTGGCTGATGGCGCGCCCGGTGCTGCCGCCGCCCAGCGTGCGCCCCAGGCTGGTGCGTAACGCCCAGCTGGCGGTGCCCATCGCGCAGGCGCTCTCACGGGCGGCGGAAATTAGCCAGGAGAGTACCCTCGCCCGGCGCCAGGCCGCGCTGCAGTTTTTGTCTAAGGAAACGCTGCCGGTGGATACCGCCTGGGTGTATGCTGCCAGCGGCGCAACCCCCGCTGACCTGCACCGCCTGGCTGAGGAAGGCCTGGTGGCGCTGGGTGAATCTGAGATGTGGCGCGACCCGCTGGAAAAAATTGAGGTGAGCCTGCAAACTCCGCCGGAACTCACTGCGGGGCAATCGGCAGCCTGGCAGCAGCTTGAGGCCAGCCTGGATGCATCTCAGCCCCGGCCCGCTTTGCTACTGGGTGTGACGGGTTCCGGCAAAACTGAGCTCTATCTGCGGGCTGCTGCCCGGGTGGTGGCGCAGGGCAGGCAGGTGATTATCCTGGTGCCGGAAATTTCGCTCACCCCGCAGACGGTGCGGCGCTTTATGGCGCGCTTTCCGGGGCGGGTGGGGCTGGTGCATTCGGGCCTTTCACCCGGCGAGCGCTACGATACCTGGCGGCGGGCCCGCGCCGGTGATTTACCGGTGATTGTTGGCCCGCGCAGCGCCCTCTTCACCCCGCTGGCCAACCTGGGCCTGATTGTGGTGGATGAGTGCCACGATGACTCGTACGCCCAGGATGACCTGCCCCCTGCTTACCATGCCGTCAGCGCGGCGCTGGTTTATGCGGAACTGGCGGCCTGCCCGGTGCTTCTGGGCTCAGCCACGCCGAATGTGGGGCTGGTTTACCGTGCCCGCCAGGAGGGCTGGCCGATTGTTCACCTGCCGGAGCGCATCCTGGCGCACCGCCAGCAGGTGGAAGCGCGCCTGGCAGACCTGGGCTTGACGGCACCTGCCCTGCCTGTAGAAGGAAGCGCCGAGGTGCAGCCTCTGCCGCCGGTGGAGGTGATTGACATGCGCGAAGAACTGAAACAGGGCAACCGCTCAATTTTCAGTGCTGCGCTGCGCGCCGAACTGGAGGCTGTTCTGGCTCACCGCCAGCAGGCCATTCTGTTCCTCAACCGGCGCGGAACGGCTACCTACGTTTTTTGCCGGGCCTGCGGGGGGGATTTGCGCTGTCCGCGCTGTGACCTGCCGCTGGTGGCGCACACTGGCGAGGTGCTGGTGTGTCACACCTGCGGCTACCGGCGCCAGGTGCCCAAGAAATGTCCCACCTGCGGCTCAACTGCCATTCGCCAGTACGGCACCGGCACCGAGAAGGTGGAAACGGAGGTGAGGCAGCAGTTCCCCGGGGCGCGCGTGCTGCGTTTTGATTCCGAAACCACCCGCCAGAAGGGGGCTCACGAGATTTTGCTGGCGCATTTTGCCAGCCAGCGTGCTGATATCCTGGTGGGGACGCAGATGCTGGCCAAGGGGCTGGATTTGCCGCTGGTGACTCTCGTGGGGGTGATCCTGGCGGATGTGGGCCTTTCCCTGCCGGATTACCGCGCCGCTGAGCGCACCTTTCAACTGCTGATGCAGGTGGCGGGGCGGGCGGGGCGTTCTCCGCTGGGGGGCAAGGTGGTGCTGCAAACGTTTAAGCCGGAGGTGTACCCCATCCAGGCTGCCGCTACCCACGATTACGAAGGTTTTTACCAGCGCGAGCTGGCTAACCGCCGGCAGATCGGGTATCCTCCCTTTTCGCGCCTGGTGCGGGTGGAATCGCGCGGGGATGACCCCGAGGCGGTGGAACGCGCCTCGCGGTCGGCTGCTGTTCAGCTGCGGGCGTGGATTGCCGAAGGGCAATTTGACGCAACCGAGCTGATTGGCCCCGTGCCGTGTTATTACAGCCGGGTGGACGGCCTGTACCGCTGGCAGGTCATTCTGAGGGGGCCAAACCCGGCGGCCATTTTACGCGGCAAATCACTGGGGGATTACCGCGTGCAGGTGGACCCGGTCAGTTTGCTGTGAACTGGCGGTTGATTGATCTACGACTCTTGCTTATCCTGATATAACGCCATAATCTGCGCGGCAAAATCCGCCACCGATTCGCGCAGGGGGAGCGGCTCAAGCACCTCCAGGGCGCGGCCAAACCCCAGGATGCGCTCGCGAGCGGCGAAGAAATGCTCGAAGGGCAGGGCCAGTTCGATCCAGCCCCGGTCATCGGGCACGGCCTGTTCCATCTGGGCGCGGACGGCTTCACCAAAGTAGCGCGGCAGGTCGGAGACCAGTTGCGGCGCAACCCGCACCCGCGCGATGAAGCGCGGCTGGGCTGCCACCTCGGCGCACCAGGCCTGCCAGAAGGCTACCAGGTTGAACTCCGGCGGCCGGGAGAAGGTCTCTGGCAGCACTTCAACCTGCAGCAGATCGGCCACGCGCACCACGCGCCGCACTTCGGCCTCAGTATAGACCAGGTACCACACGCTGGCTTTAGCCACCAGCCCCAGCGGCTCGCCAACGCGCTCGATGAGCGTGCCAAAAAATGTGCGGTAGAAGAGCTTGAGGCGCCGGTCGTTCCATAAGGCCTGCTGAACCAGCTGGAGGTAAGGGGCGGGCTCCAGGCTCTGCGACCAGCCCACCGCATCCAGGTGAAAGCGCTGGCGGGTGCGTTCTTCATCGGCGCGCTGGCTGGCAGGCAGCGCCGCAGAGAGCTTGAGCAGCGCGGTTCTAAGCTCCTGGCTAACGCCCAGTTGCGCCAGAGGGGCGGGAATGTTAAGCATAAAAAGCGCGCGCGATTCTTCGGCTGTGAGCCCGGTGAGGGTGGTGCGGTAGCTTTCCAGCAGGGCAATGCCGCCACCGGGGCCTTTTTCGGCATAGACCGGCACACCCGCGGTGCTCAGGGCTTCCACATCGCGGTAAATGGTGCGCTGTGAGACTTCCAGCTCCCGGGCCAGCCGGGCAGCGCTCAATTTGCCGCGAGATTGCAGCAGCATCAAGAGGGTCAGCAAACGGTCGGCGCGCATGAGGTTATTTTACCTCAAATAGTTGACACAAGATGACAGGTATTGGGAGTAAACTGGTTTCATAGCCGGCTAATTTGTCAATCAAGTTTTCAATCATCAAGGAGAAGAAAATGGAAGAACTGCACGTTCGAATCGTCACCCTGCCGCCCATGCGTGTTATCGCCTTTCACGGGTTTGGACCCAGCCCGGAGGATGCGGCTTTCAGCAAAGCCAATACCTGGCTGAAAGAGACCCGCCTGCTGGAGGACGGCAAAGCACACCGCATTTTTGGTTTCAACAATCCGGATCCCTCCCCCGGCAGCCCGAATTACGGCTACGATGTGTGGATCACCGTGGATGAGACCGTTCAGCCAGGCGGGGAGGCGCAAGTGGTTGACTTTCAGGGTGGTTTATACGCTGTAACGCATTGCAAAGGGATTGAAGCCATTGCCCCCACGTGGAAGCGGTTTGTGAAGTGGCGCGAAACCAGCCCCTACCGTTATAACCCTGCCATCCAGTGGTTGGAGGAGAGTTTCAACCCCATTCCGGGCACGCCGATGGAGGAGGTTGAGCTGGATCTGTATATGCCGGTGGTTAAGTGAGCGGTACTGGCAATGAAGGAGGGGCGCGGTATGCCGCGCCCCTCAAGGTATTTAAAATTCACGAGATGCCGGCTCAGCGCAGGTAAATCTTGGGGTTGACAAAGCCGCCGAAGTAACGCATCTCAAAGTGCAGGTGCGGGCCGGTGGAGTTGCCCGTGCTGCCGCCCAGGCCGATGGTGTTGCCCTTATAAACGCTCTGACCGCAAACCACGGTGGTGGCGCTGAGGTGGCCGTAAACGGTCTGGAAGCCGTTGCCGTGATCAATCATCACCATGTAGCCGTAGCCCAGCGAAGACCAGCCCGAGAAGACCACCACGCCGCTATCAGCAGCCCAGACCGGGATGCCTGTGCCGATGGCGATATCAATGGCCAGGTGGCCTGACCAGTAATCGTTGCCGGAGATGATTTTTGCCGGCCCGGGCCAGATGAAGGCGCCCGTACCGTAAGCGCCGCCGGTGCCGGTATTGCAGGTACCGGGGATGTTGGTGGCTACGCCTGCCGGACCGCGCGGGATGGAAGGCATGATCCACGTCTGGCGGAACTCGCGCGAGCCGCCCGGCACCATCACCTGCGTGCCAGCCGTCACCTGCGGGTTGACCATATCCAGTTTGTTGCCGGGGAAGAGGAGAATATCCTGTGTTTTGGCTTTAAACGTGGAAGCCACGGTTTGCAGGGTATCGCCTTCCTTCCATTTATACATCACGCCATCCACCGGCGGAATGTTGAGCAACTGGCCGATGGCCAGCATGTCGGGGTTGTCGTTGAGCACCTCGTAGTTAGCCCACAGGATGGTCTCGGGTTTGAGCTTGAACGCCTCTGCCAGGGCAAAAACCGAATCGCCCTCTTCCACTTTGTAGGTCATGCCGGCCACGCGCGAGCGTTCCGGGATGGTGGTGTGCAGGCTGGCTTTGCGCGCCACCGCAGCGGCTGCCGTGGTGGAAAACTCGGGCAGCGCGGCGCTGCTATCAACAGGCACGCTGGTGCTGATGACCACCTGCGCAGCGTTCCCCCCCCGGGGATCCGGCGCGGCTGAAGCCACCACGCCTGTGCGCTGCAGGAGCAGATAAACCACTAAAGCCACCATGGCGATGGCAACCCCCCACGACAATCCAGGTAACCAGGCCAGCATTCCCTTTTCTGGCCGGCTGCCTTTCGTATCGGGAGTCAGGCTCACATATCCTCCGTCAGGGTTTCAAGGAATTCTTCATTGGTGCGGGTTTTGTTCATACGCTGCAGGATGGCTTCGGTAGCCACAGCCGGATCCATGCCGGCGCCCTGCGGCGGGGAGGCAACCATTTGCAGGTACATGCGGCGCATCAACCAGGCGCGCTGCAGGATATCCGGTCCGAGAAGCAGGTCTTCGCGGCGGGTGGAGGAGCGCTCGATATCGATGGCGGGGAAGGTGCGGCGTTCCTGTAATTTGCGCGAGAGGTGCAATTCCATGTTGCCGGTGCCTTTGAACTCTTCATAGACAACGTCATCCAGGCGAGAACCGGTATCCACCAGGGCGGTAGCGATAATGGTCAGCGAGCCGCCCTCTTCCAGGTTGCGGGCAGCGCCAAAGAAGCGCTTGGGCGGGTAGAGGGCAGAGGGATCCATGCCGCCGGAAAGCGTGCGCCCGGAGGGGTTGACCACCAGGTTGTAGGCGCGCGCCAGGCGGGTGAGCGAATCCATCAGGATGACCACGTCGCGCCCGATTTCCACCAGGCGCTTGGCGCGCTCCAGGGTGATCTCAGCGGTGCGCACGTGCGAGGTGACCGGCTCATCGAAGGTGGAAGCGACCACTTCGGCATCCACAGAGCGATCCATATCGGTGACTTCCTCAGGACGCTCGCCAATCAGGGCGATGATGAGGTGCACATCGGGATACTTGGTGGAGATGGAGTTGGCAATTTGCTTGAGGATGGTGGTTTTGCCGGCCTTGGGCGGCGAGACAATCATGCCGCGCTGACCGCGCCCGATGGGGGCAATCAGGTTAATCAGGCGGGTGGAGAGGATGCTGCGGTCAATTTCCAGGTCAAAACGCTTATCCGGGAAAATGGGCGTGAGGCTCTCGAAGGTGGTACGGGAACGCGCTTCTTCGGGCGCGATGCCGTTGATGGTTTCGACTTTAAGCAGGCCGTAGTGGCGCTCGGAATCGCGCGGGGGACGCACAAAACCGATCACCAGGTCGCCGCCGCGCAGGTCATAGCGGCGCAACTGGGCCTGGGAGACGTAAACGTCATCCGGGCCGACCTGGTAGTTGGTGCGCAGAAAACCTACGCCCTCGTTCATAATTTCGAGGACGCCGCCGCGTACCTCCAGGCCTTCGCGCTCTGCTTCGGTCTGGCGGATGCGAATGAGAAGGTTTTCTTTTTTGAGGCGGGCTGCGTTGGGAATATTCAGCTCTTTGGCCATCTGGCGCAGCGTTGCCAAAGGAGCATTTTCGAGTTCAAGAATTTTCATGGGTTGGGAATCTCATCCATATGGCGTTAAATCAGGAGGCCCCCTCCTGTTTGATCAGGACAGCGACTTGTTTGTGTAATTGCAAGGAGTCCCTTTGGGATAATCTGGCTTTCCGGTGGGTAACTACCGGCGAGCCTAGTTTCTTCATTCTGCTCATCTATCTGTAAGTGTGAAAACATTATAGCATGAAACTAATATTTGGCAAGTTGTCAAGCGAGTCAGTTGGTTTATTGTAAACCGGGCAAATTTTCGTTGTGATCAGGCTCATATCCGCCCGAATTGATGCGTCTGGGCTATAATTGATTTTATCCATGCAATGAGTAGATAACCAAGGAGATGGAATCATGACTGAAAAGACGCGTATTGCCGTGATTGGGCTGGGTAACATGGGTACGCCCCACTGCCAGGATATTGCCAGCTCGGAGGTGGTTGAACTGGCGGCTGTGTGCGACGTTAAAGCTGCCAAAGCGGATGCCTTTGCTGCCAAATACAACGTGCCTGCTTTTTACAACTATCAGGACCTGCTGGCCTGGGGCAACCTGGATGCCGTTTTGATTTCTGTGCCGCACTACGACCATGTGCCGATCAGCATCAGCGCGCTCAAGCGGGGGGTGCATGTGCTGGTGGAAAAGCCCATCACCGTCACCACCAAAGGCGGGCGGATGATGGTGGAGGCCTACGAAGAAGCCAAAAAGCAGTATCCCGGGCTGGTTTTTGCCATCATGTTCCAGCAGCGCACCTACGGTTACTGGAAAAAAGTGAAGGAAATGATTGACAATGGCGAGCTGGGCAAGCTGGTACGCGCCTCCTGGATTATCACCGACTGGTTCCGCACCCAGTTTTATTACGATACCGGCGGCTGGAGGGCAACCTGGTCGGGCGAGGGCGGCGGCGTGCTGCTGAACCAGTGCCCACACAACCTGGATCTGTACACCTGGTTCTTCGGCACGCCCAAGCGCGTCACCGGTTTTGCTTCCATCGGCAAGCACCACAACATCGAGGTGGAGGATGAGGTGACGGGTTACTTTGAGCACGAGAACGGCATGGTAGGGCATTTCATCACCACCACCGCCGAGTCACCGGGCACCAACCGGCTGGAGATTGTGGGAGAAAACGGCAAGCTGGTTTACGAAGCCGGCAAGCTGACCTTTATGCGCAACGAAATGTCGATGATTAAGTTCCTGTGGGAGTCAGATCACAGTTTTGACAAGGTTCCAGCTCAGACCCTTGAGGTGCCCTACACCCACCACGGGCAGCCCGGGCACAAGTTTATGATTGAAAATTTTGCGGCAGCTATCCAGAACGGCGCGGCGCTCATCGCCCCCGCGCCGGAAGGATTGCGCTCCATTGCGCTGGGCAACGCCATCATGCTCTCCTCCTTCCTCAAGCAGACGGTTGAAATTCCCTTTGATGAAGGCCTGTACGAAGCCAAGCTGCAGGAATTGATTGCCGGCTCCAGGTTCCAGAAGGGCGAGGAGAAGATTGAAACCAAGGATATGAACGATTCGTTCCAGCTTTAGAAGAATGACGATAAAAACGCCTCGAAGCGCGCTTCGAGGCGTTTTTGATTCATCGCAATGCGTTTCCCTGCCCGGTCAATCCTCTTTTTGCATGGCTTTGACCAGCGCTTCGGCTTCAGCCAGCGAGCCTGACCACGGGCCGGGCTTTTCTTGCTTGAGGGTGGTGATGGCTGCCGACCAAAGGGTGGCCTGCCGCGGGGATGCGCCCTGGATGCGCTTGCCGACGTAGGAGGAGAAGCAGGTATCTCCGCGCCCGGTGCGCCCCGCCAGGGAGCGCGGCGTGAAGCGCCCGGTGTAGAACTTGCCGTCCACAAACACGGTGGGACCTTCGGAGCGCGTGATGAGGATTTCACGCGGGCCAAGGGCTGCCAGTTTGTGGGCCGCGGCGCGCAGGTCGGCCTCACCGGTGAGGTGTTCGGCTTCGGCCTGGTCGCATTTGAGATAGGTTATTAAACCTAAACCTTCTTCCATCTCAGGCCACGGCTTAAACACCAGGTCCTCGCCCTGGGGCACGCGCACGAAGCCCTGCACATCCAGCCCCAGAGGGGCACGCTGGGAAAGCTGCCTGAGCAGCGGCAGGGTAACCTCGCCGGCGATGATGCCGCTGATGAGGATGGCCTTGACGGGCAGGTCGGGGATCTCAGCGGGCTGGAAGGCACCGGCAAAACCGATGAGCTTGCAGACGCGCCGCTCCATATCGCTGGACTGGTAATAGTTGGCAATGCCGGAGGTCTGCGGGGCGGGGGTGGGGTAAACGCGGATGCCGAGGCGGGTCAGTTCCTCCAGGCGGGGAAAATCCTCCTGGCGCAGTTTGGTGGCAACGGCTACCTCAAGCCCGAGGCGTTTGAGGGCAACGCTGCCGTAGTAAACCGCCCCGCCAGAGGAGACCTGAGAGACGCCGTCCACAATCAGTTCGTCTTTGGCAAAATGGCCGACCATGAGAATATCGGTGTGAGGGTGCATATGGTTTCCTTTTTTGATGTTAATCCTAGCGACCTGACAGTTTGTCATCCTGAGGATCTCGATATTCGGTCTTCAAGTTCTT
>CAYVOX010000127.1:0-9405 GCA_964453035.1 uncultured Anaerolineaceae bacterium
TTCGCTTGCCGAAAAGCGCCGCATCCTGGAGACCCAGAGCGAGGTGCTCTTCCGCCCGGAGGTGGAGGATATATTTCGCTCAAACCTGGAGCGGGCCGATGATGAACGGATCAAGCAGGTTTTGCAGTTCCACCTGGTGCTGCTGCTGGATGCCCGCGAGCACGGGATCGAGGCGGCTTTCAAACGCCTGGAGGATGCGCTGGCTCAACACGAAGACCAGGCCGAGGCAGAGCCAGAGCAGGCAAAGGCAGAAACCCCAGCCGAAGCAGTCGCTGAGCAGGCAAAGTCTGAGGCTGAAGTGGAGCCAGAGCTGGTCGCAGCAGCCATTGCCGCCCTCAAAGGCAGCCCGCAGCAAAAGTTCCAGTTCGCGCAGGTCATCAATGGCATGATGGGCAGCGCCGATGCGCCGCGCAAGGCCTTCCTCAACCGGTTGGTGAATGCTTTATTTGGTCAACTCAATCCCTCAACTGAAGGGCTGGTCGAGCCGTATGCTTCAGCCTGGGCTAAGATCGTGGAGGCTGTTACAGCGAATTGATAGTGCGATTCCAGTATTTCTTTAAGGTTTATTAACAAGGAGTCTGTGAGCCGCCTATCATCACGACAAATGTTAAAGAATCCGCGTGTGCAACCGTGTGCAACTGGTGAAAAATCTATCCAAAATATGGAAACAATCATTAAAATGTACCAATATATGGAGGTAATATAGAATATACATCCATATATAGGGGTAGAAAACCGCCCAAAAATCTGTGGATCAAGATGTTGTGGGTTCGACCCCCATCAGCCACCCACTATATACGGAGAAAGTCCTCTGAAAAGTGGACTTTTTTCTTTATATGGGGGTACTTAAACGGGGCGTTTTACAGAAACTTGATCTATGGTGCAATTGTGGTGCAGTTTTATTTCCACCGGGGTGATCAGTTCATCAATGAGTTTGGCCGCGGTATCCTGAATCTCAGGCATCAGGTGTCCGTAAATATCCAGCGTCATACTGACCTTGTAGTGCCCAAGCCTGCGCGAGACGACAATCGGCGGTACGCCGTGGTTCAGCAGCAGGGTTGCCGCGGTGTGGCGCAAATCATGAAAGCGGATATCCGGCAATCCGGACTGGCGGATAAGCTCCTTGAACTCGCGGTACAGGTTGCTCTGGTTTTTCGGTGTACCGATGGAGGATGGGAAAATCAAATCGTTTTCCTGCCACAGGCTGCCGGCCATTTGTCTCAACACTTTCAACCGCTCCCACTGCTCCCGAAGTTTAGCCAGGGTAACATCCCCCAACATCACCGAGCGCCGGCCGTTTCTGGTTTTGGGTGGTGAGAAGTACCCCTCTCCCCTGAAGAGTCGTTTCAATTGACGTTGGATGGTTATGGTCTTCTTTTGCCAATCCAGGTCTGACCATTTCAATCCCAGCAGTTCACTCTGCCGCATTCCAGTGGCAATCGCCAGGTGATACACAATTTCATTCTTATCGCCCCTGGCTGCTAGAAGGAAGAGGCTGACCTGGCTCTCATCGAAAAACCGCATCTCCTTCTCCTCAACCTTTGGAGGTGTCGTGGCGTCGACCGGATTTCGCCCGAGGATTTCAAGCTTAACCGCTTGAACAAATGCTCGATGGAGGACCGAGTGGATGATCTCCACCGTCCTGGCGCCCAGGCCGGATTGCAGCTTTTCAGCGTAGAGTTTCTGGATCAATCCTGGTTTGACCTGATTGAGTTTTATCTGCCCCAGGGTTGGGAGGATATACCGTTTACACGTCATCTGATACTGGTAGAAGGTCACTGGCCTGACGGATGTGCGGATATTGGCCAGCCACGTCTCCAGGAATTCCTCAAAGGTTTGTTGAGCACCCTTGTAGTCCAGCCCCATCTCTGCTTCACTGGTAATCTTCTTCAGCCATTCCTGGCATTCCTTTCGCGTTGGCGCTGTGTGGCTGAACCGCGTTCCGCCGATCGAGACCTGGCACCGCCAGGAATTCTTGGATCGTTGAACAACACACCCCTCTTTGTTTCCTCTTCGTTTCGCCATTTCCTTTACTCCTTTCGGTTCAAGGAAAGGCGAGCCTGCGAGTCTCTATCCACTGAGTTGTTAAGGTGCAGCCCTATACCGACCATTATAGCAACACCCGAGTCGGAATGGAAGCAGTGGATTGATGGGAAACTCGCAGGCTTTCTCATGGCAGCATCACCTGATTAGCGGATCCACCATCGGATCGCCCATCCAGCCGGTCCAGTTCTTCTGGATGAAGGTTTGCAGGTCGCAGTACCTGACCCTGACGGAGTGATTGACCCTCACGGATGGAATGCTGCCCATCTGGATCAACCGGTAGGCGAGAGACCGGCTGACCTGCAACACCTCCGCAACTTCTCTGGCCCGTAACAATCTCATCTCATTTTGCTGCTTTTCGAGTGCGTCCATTTCCTCTCCTTTTCTTAGGTTTTCGACTTGTCTGGCAACTCTTGTACGTCAGGTCATAGCAATGCCGGCATCCAAATTCCCTCTGGCCTGGGGGCAAATAGAGAACGCCCACCCTTCTTCCACACACATCGCCGTAATGACCGATCGGGCACAGGAACCAATACCTTTTTCCGCCCCGAAACACTCTGGTGGTGTCGAGCTTAACCATTGTTGAGATACACTCATCCCGCTGTCCCAGATTTAGGTCGTAGAAAAGTTCAATCTTTTTCACCTCCTTCACCCTTCCTGTAAAAACCCCGATGCTGGATGTGCCACCCGTGGCTGCCAGATGAAGATGGTCATCGGGGTGATAGATGTATGCCAGGATTCTCGAGATCCGCAGCCGAAAGCATTCCTCTACCGTCATTTTTCCTCTCCGCGGTTTTCTCCGTATGCTCACCACGCGAAACATAGGAATACCTAAATCATTGGACAAAAATGGACTCTACTTTCGCTGGAGCATTTCCAGAAAGAACGGATCGGAATAAAAGTGCTGGTGAATGAGGATCCATTCGACCAGATCTCCGCCGCCCAGGTAAAAGTCGGTCAGGTCCTTCCATTTTTCAGGCAGCAGAGCCAATTTGACCCGGTAACCCGCTAAGTCGACCAGATTCTCAACCCCTTTCTCCCCGGCTTCGTCTGAGTCGTAACAGGCCAGGATGGCCTGCAAGGGCAGCAGGTAATGTCCGAAGGTCGCCAGGTCAGGCGTATTTGTCGCTGCGCCAAACGTCACCGTTGGCATCATGTCGCCGAAGGCTTGATTGGCGATCATGCAATCAAATTCGCCTTCGCAGAACAGCGCCATGCGAGCCTGCTGAAGCGCATCGGCATTGAAAATCACCGCAGGACGATTCCCCTTCACGCCCAGGTATTTGTTCTGCGCGCCGCACTTGGGGCACGCTCCAGGGTTGGAGAGGATTGCTTTGCACGCGTGGCAGAGATAAGGAACCCCCGGCAATAATCGGGTCTTCAGGTACCAGATTCTCCCCGCGATCAGGCAGGGGATCACGATTCCTCGGTGGATGTACATGCCCGCGATTTCTCGACCGTAAAGCTCCGCCTTGCCCGTTGCGCAATAGCCCAGCCGGAACCGTTTGATGGTCTCCTCAGTCAGGCCGCGGCCTTTCAGGTATCCCAGCGCTGAGGCGTACCGGGGTTGCCAGAGGGTCGCTTCACACTCGCTGATCACCTGCTGAGCTGCTGCCTGCCATTCCTGGTCTGGCGGCGCATAAGCCGGGATGACGGGCGGCTCAGGCCTGCGCCCATTCCGGATGGGCAGATCCCCCACAGCCGATCGGCAGATTTCTTCCAACTCGCTTTTCTTACTCGGGTCCAGCCGGTCGCGTCTCGCCAGGTAGCCAACCACTGTGTCCCATTTTCCAGCCCCGCATTGCCGGCACATCCAAAGTGGGTAGGGATTGGCGTGAGGTTGCACCCTGAACCGATCCTCTCCCCCGCAAAAGGGGCAGGGTCCAGCCCATTCGCCGCCGTTGGTGCTGGCAACTTTCTTGAGCGGCGTGTCATGCCTGCAAATCTCCAGCAGGTCAGCCTGGCTTTTGACGTTCACAAGATCAAGGTTCATCATTCCTCTTGGTCATATGCTTAAAGATGATCAAGCAACAGGGGGGATGATTCTTGAGTCCCTTGATCATCTTGATAATCTTGAAGATCTCATCAAGATTCTCAAGGCTATCAAGGTAATCAACCTTATCAACCTTATCAAGATTATCAAGGCTATCAGCCTTATCAAGATTATCAAGGCTATCAACCTTATCAAGATTATCAAGGTTATCAAGATGATCAAATGTGTTCATGACTGTTCTCCTTTGCTGGGTAAGGCCCATTGCCAACCGCAAGTCTGTCTGCTTGAAATGATTCCAAGCTTGATCTTTGCCCGGTTCATCGTCGGGATTGAGATTCCAGCGCCTTTAAATTCCTCCTCAATTTGGGTGGAGGCGATCGGACCTTTTTGCAGCAGCGCCAGTAAAAGGTCCACGGCCTGGTCCAGCTTCGTTTCCACCTTAGGAGGCTCAGGGGCTTCTCCAAACGTAACACCTGCCTCGCTGATCGTCACGCCAATGCCAGGCGGCCATCTCTCCAGGTTGGACTTGATCACCTTGAGTCGTTTGACCTCCTTGTTTTGTGGATTGGGAGTGTCCAGCGCCCACACCAGCCTGGCGGGTTGCACAATAGCGGAAGATCCACGCAGCCTTTCCAATTCCACTTCATTGCCGTCGAATAGGGATCGCTTGCGCAGGTGATGCGAAAGGATCAATTCCTTGCCGCTATCCCGGGCTAGTTCTGCAAGCCATTTTATTATGTGCATTGTCTCGCTTGAGTTTTCGTCGCCTCTGTGAATCCCGCGCAAGGAATCAACAACAATGAGCTTGACTTCTGGCAGTAAAGCTATTTTTGCCAGGCTCGCAGCATGTTCTGGTATATCCAACCTCACATCAGCCAGTGGATCGGATAAAGGCGTATAGATCTTGTCAATTGGAAGATTCCATGATTTGGCCCGGTTCAGGTTCAGTGCCTGGGCGGCCTCAGCCTCACACCATACGATTGCGCCGATTTCGCCTGTAAACTTGCTGCCATCTGGCCAGGGGTCGCCGCGTAAATAACATGCGCATAACCTCAATGCTAAGGCACTCTTCCCGGCTCCGCTCTCACCTGCCAGAATCGTCAGCATCCCTTTCGGCAGCCAGCCCTGCCAGGCCCATTCGATCGGGCCGAGGGTTCTGGCCATATCCGCCCAGGTGGTGACGCACTGAGCAGGCGCTTCCTCCGGCAGCTCCCCAGGATTCAACTGGAAGTGAAAAACCTGCCTTTGTAACCCAACATCACCCAGAATCTCTCGGGTGATCTCCACAGCTCGAGCGTTAAGGTTCTCTGAATTCTTCATGATCTGTCATCTTCTCTTTTTTCATCATCTGTCTCTGGTTTTTTCCTGGTTGCGCCTCAAGTGATCCGCGTCCTCTGGCATTCCGATTGGTTTTACACCATATCTACGCCATCCCCTTCCGGTGAATCGAGCTCAATCCCTTTTATCCAGGTCGCGGTTTTGATGCTTCCGTGGGCATCCCGATAGGGCAAAACCTGCACGATCCGGTTGAACACGGCTACCTCGCGCGTGACCGAATCCACCTCCAGCCGGCACCACTCCCCGATCAGATCGTCCGGGTCGAAGGCATACGCCTCATCAACCGCGCCCAGGATGGCTTCCGTCCATTGGTACAGCTTACAGTTCGGGGCGAACTTCTTGTTCGCCCGGCCGTAAATCAGCTTGCTCTTATGTGTTTCACTGGAGGGGATGAAGAACGTGATCCGCACCTGGCTGCCGTAATCTTCAGTCATCACCAGGTCGATCGATTGCACCACGGCCGGATACACCCCGGCGGGCAGCGGCTCATTGTTTGTCTGGGGAATGTTGAAATGCTGATTGTAATACTTCATTGTCCCGTCCTTATTTGTCTCTTGCCTTAGGCTCACAACCCACCTACGCTTTGTATCGATTACATCCCATTTGTTACAAGAATCTTTTTGTTTATCTCTTTAATTTAATTATAGAACATATGTTCTGCAAAAGATACATGTTAAAACTACCTATTTTTTACCCATTGATCGATTAATTCTGGTTTTTCTTCAGGGAATAAGATGTGCGTTATGGGGAAAGGTACCCGTCTCTAAAAATGCAATGACCGGGTGAGCGCGTCGAAAGCCTGCGTCGCATATGGCGTTTAAACAGGTCAGTCCTGAACGAATTTTTCAGGACTGTGCGATTGTCGATGACGCCATCGGTTGCAAAGTATTTCTGATTGGGGCCAGGTCGTTAGGAATGGGAGGATAGTTCTCGCGCTTTGCGGGCGACCTTCTGGAAGATGAGCGCGATTCCGGCAACGGGGTTGGAAAAGGTGGTGATGGCTACCTCGCGGATGTCATCCGACATGCCGATGAGGAAGTTGAACCAGCGTTCTACCTTGCCTTCATCAGCCTGCTCACCGCGGGCGGCCTCGTCCTGCAGCTTGTTCACAGCGTTTTGCGCATCCTGGCGTGCCTCGGCGTCGGCCAGGCGCTGCACTGCCTGGGCCAGCGGCGCAAAAATCCGCTCCAGGCTGCTGGGGGATAAGCCGTAGTTGACCTGGTCGCCGCCCACGAACGTGCTGCCAGGCCCCTGCACCACATTGCCAGCGATGTAGGCTGCCCCGCCGGTATCCACCCGGGTGTTGTGATGCCCCACCTGGCTGTTGTTGACGTTCCCCCTCAACAACATGTTATCATCCCCGCGGATCGAGAGGGAGCGGGTGATGCGTCGGATCACCTCGGCGGCAGCCGGTTTCTCGGCGGACCAGCCGCCTGACGGCAAGCCCTTGCCGGCGCGGATCAAGGCTACAGGGAAATCCTCGGTGGCCATGTCAAAATAGGGGGTCTGGGATTCCTGATACTGGCTGCGCACGCTGGCAGGCACGCGCTGGCTCAGGTAGCCCATCAGGTGCGAGAGGCGCACTTCCGTTTCTCCGATGGCGTTGCCCGCGCCCATCAGCCCTTCCAGCAGGTGTGCCGTGTACACGCTCAGCTTTCCGTCCTTGCCCACCCATGAGCTTTCACTGCCCAGCGAGGAGAGGAAGACCGCCCGCCCGGCGCCCTGTTTCAAGGCTTCCACCAGCTCCTTTGGCGCGGAGTGCAGGGTGTAGCCCTGCGGCAGCCATTCGGGCGGGGAATCTTTGGCGACGGCCATACCACCCGCGTGACAGCAGTCCAGGATCGTCAGCAGCCGCCGGGCTGGGATGGCCCTCAGGGCGCTGGTGAAGTCCGCGCCGCTCAGAGCGGTTGGCGCCTGGCGGGTGGGTTTCACGTCATGCGGGATGAGGTAGTAAAGGCCGGTCTGCGCTTCCAGCCAGCCGTGGCCGGAATAGAAGATGACGATCGTCGCCTCCGGATCAGCCTGGGCGCAGGCACGCAGCCACCTCAGCCCATCCAGGATGGCATCTCGCGTGGCGGTTTCGTCGTGCAGCAGGCGCATGTGATCGTCGTCGTCCGCGTAGGCGCAGCGCTGCGCATCGGTGAGCAAACGGTGCAGCGACCTGGCATCGTTAACGGTGACGGGTAAGGACCAGGGGGTGTATTCGGTTCGGCCAACGCCGATGAGCAGCGCGTATCCGTGCGTGAACGTGGTCATCGTCAGGTCCCCTTGAGTGGAAGAGTATGAGAGGATTGTAGCATCTTTTTTTCTGCTCCGGGTAGCCGTATTGGTGGCTGATGTATAATAAATCCATCCGGCAGCAAATCACCTGGAGGTTCCAATGGGGTTCAATCTCGATTCCTGGAAAGCCCAGATTTCCGAATACTTCACATCTCATTCACCGCTCATCCGCCAGGCTGGCGCCGATACGCTCTACGGTCTGCTGGCGGCGGGTGCGCTGTTGCCGGTGATTGCGGCGGCACAGCAAGGCGATCTGATGGTGGGATCAACCGTCGCCGCCATCCTGGGAGATGTGGGCGTTCAGATGATCTCCAACCTGATCCAGAAGTGGAAAGACCAGACCGACCAGCAGATCGCCACCGCGGTGCTGGGCGAAGCCCGGCAGGATGCAGCCCTGCGCGAGACTCTGGATAAACTGCTGGAAACCCTGGAGGTGGAGCCGCGCGCCCGGCAGGCGCTGTCGGAGGCTGACAAACAATGGTTTAGCCAAACGCTGCAGGTAGAACTGAAGAAGCTGGGCAGCACAATCACCGTGAATACCGGCGGCGGAGCGGTTATCATCGGAAATGTCATCGTTGAGAATGGTGATTTTGCGGGTGGAAGTATTTACCATAATGAAACCATCGTCCAATCCCCCGACCCTGAGGAGAAGAAGCGCCAGGCTGCCGCTGAAGCCCGCCAGCGGTACCTGACCTACCTGCGCAAATATTGCCAGAACCTGCCGCTGGCCGCCCTGGGCGGTGACGAAGGCAGCGAACTTGGCGTTACCCTGGATGATGTCTATATCGAGTTAGATACCACGGCATTCATTGAGGAGACCCAACCAAAGCCTTCTAAAAGCGATGACGCATTTAGCCTGAGACCTGATCGAAAAGAACCGCTGCCGGTATTGCAGGCTGCCCGGGAAGCTCCCAGGATGGTGCTGCTGGGTGAGCCGGGTGCCGGCAAGAGCACCTTCGTGCGCAAGCTGGTGGGCTGGTGCGCCGGGGCCGCGTTGAAGCAATTTCCTCCCCCGCAGGGCTTCCCTGCTGATGGCCTGCCATTGCTGATTAACCTGCGCGACCTGGCTCCCCGTCTGGCTGAATTAAAGCTGGATCGCCTGCCAGCCGAGAAGCAGCAGGAAATAATGGCCGCCGCTTTTTCAGCGCAGGTACAGGCTGAACTCATTACAGCAAAAGCCGAGGATTTACAGGCTGAATTGTTGCAAGGTCTGGCGCAGAATGGCCTGCTGGTGCTGGATGGCCTGGACGAAGTGCCTTTTGCTTTGCGCAAGCTGATACGCCAGGCGGTATTTGCCGTGTTTAAGGCTTATCAGCCTGCCCGCGCCATCATCACCTGCCGCATTCGGTCCTATCAGGAAGACTTTAACCAGTCGGATTTCAAATCCTACACAGTCAAACCGTTGGATGAAGAAAAAATCACCGGTTTCACCTCCGCCTGGTACCGCCGTCAACGCGAACTGGGTCGGGCTGTTCCGCAAGACGCTGAAGAGGACCTGGCAAAGGCGGCCACCGGCCCTGATCTTCAGGAACTGGCTTCCAATCCGATGATGTTGACCACGATGGCCATCATTCATCAAAAGCAAACCCGGCTGCCCGATCAACGCGTCAAGCTGTATAAAGAAGCGGTGGAGATTTTGCTGCGTCGTTGGCAGCAACATAAACAGGGTGAATTGACCCCATCCGAAGATCTGGCCAATTTTCTTAAGGATGACACCCGCTTGCGGCCCACCATGTATCGCATGGCTTATA
>CAYVOX010000128.1:0-9326 GCA_964453035.1 uncultured Anaerolineaceae bacterium
GCCAAGCGACGTGACGGGTGTATCAATATTCAACCAGGTCAATCGCGAATTCGAATATCGCCCGGGACCTTTGATGACCCAGATTTTACTGGCAGATGAAATCAACCGCGCCACGCCCAAAACCCAATCGGCATTGCTTGAGGCCATGGAAGAGCGCCAGACGACGGTTGATGGCGTTACGCATAAATTACCCCGACCGTTCATGGTGCTGGCGACACAGAACCCCATTGAATATGAGGGCACGTTCCCACTACCCGAAGCCCAACTCGACCGGTTCCTGCTGCGTATTCGTCTGGGGTACCCAGCCATCACGGATGAAATCCTCATCCTGGAGCTGCAGCAAATTCGGCATCCCATTGAGACGCTGCAAACAATTATCGAGGTCGAAGAACTGCAAAAAATGCAAGATGCCGTTAGGACCGTGTACGTTGCCCCAATCGTCAAGCGGTACATTGTTGAACTGGTCAGGGCAACACGCGAAAACCCGGATGTTTACCTTGGCTCTAGCCCGCGCGGCAGCCTCGGTCTTTTCAGAGCTGGGCAGGCCTGGGCGGCGATAAACGGGCGCGACTACGTTTTGCCGGATGATATCAAAGCTGTTGCAGATGAGGTGTTAGCCCACCGCATTGTCATCAATCCTTCGGCCAGGCTGCGTGAGATAACCTCGTCGCAAATTGTGGCCGAGACACTGCGCTCGATTCCTGTTCCCGGTGGAGACGTAACCAGAAAAGCAGGCTAGTCTGATGATCGTCAAGCGGTCATTCTGGGGAGTGATGTTCATCCTGGTGGTTGGAATGCTCGCCGCCTTCTTTTTGCCTGTCCTGGCGCCGAACTTTCCACCGGAGAGCATCGCGGTGCCTTACCGCCTGGTGTATGTGGGTTTGTTGCTGATTGTCATCAACTGGATCTGGGCGGTTATTTCCATTCAAGGATTATCTCTCAGGCGCATAGGTAGGGGCTCCAGGCAACAGCTTGGGGATGTGTTTGAAGAGCGATTTGAAATTAACAACCGTTTTCCGTTGGTGCGGGTATGGTTGGAGGTCAAAGATAAATCCGATTTGCCGGGTTCGATGAGTTCGCGCGTGTTCTCTTGGGTGGGGGGGAGAGAAGTCCGCACCTATTCATCCTATACGCTGTTAACCCAGCGCGGTGAATATACCCTGGGGCCAACTGAGCTTTTTTCGGGTGATCCGTTTGGAATGTTCGCCTTTAAACGGAATTTTAAACAGGAAAGCTCAGTGCTGGTGATGCCTTACATGGTTCACCTGAGCAGTTTTCCTTATCCTCCTGGTTTATTGACGGGGGGAAAGGCGCTGCGGGCAAGAACCCTGGAAACTACACCTCATTCAGCCGGGGTGCGCGAATATTTCCCGGGTGATCCTCTCAAGCGCATCCACTGGCCCTCAACGGCCAGAAAAGAACGATTGATGGTGAAAGAATTTGACCAGGATCCCCAGGCAGATGTGTGGATTTTCCTGGATTCACAGGTGAATGTTCACAGCCGAATTGAGGATGAGGAAAAGCAGAAGGTTGACCGATTCTGGTTGTGGCGGCAGAAATATGAATTCAAACTCCCGTCTGATTCTTACGAATATGCAGCCAGCGCTGCCGCCTCAATTGGCGGATATTTTATCCGCCAGGGACAGTCGCTGGGGTTTGTGAGCGCTGGCCAGGTATTTACTGCCCTGCCTGCCGAACGTGGAGAACGGCAGTTCAGTAAAATCCTGGAAACACTCGCATTTCTTAAACCGGAAGGCACTTTGCCATTGCTGGGAATGGTTGAGGCGCAGATATCCAATTTGCCGCGCGGTAGTATCGTGGTGCTTATCACGCCCTCGACTCACGAGAGCGTGGCGCTTGCTACAGACGCTTTGCACATTCGAAAGCTGCGGCCTTTGGTGGTGCTGGTTGACCCCGTCTCATTTGGCGGCACTGGCGAAGCCGAGAAATTATCCATCCTTCTCAGAACCCGGCGGGTACCGGTGGCGATCCTTAAAAAAGACGCCGACCTTAAATGGACGCTGGAGCACGGCTTCGCCTGATTTCGAAACCCGCTCCAGCATCAATTAATAACGATATGTTTTAGTGCCCGGCTTCTGCAGCCGGGTTTTCTGTAATGAGCTCCACGGCATGGTCAAGGATTGGCAGAATGACCGCAAGATTTTCGAGCGCGCCTTTTGGGCTGCCAGGCAAGTTGATGATGAGGGTTCGATTTCGAATTCCGGCAACCGCCCTGGAGAGCACCGCATGGGGGGTAAATTTGAGGCTCTCGGCGCGCATGGTCTCACACAAACCGGGTGTCAGTTTTTGAATAATCGCCAGGGTGGCCTCAGGAGTCACGTCGCGAGGGGCAAAACCCGTTCCACCGGTGGTGAGGATGAGTTCCAGGGTCAAATTATCCGACCAATCCATTAGCTTTTCACTGATTTGCTGGCGCTCATCAGGGACGATGCCGCTGGCAACTACCTGCCAGCCTTGTTTTTGAATTGCATCAACAAGTGCAGGACCGGAAAGGTCGAGTCTTTCGCCTCGAGAAGAACGGTCGGAGACCGTCAGGATGCCTACGCGTATCACCAATGGTTCATTCCTCTTCACCCGAGAAAATTTTCCACGGACCGTGAATGCCGTCACCGGTGACGCCAAAGAAGTAGCGATACCCCTTGCTAGTTTTCTGGATCAAGTCGAACAGGACGAGTTTGCCCTGCTTGTGTTTCTTAATCAAACCAAAATTACCTTCCCAGTGAATCGGCATCTGCTCGATTTTGGGGGCGATTTCGCTGTAACTGGCAATGGCATAATGCCAGAGCCTGCGGGCTGAGGCACGGGTGACGTTTTTAACCACGTTCCCATTTCGAAGATCGCGTACGGCAAAGGTTTGTTTACCGTCTCGCAACTCGGTGGGGATAACCTCTGCGCCTGTCCGCGGGATGGGATTATCCTCAATTTCAGATGATTCCTGCAATGACTTGGCAGGGGTCATTTCTTCGCTGGGTGCGGATTTCTCAACCTCTTGCTTTTTTCCGCGTAGAACCAGGCCGACAATTTCATCCCGGACTGCCAACCCGGTTTCAGCCTCATCGCGAATATAGATGCGATTATCGTCCAGAGCGTAAGGGGGGTCGTCACCGCGAGGAACGAGAACTCTCACCAGTTTTTTGCCTTTAAATTCGTGAATATCCAGCGCGCACTGCAGTGGGGGCGTGATGCGGCTTGAGACCTCTTTTTCCAGGTTGGTGATAGCTGCTTCGGGTTCACTGACACCCGGGATTGCCTTTTTGGATTCTGCGCTGGTGCCTAAGTACAGGGTGCCGCCGTTGGTGTTGGCAAAGGCACAAATATCTGCAAGGACAGCATAGAGTTTGCCGCCGCGAATGGTTGCACTCTCGTGAAAGTCTTGAATGATATTGGGACCTTCATCGAGTGCGGTTTGGATAAAGTCAAAAACGGGTTCCTCCTTGTGGCGATGGGGGCGCGTTCGCGAAAAATCGTTTCCGGTCAGCACTTCACGCAAAGCATCAAAGGAGATCTCGGATAGGAGAACATCGGTAGGACGGTCTCCAAGACCGGGATTCTTCTTACGGGAGGGATCGGTGGTGAGGCGGTGGGCATCAGAGCCCTGGATGCAATGCATTCGGCGGGGATATTCCGGTTTTGTGCCGTTAAAGAAGGCGGCTGTGGTACGCGGTCCATTTTGTTCCAGGTCGGTTACTTCGAGGGCATGCAAATTAGGGTCTTGCGTGTAGGCAATTTTGGTTTGACCGCCAAAGTTGAAGCCGCGCATGGCTACGCCATTACTTGAGTTGGCGTGTGCCGCAATAACCAGCCCGCCAGCCTGGTTGATCAGCCGGTAAGCCGTGAGGACGTCGGTGGTGGCGCCAACGTTGGCAGAACCGTCATCCAGAATGGCAGGGGGGATGTTCAGAGATAAAAGAAGATGTTCAATCTCGCGCACGGGCTTTTCGGGTGGGAAAAGGCCAATGATGTGAAAACCGAAGGTGGCTGTGAACTCGATGCCGGGGAGAACCAGCACTTTTGAGGATAACCGGCGGTATTCCGACAGGCGGATTTTTTCCTCTGGAATCAGGCGGTTAATTTTTTCCAGGAATTCCAGCTGCTGGATGTCTTCTTTCATCTGTCTGAATCCGGCTATAGTGTTATGGTCGGTGAATGCGATAATATCCAGGCCTCGCGCTTCAGCGCGTTGTAGGATTTCAATGTAAGTTACTTCCGGCTGTTGAAAATCGCTGGAAGCGGGGGTGTGGATATGAATATCCATGGTGCGCCATTGTAAGCTGGCGCGGGCGTGTTTTTTAGCCAAGGGCACTCCTATAAATTTGGTTCAATTATTGTGTTTTGCTTGATCCAATTAATCAATTCTTCGGGCATAAACGGTTTGAGTAAGAAACCGTTTGCGCCTGCTTCAATACATTTATCCTGCACATCCATTCCCGAAGTCATTAAAATTCTCAACCCGGAACGATCTGGATTCTGCCGGATGTTCTTGACAATTTCAATGCCTGAAACATTTTGAAGATGTACATCTATTAATAATACATCGGGCTCATCATTATGGATATGGTTAAATATATTCTCAATTTCCATTGTGGAAATGATGGTTTGAAAACCTTCCATCTCAAGAAGCATTTTTAGTAGTGTTCGTGTGGTGATGTCGTCATCGACAACAAGGATTTTCTTCATAGGCCTCTATTATTCTCCCCCATTTCCTTTTTTGGATGGTTCCTCAAGCGCGTGTTGAATCACTTCTTCGATGGTATCCACAAGGATGAACGATAGCGCCTTCCTAACCTCATCAGTCAATTCTTCGAGGTCAGGTTCATTTAGACGTGGAAGGATGATGGTTTTAAGACCGGTACGGTGAGCTGCCAATACTTTCTCTTTAACGCCGCCCACAGCTAAAACCTGACCTCTCAATGTAATTTCACCGGTCATTCCGGTTTCATGCTTCACTACTCGCCCTGTTAATAATGAAACAAGCGCCGTAGCAATGGTAACGCCAGCCGAAGGTCCGTCCTTTGGTTGGGCGCCGGCGGGTATGTGAAGGTGAATATCAGTTTTTTGGAAGAAATCATCCTCAAGGTTGAATTGAGACGCGCGCGAGCGTATGTATGAAAGCGCTGCCTGGGCTGATTCTTGCATGACGCTCCCAACTGAGCCAGTAATCATGAAGCCTTTTTGACCGGGCATGCGTGTTGCTTCAATGAACAGAACCTCACCGCCGGTTGGGGTCCAGGCCAATCCGGTAGCCACACCAGGAAGGGTTGTGCGGCGGATGATTTCTTCATCCCCCATGAATTTTGGCCTTCCAAGAAATTCTTTCACCTCTTTGGAGGTTACCGTGATTTTTGCAGCCTTCTCTTCAGAGATTTTAATGGCAACTTTACGGCACACGCTGCCGATTTCGCGTTCAAGGTTGCGCACGCCAGCCTCGCGCGTGTAGTTGCGAATGATAGTTTCGAGCGCATCGCGTTTGAATTCAACTTCTTCCGTTCTCAGACCGTTTTCGCGTAATTGCCGAGGAACCAGGTAATGAGAGGCTATCTCCAACTTCTCGTTTTCGGTATAGCCGGCAATGCGGATAACCTCCATCCGGTCTAGCAACGGCGCGGGGATGGTTTCTACCTGGTTGGCGGTGGTGATAAACATCACCTGCGAAAGGTCGTAGGCAACTTCCAGATAGTTATCCCTGAACTCATTATTTTGTTCGGGGTCCAGGACTTCAAGCAAGGCTGAAGCCGGGTCGCCGTGAAAATCCTGGCTGAGTTTGTCGATCTCGTCCATCATGAAAATTGGATTTCTGGTTTCAATACGGCGCAGCGCTTGAATGATCCTGCCGGGGAGGGCGCCGATGTAGGTGCGGCGATGACCGCGGATTTCGGCTTCATCACGCACACCTCCGAGGGAGATGCGGATAAATTTGCGCTCAAGTGACCGGGCGATAGACTGACCGAGCGAAGTTTTTCCGACACCCGGAGGACCGATGAAGCACAGGATGATGCTTTCGCGTTCCTTGCGGATTTTATCTTCCGAGGGATGTTCACTGAATTCACTTTTTCGCTGCAAACGCAAATTACGCACTGCAAGGAACTCAAGGATGCGCTCTTTGACATCCTCTAAACCGTAATGGTCTTCTTCCAGAACCTGGCGAGCATGGGCGATATCCAGATTATCCTCGCTCACCTTTGACCACGGCAGCGAAACCAGCCAATCCAGGTAGGTGCGAATAACACCGTATTCTGCAGCGGCAGTTGGAAGTCGTTCCAGCCGCTCCAACTCATGCCTGGCTTGCTTGAGAGCCTCTTCAGAAAGATGCGCAGATTCTATCTTCTCGCGAAATTCTGCCACATCTTCGGAGTGGTCGTCACTCTCGCCCAGTTCCTTCTGAATTGCTTTGAGTTGTTCTCTCAGGAAGTACTCGCGCTGGACTTTATCAATTTCTGAGCGGGCTTCGTTTTGAATCTTCTGCCCCAGGTCCAGTACTTCGCTCTCGCGGGTGAGAATGCCCACTAATTTGTGCAACTTCATATGCACCGAGTCAATCTCAAGGATCTCCTGCGCATCGCGCAGTTCCATGCGTTGGAAATTGGCGATGGTGTAGACGGTTTGCAGGGGATCATCAAGACTGGTGATCGAACCAATCAGTTCGCGCGGGATGGAGGGAATCATTTCCGCAATATGGGCAAACTGGTCGCGCGCGTTGCGGGCGAGAGCATCGATTTCGATGCCTGCTTCCACCTTTTCTGGATCGGTGATGACTCTGGCCTTAAGGTAAGGCTCAGTCTGGGTAAACTCTACCAACCTGAAACGGTTGATCCCCTGAACCAGCAAACGAATGGTTCCATCTGGTGCACGGAAAAGGCGGTGAACCATGGCAACGGTGCCCACCTGGTAAAGGTCGGCAGGCGAGGGGTTTTCAATCTCGGAATTCTTGGAGGTAACCAGCCCAATCAAGCGTTTATCGCTGGTTACCACATCATCGATAAGGCGAATGCTTCTTGGCTGACCAATGGTGAGCGGTAGACCGGTTTGGGGGTAAACCACCAGCGCTCGTAGCGGCAAGATGGGTAATTCATCCTCAGACGGAGCTTCGGAAGGGTCCGTCACAACTTCCTCAACCGGTCTGGCTTCTTCGTTCTCGGATGAAAGATTTGAGAGGTCGTGATGAAAAACGATTTCAGTTAAATCTGCATCCCCGTTTTCGATCGATTCGAGAATATCCTGCAAGTTGGTTTGCCATCGATTTAAGGGCATATGGTTATTTATCGTCTTCAACGGGAGTTTGGGTGGGCGTAAGTTTGGGTAATTCAATAATCAGGAATCCATCGCGGTAATCGGCGGTAATCTGGTTGGGGTTAATCGACACGGGGATATCAATTTCAGTGGAGAACTCTCCGTAATGCACTTCCATTTGATGAAACGCGCGTTTTGGCATGAGATCCTGGCGAATTCCCTGAATGGACAGCTGGTGTTGATCGTAGATGATGGACAGATTATCGACCGAAATTCCGGCAATCTCAACGCGAATAATGACCTTTTCATCTGTTTCGAGAACATCTGTGGGGGGCTTAAAGGAATTCGGGCGGCTGAGAACATTCCAGTTGACCATTTCCGTAACGTAATAGATCACCTTATCCTGATTTACCCTGTTCTGACGATGACTAAACGGTTTACGATTTACGATGATCATGCTGACTCCTTGCTTATTAGCGCCCCTGGCGGGACTTGAACCCGCAACCATCGGATTAGAAGTCCGGTGCTCTGTCCAATTGAGCTACGGGGGCTGAATGGCAATGATATTTTAACATGATTTATAGGTTTGTTGACTGATTTCTCAGTCCCCCGTGGTTAATCAAACATTAGCCTTCCGATTCTAACGAGAACAGGGACGAATCCCTTTATAAATATGAGGTCCAGCCAGGGTTTTAAGGATGACTTCCGGTTGCTTTGAAATAATGCGCGATAACTCAACTGGAGTCAGCGGATTGTTCCCATTCGAAAGAAAAGCCCGGAAAGCTGCGTCAACAAGTGAAGTGTTGGTGGTCACAAATTCAGGTTGCCTGGCGCAATGCGCCATGAGGACGTGCTGCAGGCCATCAACCCTTTGCACTTCACCTGTCTCAGAATCAACCCAATCAACCCACTCTTCATCCTCTAGTTTGGAAAAGGCAACCTGGTGTTCTGCACACAGACAATCGTGAAGGAAAATCCTCCAGTTGTTATCCTGGGCTTTCCACCAATCAAAGTCAATATGGAAAGGTGTGTTGAGCGTGGGTTTGACCAGACTGAATCGCGATGGGGTGATCATTGATTATCCTCATCCGAATTTTCTTCAAGGCGGAAGTATAAATCGCCCAAGTGAGATACCCAGGATTTCTCTGCAAGCAGGTTCAGGATTGGTCCTGGGGGACAACGGCGAACGAGGTTGACAGCAGCGTATAATTCCTGAGCATGAACGTGTCCCTGGGGGTTGAGCTTGGCCAATTCCCTCATCATGTTAATGACAACCTGTTCGAGGTTGCGATTAGAGCGATTGGAAGGTTCCCAGTTTTTCTCCAGCAGAGCAACATCGGAAATCATAATTGCCATACGGTCATCAAATGGGCTGTTGACCATCTGTTTGAGCATGGCAAAAACAATACCGCCATCCGACCCTACCAGCGCTGTGCGAATCCATTCTCTGGAAGGTCTCTTTTTGTCAACCGAGATGATAACTTCACCCGGGTTTTTCCCGCGTTTAATTTGAACCAGGCTACCAGGCAATAAACTGTGGGAATCATACCAATCTTTGAGGCCGTACACATATTTTGAAGCTCTTACAACCCACCCGGGAAAGGCTTTGCCGGTTTCCCCATCGATGAAGAAGAACTGCACGCGAGGGGATTCGTAAGCGGTAGGGAAGAGTTTTGAGACGCGATGAGACAGAGGGAGAGTGCCGGTGCGCCAGTGGGGGTAAATCAGGCAGATGGAGAGCTGCTCGAGACCTGTAACAGAATTACTGGTTTGTTCCAGTTCATCTTCCACCTGGGTCTCGAATAAATTCAACATTGGCAGAACATTCTCCCGATCATAGTTAATCTGAGAATACCTCAGGTGGTGGGGAATGCTCTGTACCTGGTCGGGTTCAAGGCGGCGTAAAAACCAGATGACCTCACCTGCAGGACCAACCTCATCAAAGCGACCATCTTCCTGCATGGCAAGGTTGAGAGAAAACTCAGTGAGCTTGGCGTTCACGTCAGTGGGTAACTCGATTTGCTCCAGCAATACACGCGTAGAAAGCGGTCCGCCGCCTGCCATATCCAGAACAGCTT
>CAYVOX010000129.1:0-4607 GCA_964453035.1 uncultured Anaerolineaceae bacterium
CGCCCGCCCTTGACGGTTGAAATGTGCTTGCGGATGGTGTTCACCTCGCCGATGGCTGCCCCGCACGCCAGCAGCGCCTGGGTGGTGTGTTGCAGGTCGTCCAGGGTCAACTGCACATGCCGCCCGCCGTCCTCGTAGGCCAGCAAACCATCCAGCAGTGCCGATCCACCTCCCGAGATGACGTTAATCACCAGGGTGCGCTCGTCAAAGGTTTGCGCCAGCACCTGCATGCGTTTAGCCGCCAGCAGGCTGTTCTCATCCGGGATGGGATGCCCCGCTTCGAGTTGCTCCACGCGGCGCAGTTGCCCGCTGTGCCCGTACTTGGTGGAGATGATGCCCCCCGCCAGGCGCTCTCCGAGCGCGTCTTCCACCGCTCGCGCCATGCTCGCGGCAGCTTTGCCCGCCCCCAGCAGGTAGATGCGCTCAAACGCGCCCAGGTTCACCTCATCGTGCTGCCCTTCAAAGGCAATCACCAGCCGGTTGCCCTCCAGGCGCAGGTGCTGCGCAATCATGCGGTAGGGGTCGGCTCGCAGCAGCCCGGCGCGGAAAATGGCATCAAGATGGGCGTGAGCAGGGGAGGAAGGGGTCATGGGAAAAATCCTTAATTGAAATTTTCGCCAAACGACGTATAATCTATATGGTTTTTATCAAGATACGCAACGAACGGCGGGGTTCTTGCGTATATTATTGTAAATCACAACCTGATTTGGCGGGGTTTTTCTCATCATCAGCGCACGGGGGTGCCTGCGGAACAGGCATAATGAACCCCGGGCGCATTATTTTTTCTTCGGAGGGAAGAAATGGATACCCAACGTCGTTCAAATTTAACGCTTGGCCTGGTGCTCATCCTGGTTGGATTAGCCTTCCTGGTCACCCGGCTGGTCCCTGGCCTCGATTTCACCTTCTCCTGGCCGTGGATCATCATTGGAATCGGCGCGGCCTTGCTGATCATTGGCGCGCTCTCCGGCGTGCCGGATATGGCGGTGCCCGGCTGCATCGTGGCGGGCATCGGCGGCATCCTCTATTACCAGTTCACCTCTGGCAACTGGGGTTCGTGGTCCTATATGTGGGCGCTCATCCCCGGTTTTGTGGGTGTGGGTATGCTGGTAGCGGCCCTGCTGGGCTCGCGCGCCCAGCACGCCTACCGCGAAGCCTTCCGTACCATCCTCACCAGCGCGGTGCTCTTCCTGGTGTTCGGCTCCTTCTTCGGGGCATTCAACTGGCTGGGGGACTACTGGCCCCTGCTGCTGGTAGGCGCCGGCGTGATCGTGCTGCTGATGGGCTTCATCAAGCGCTGACCTGAGGAGGTTGCCATGCGTCGAAATTCGGTTTTCTGGGGACTTGTCATCGTCCTGGTGGGCGTTGCGCTGCTGCTCAACAATCTGCTGCCCGGCGTCAACGTGCACCTCTACCTGTGGCCCGGTTTGCTCATCCTGGCCGGGCTGTGGTTTCTGCTGGCCCCTGCGTGGCGGCGTGGCAGGGTTGAGGTGCAGCCGGTCTCCATCCCGCTGGGGAACATCCAATCGGCTGAGCTGCGCCTGCAGCACGGCGCGGGCAAACTGGAGCTCAGCGCGGTCAACCGTCCGGGTATGCTTCTGGAAGGTGAGTTCACCGGCGGGGTGAAGGTGATCGAAGAACAGGGTGCGCCTGCTGCCAGGTTTCGCCTGCAGAGCAGCTTTTTCAATGAAGACGTCATGATTCCGGGGTTTTCTTCCGGGAGCGGCTTGCTGTGGAACGTGGGCCTGACGCCCGAAATCCCCCTTCAACTGCGCTTTGAAACTGGCGCGTGCGAAGCGCGCATTGACCTCACTGGCCTGCAGGTCACGGAAGTCCGCCTGCAGACGGGCGCCAGCCGCACCGATCTGACCCTGCCCGCAACCGCCGGGCTCACCCGCGTCAGCGTGGAATCCGGCCTGGCCGGGGTGGTCATCCGCGTGCCGCAGGCGGTGGCGGCGCGCGTCAAGGTCTCCAGCGGGTTAGCCGGGATCAGCGTTGCCAGTCGTTTCCCCCTGGCTGGCGGCTTCTACGCCTCGCCAGATTTCGACAGCGCCGCTAACAAAGCTGAAATTTCCATTGATACCGCCTTAGGGTCGGTTGAGATTATCTGAGCGTCAAATTTACGAGAGGATTCACCATGAAACTGAACTGGCGTGCATTAGTTGGCGTTTTGATGATTGTGCTCGGCGTGCTGGCCATGCTGCAGACGCTGAACCTGGTCACCTTCGAGGGGGATATCTGGCTGTGGGTTTTCGCCGCCATCTTTGCCGTGGTGGGCGTGGGCTTTCTGTACGTGCTCTTCCGCGGCCCCACTGAGAACTGGTGGGCAGCCATCCCCGGCTTTACCCTGCTCGGCCTCGGCACGATGATGATTCTGTTAGGTGTGCCGGAAATCAAAGGCGATTGGCCGGTCTCAATCTTTATGGGCAGCATCGGCCTGAGCTTTATTGTTGTTTTTCTGCTCGACCGTTCGCGCTGGTGGGCCATCATCCCCGCCGGCTCGGTGTTGAGCATCGCCCTGATGCTCTTGCTCCCCGATCTCGGCGGCTGGACGCCTTCCATCCTGTTCTTTGGCATGGCGGTCACCTTCGGCGTGGTAGCGCTGATGGGCAAAGGCAAGCTGGACTGGGCCTGGATCCCGGCGGTGGCCCTGCTGGGCCTGGGAGCCTTCATCCCCGCGGTGGAAGGCTCTATGCCCTGGATTATCTGGCCGGTGGTGCTCATCGTGGTCGGCGCTTACCTCATCGGGCGCACTTTACTCAAAAAATAAGGAGCTTTCTATGGAAAACACAAACAGACTGGCCCGCAGCCGCACCGATTACATGGTCGGCGGTGTGTGTGGCGGCCTCGGCAAATACTTCAAGATTGACCCCGTCTTCATCCGCCTGCTCTTCGTGCTCATCACCCTGGCGGGCGGCAGCGGCGTGCTCATTTACTTCATCCTCTGGATTGTCATCCCCCGCGAGGATATTATTGCAACCCAGCAAACCAACCTGGACGGCCCCGAGCTGGGCCGCCGCGCCAGCCTGATGGGCGAGGAAATTGGCCAGGTGGCTTCGCAGCCCAACCGCCGCACCATCCAGTTCATCGGCATTGCGCTGGTGGTGGCAGGGCTGTATTACCTGCTGCAAAACCTCAACATCCCCTGGCTGAACTGGATGAACAACGTGCTGGTTTGGCCCATTCTGCTGATTGTGGGCGGGGGTTTTCTGCTGCTGCGCGCCCTCAAGCAATAGGAGGCAAAGATGGAAAAACGGCGTTTCAGTCTCTTCTGGCCCATCCTGTTCATCGCGGTCGGCATCTTCCTCTTCCTGAACAACATCGGCGCCATTGGCGGCAGCACCTGGGAAGTGCTCTTCAAGCTCTGGCCGCTCATCCTCATCGTTGCCGGGCTGGATGGCATCTGGCGGCGGGAGGGTTTTGTCGGCTCCACCGTGGTCATCGGCCTGGGCGTGGTCTTCCTGATGGGCAACCTGGGCTACCTGCAATTTGGCGTGTGGGAGCTGCTGCTGCGCCTGTGGCCCCTCTTCATCGTGGCTCTCGGTCTTGATTTAATCATCGGCCGCCAGAAGCCCTGGGCAGCCCTGGCGGGCATCGGGGTGGGCGTGCTGGCAACCGCTGGTATCCTCTGGCTGGTGCTCTCCTCGCCCCTGGCGGTGACCCTCAACCGCGAGGCGGTCACTATGCCGCTCGGCGAGGCGCAAGCCGCGCGCGGCACGCTCTCGCAGCCGGTGGGCAAGCTGGTGGTGAGCGGCGGGGCCAGTCCTGCCAACCTGCTGGAAGGCGATACGGCAGTGGTCAGCACGCAGACTCTGCGGAAAGACCTCACGGCCTCCGGCACGAAAGCCACCTTCGACCTTTCTGCCAGCGGGTTCTCCTCCTACACCCCCTTCACTGGCAGCGCCAACCAGGAGACGTGGACCCTCAAGCTCAACGACAAGATCACCTACGATCTTTCGTTTAAAACCGCCGTCGGCGAGCAGGTGATTAACCTCTCAGGGTTGGCCGTCAACGATGCGCAATTCGAGATGGCCGTCGGCAGGCAGGCCGTGACCCTTCCCGCCGGTACCTCAGGCCATTTTGAGATCCGCAGCGCGATTGGCGAGGTCGTGATTTACGTGCCCAGGGGTGTGGCGGTGAGGGTGCGCGTTCAAAAAGCGCTCACCGCGCTGCAGGCCCCGGCGGATTTCACCCAGAGCGGCAATCTGGTGTATTCTCCCGGCGCCGCTGAAGCCTCAAACGCGCTGGAGGTGGAAGTGCACAATGCCATCGGGCACATCAGCCTGCAGGTTTTGCCGTAAGCTGTTACTTTCAACCTTTTAAATCTTGCAAGAGACCTGCCGGGTAACACAACCAGCAGGTTTTGCTTTTTGTGGCTCTCTCACCGTCCGTGAGGATCGTGCAGCATGCCCGCGGGGACGCGGGCTGGAGCAGAGGATTTGTTGATGGGGAAACAATCATGACTCACTGCTGCTCTCCGCTGCGTCCTCGCAGCGGGATAAAGTAATAGTAGGGTGCGTTCAAGAACGCACCCTACTGCTGTGCTTCTCTCTCCGGCGCGGGGAAAGAAGGAGGGGCAAAAACCGCCCGCGGGGACGCGGGCTGGAGCA
>CAYVOX010000129.1:4707-9197 GCA_964453035.1 uncultured Anaerolineaceae bacterium
GGCGCGGGGAAAGAAGGAGGGGCAAAAACCGCCCGCGGGGACGCGGGCTGGAGCAAACAGGGTTACGCGGGCTGGAGCAAACAGGGTTACGCGGGCTGGAGTGGCGAGGCCCATTTGAGTAGTTAGCCCGGGTTGTTTTTATGCCGGGTTAAAAAGAAAAGCCGTTAGTGGTCATCCCCATGTCACTAGCGGCTTTCTTGTACAGGTCCCCTGCAAGCGCCTGTACCCGAGGGCATATTTGTATACTCATTATACAAAGGGCCATTTCCGCAGCGTGGACATTGTTGACTTGTAAAGTAATGAATCAGACCAACTTACGCAAAATTGGCAGTGCGGCTTTCACCGCCAGGGCGCGGTGGCTGAGTTGATTTTTCTCGTCCATGCTCAGTTCTGCCATGGTTTTGCCCGGTGCGGTGAGCAGGAAGATGGGATCGTAGCCAAAGCCGTTGTTGCCGCGCTCATCGGGGATGATTTCGCCAGGGCAGTTGCCCTCGGTGAAGAACAACTGGCCGGTGGGGGCGGCAACCGCCACGGTGCAGTGGAAGTGGGCGCTCCATGGGCGAGGGAAGGGGGCCAGTTTGTGGCGCAAAAGGGCGCGCCGGTCGGCATCGCTGGCGGAGGGCAGGGGCGAGAAGCGGGCGGAGTGCAATCCGGGCGCGCCGCCGAGGGCATCCACCTCCAGCCCGGAGTCATCCGCCAGGGTGAGCAGCCCGGAAGCCTGGCAGAAGGCGCGGGCTTTGCGCTCGGCGTTCTGGGCGTAGGTTTGGCCGTCTTCCAGCACGTCGAGCTGCAGCCCAATTTGAGCCGGCAGCACCAGGTCAAAGGCAGCCATCAGCGCCTGGAACTCGGCGAGTTTGCCGCGGTTGTTGCTGGCCAGCAGGATGGGCGTCATATATTATTCTCCATTATTATCAAATTAATCATAAATAATTGACTTCATTAATGCGTTGTGATATAATCTGAACATATTCTAATCTTAATAGCCCTTTAAGCAGAGTAGAAAGCGTACCGGTGGGGGTACGAAGGGGCATCACCCACCACATGTGCTGTGAACGTCCAGGGTTAACCTGTTTTCTTAGACGACTTAATAAATTGGCCGACGTGAATTATATCAAAAACCGTGAAACAACCTCGCTTTCCCTTACGGATTAATGTTGGATTCCTCGTCCATCAGCCGATAGGCACCAGCCGGGATATTCATTTTGAATATCCCCAGTTGCATATTCCACCAGATTTCACCGTCAGCGAGTTTGCCGGTGTGGTGCGCATCAGCCGCACGCCGCAGGGCCTGTTGTTCCAGGGAGAGTTCCGCGGCAACCACCAGGAAACGTGCGTGCGCTGCCTGGCGGAATATATCCAGACCTTACAGACTTCCTTCAGCGAATTGTACGCTTTTTCGGAGCGCTCCACCTCGGAATCGGACCTGCTGGTGCCCGAGGACGGCAACATTGACCTGGACCCGCTGGTGCGTGAATACTTGCTGCTGGAAGTTCCGATCCGCCCGCTGTGCAAGCCGGATTGCAAAGGCTTGTGCGTTGAATGCGGAGAGGATCTCAACGTGCGCGCGTGCGAGCACGTTAAACAGGATCATTAACCAGCCTTTACCGGCTGTTACCAGGTTCAGGTTCAGGAGGGGCTCGTGGCAGGCACAGTCAGGCACAGACGCAATGCTGAAATCCTGAGCATGCTGCTCGAAAAAGCCGATGTTCAGGGCTACCTCACAACGGAAGATTTGATGGAAGTGTATCCGGACGTCTCGGAGGATGTTGAGCGCCTGGATGCCATTCTGATGGCGCTGCGGCGGCGCGGGGTGGATATTTTTGACCAGGAATCGCCGATGGCGTTTGAAGAAGACGCGGGCGAACTGCTGCCCTCTGACCTGGACCCCTCTTACGCCGACCTCTCGCCGATTTCCAGTGATGACACCATCGGGCTGTATCTCAAAGAGATGTCGCGCGTGCCGCTACTGCGGGTGGAGGAGGAGTTGAGCCTGGCCAAGCGGATTGAGTGCGGCAAGCAGTCGCGCAGGGAACTGGCGCGGCTCAACGGCAGCACCCCGGCACGCAGGCGGGCCGAACTGGAACAGAGCATTGAAGATGGCGTGCTGGCGCGCGAACATCTGATTAAGGCCAACACGCGCCTGGTGGTGAGCATCGCCAAGCGCTACATCGGGCGCGGGGTTCCCTTCCTCGACCTGATCCAGGAGGGCAACCTGGGCCTGATGAAAGCGGTTGAAAAATACGAATACCAGCGCGGTTTCCGCTTTTCCACGTATGCCACCTGGTGGATCCGGCAGACGATCACGCGGGCGATTGCCGACCAGGGGCGGACGATTCGCGTGCCGGTGCACATGGTTGACCGCATCCGGCAGATGTACCGCGAGACGCATGAGATGGAGCAAAAGCTGGGGCGGGCGCCGACGATTGATGAGCTGGCCACCTCGCTGAACCTGCCCTCCAATAAGGTGGACTGGATGCTGCGCGTTTCGTGGCTGCCGCTCTCGCTGGAGAGCCCGATCAACGATGATGAGGACGAGTCGGAGCTGGGGATGTTCGTGGAGGATAAAATCACACCCACGCCGATGCAATCGGCTTATGCCAAATTACTGAGCGAGAAGGTGCAGGATGTGCTGGAGACGCTGCCGCCGCGCGAGGCGCGTATTTTGCGGCTGCGCTTTGGGCTGGAGAACGGGCGCACCTACACGCTGGAAGAGGTGGGGGAAAAATTCGGGCTGACGCGCGAGCGCATCCGGCAGATTGAGAGCAAAGCGCTGCGCCGCCTGCGCCATCCGCGCCGGGCGCGGCAGTTGAAGGAATATTTGTAGAGCGCAGGGATATTGAATGAGTGCAGGGTGCGTTCTTGAACGCACCCTGCTGCTTAAATCACCCCGGAAATAGCTTTTCCATCAGGCTGGGGGCCAGGCGCGCCACCATTTCTGAAGAAATCCCGTTGTTTTTACAGATATCGGCGTAAACATCCACGCTGGCGCGGCGCTGGCGGGCCTGGGTTTGCGGGTCTAATCCCCACAGGCCAAATTTTTGCGTCCAGCCGCGCTCCCATTCGAAGTTATCCACCAGCGACCAGTAGAAATAACCTTTGACCGGCCAGGAGTAATTGACAGCGCGCCACAACTGGTGGACGTGCTCGATGAGGTAGCGCGGGCGCAGGTCGTCGCCGGTATCTTCCACGCCGTTCTCGGTGATGATGATGGGCACGTTGAAGCGCCGCGCCCAGCGGATGGCATTGAACAGGCCGGCGGGGTCGTTGCTGAGAAATCCGCTGCTGCTCACCTCGGCGCCGCGCGGGAAGGATTGCTGCACAAAAAAGGTGCGCGGGGAAAAGGTGAAGCCGATTTGAGCGGTGGTGTAATAATTGAGTCCGAAGAAATCCTGCGTGCCGGCGGCTTCAGGGATGCGCTGCTTCCAGAAGAAGAAGTCAAAGCGTCCGTCGCGGACGGCGTTGGGGAAGGAATAGTTGATCACCTGGTTGGCCATTTTGGAGACGAAGCGATCCAGCGGGCTGAGGCTGAAGCGGGGTCTGAAGGGGCGCTGGTTGTGTGAGAAACCCACCCGGGCGGTTTTTTGTTGCTGGTGAATGGCGCGGTAGGCGGCGGCGTGCCCGCGCAGCATGTTGGCCATGACGAGGTAGGCGGTTTTCAGGTCGGTTTTGCCGGGTGGAAAGACGCTAAACAGGTAGCCCATGGGCACATACACGTTGGGTTCGTTGATGGTGACCCACAGGTTGCAGTATTCTTTGAGGGCTTCAACCACCCTGCTGACGTAGGCGGCGAACAGGCGTGGGGTTTCTTCGTTTTCCCAGGCGCCGCGCTCGGCCAGCCAGAGGGGATCGGAGAAGTGGTGCAGGGTGATCATGGGGGTGAGGCCGCGCTCCACGGCGCCGCGGAGGATCTGGCGGTAGTAGTCGAGGGCGTCGTCATCCCAGCGCTCTGCTTCTGGCTGGATGCGGCTCCATTCAACGGAGAGGCGGTGGGCGTTCTGACCGGTTTCGGCGGCGCGGTCGAAGTCCTGCTTCCAGCGCCCGCTCCACCAGTCGCAGGCCAGGCCGGATTTGTCGCCGTTGATGATGCGTCCGGGCTGCTGTTCCCAGGCCCACCAGGTATTGTTGGTATTGTTGCCTTCCACCTGGTGGGCGGCGGTGGCGCTGCCCCACAGGAAGCCAGGAATGAATGAGTAGAGAGCTTGCGGCATGGAACCTCCAGCGGATGGGTGGAATGTTCCAATTATAAGGCACGCGCGGTGCGGCGGACAACCGGATTTTTGGGGGATGGGGCATTTCTTTGCCGCAGGCATCAGGGGGCAGAGAGAAAGAGGATGCAAGGAGGGGCAAAACTGGCAACCCGGCTTGCAGCCCGAAGCACTGCTGGCTTTTTCACCCCACCCTCACCTCCCAAAGGTTTTTTTCGAAACCTTAGGGGGTTCTAAAAGAACTGGCAGGTTTCTCCACCGCCCGCGGGGACGCGGGCTGGAGCA
>CAYVOX010000130.1:0-9163 GCA_964453035.1 uncultured Anaerolineaceae bacterium
AGTTGCCTGTCAACCGGGAAGCCAAAGCCATCCAGGCGGTCGACTTTCATGTCGTCGCGGATAACCTCCAACAGGTGGTTAATTCTCCCGCACATGTGAAAGATGCGCGGTCCAGGATATCGCTCCCACAGCCAGTTATAGTAGGGCACCACAAATTCACGGAAAGCGCACGCACTCATCATTTCTCCGGCATCACAACCCAACCAGATGGCGTGACCAGGGTCGGCACCGGTCAATTCATCAAAGTAAGCGATGCAACGCTGGTGACTGAGCATGGTCAGTTCCATCAAACGGTGCACGCGCTCCGGATCGGACTTGATCCATAAAAACAGGTTGGCACCGCATAGCGCAAAGGCAGAAGGGATGGGCCCGCCCGGCTGGCTGAGGGTGACCTGCACCTTGAGCGGCTGCCCGTTGATGCGCACGTCAAAATCCTCCAGGCAGGCTTGCATTCCCCGGAAGAACGCAATCTTTTTAGCGTTCAGCCCGCCCGCCGGGTCAGGCAGCGTGAGTGTATCAATCTCCTCCGGCTCGTGAAGCAAGTGAGTGGTCTTGGCGGGTTGGTCGGGCAGCCACTCAATTTCCATCGGAAACTCGGTGCCGCGCAGAGCGCCAAAATCAGGCGTGATGGTCAACTGACCGGTCTCAATCGGCAAATCATCGCGAATGGTTTCGCAGCGCCACTTGAAGTTCAACAGGTTCTCTCGCAGGTAACTGCGGGGGGTTTCGATGAATTGCGCGAAAGTGACCCCTCGCGCAGCCAATACCATCCAGAACGTAGCATCCACCCACACCGGCGCCCGGTCGGTGGGTTCGCGCCGGAAGGTGCGTTCCAGGCGCTGACGTTTGATGTCATTTTCGGCAATAACCGCATCTGGAATGCTGATATCAATTCGTTCGTGGGTCATAGCACTGCCCCCCGGTTGTGCCAGTTGGAGCGGTCGGTTTCATTCATGCCCGCCTCAGCTCGCAAATGAGCCAGGATGGGATGCACCGGGCGCCCTGTGACCAGCTGGCCATCCTTTACAAAGCCTTCTTCACGCCCGCGCAGCTGCTCCACCAGGCGCTGCCGCCACAAAGTCAGCCGCTCTGGCGCCATTCCGGTGAGGGTCATGTCATTTTTCTCATGAGGATCGGCAGCCAGGTCAAAGAACTGCTCCCGCCCACTCGCGCTCCACCACACGTATTTCTCTTTCCCATTCGTCAACCACTGGATGGATTGCCCAAAAACCACGTGCTCTCCATGCAAAAATTCGCGCCATGCCTCTGGCTTCCCTTCCATGATGGGTAGAAAGCTCTTGCCCTGCACAGTATCCGGAATGGGCAGCCCGGCGCAATCCAACAGGGTCGGCATCAGGTCGCGCAACTCCACCACCTGGTCGTAGCTCCGGTTGGGCAGAATACTACTGCCCCGCGGCCCCGCGAAAATCAGCGGCACGCGTGCCGAGCCGTCGTACGGGTAGGCTTTGCGGAACATGGTGTGATCACCCATCATCTCCCCGTGGTCCGAGACGAAGCAAATGAATGTGTTATCCAGCTGGTCATACTCCTTAAGGGTGAAGAAAACACGGTCAAGCTGGTAATCTATATGGGTCATGTGACCGTAATACCCGGCCCGCGCCCGCTTGAGCAGGTGGGGTGGAATCGGACCAACCGGCGTCTCGTGTGAAAATTGAGCGGCAAAAGGCTGAAGTATCTCCTCCCAGTTGCCAACCGGCACAGGTGGCATGTCGGTTTGCAGGTATTGCTCCAGCGCCCAGCCGGGCGGGTCATAGGGCGGATGCGGGCGGTGATAAGAAAGGTAAAGGAAGAACGGCTTACGCGGATCGCGCCGGTGAACGAATTCCACCGCCTGCTGGGTCAGCCAATTGGTCGGGTGCAGGTTCTCCTCGCGGTCCCACGGGCGGGCCACATAAGAATTGCAGTGCACGCCGTGCGAGAAGTAATCGGCATCTGCCCCCGCCCTCAACCTCAACCAGGGGATGTAATCGTCCATTTCATCGTAATTGTGATGTCCAAAGCGTGGGTAGTTGAAAAAGCCGTCGTGCAGGATGACGTTCTGAAAACCGACCTGAGAACGTTCAGGGTAAACATGCATCTTGCCAATGGCTTGTGTCTGGTAACCGTTTTTAGTAAATTCCCCGGCCAGCGTCACCGGATAATTCCACGGCACGCCGTCCAGATGACCAATCCGCCCGTGACTGGCCTGGTTCATCCCCGTAAAAAGCGCCGCGCGCGCCGCAATGCAGGTGGGGCAGGCGCTGTACGCCCGGGTAAACCGCGCCCCTCGAGCGGCAAGCGTATCCAGGTACGGGGTGTGCACCACCGGATGCCCGGCGATGCTCAAACAGTCGCCGCGCCACTGGTCGGTGATGATGAGCAGCACATTGGGTTGACTGGACATGTCTGTTAGCCTTTAACTGCGCCTGCTGTCAGGCCGCTCACCAGGTATTTGTGAGTGAAAATCGAAAAAATGATCACCGGCAGCATGATGACTACGCCTGCGCTGGTAATCTTGCCCCATTCCCAACCCTGATACTGCAAGAAGTTAACCACGCCAACCGGGGCGGTCATCATATCACCACGCGTAAAAATCAAGGCGTAGAAGAATTCGATCCAGGTGGTGATAAAGGTCAGCACGCCAACCGAGACCATCCCAGGAGCAGCCAGGGGCAGCACTACCTGCGTAAAAGCCTGCCACTGGGTCGCTCCGTCCACCGCGCAGGATTCTTCAAGGTCCTTGGGGATACCGTCCATAAAGGGACGCAGCACCCAGATGACTAATGGCGTGGTGAACGTCAGGTACACCAGAACGATGCCCTGGTAACTGTTATACCAGCCAATTTCCTTGGTGATATTGAACAGCGGCAACGCAAAGCCGATGGGCAACGCCAGGCGGGCTGCCAGGATCCAGAAAGTAAGCAATCTATCGCGCTTGAAAGTAAAGCGTGAGAGGGCATATGCCGCCGGAGCTCCAATCAGGAGCGCAAAGACGGTAGTGAGCGTGCTGGTGATAAGGCTGTTGACCAGGTTGCGACCAAAGTTCGTCTGGGATAATTCGATGTAATTCTGGGCTGTCCAACCCGCGGAAAAATCGGGCGGCATGGCAAAGTTGGCCTGGTCGGTGCGCAGCGACATCAACGTCATCCACGCAATCGGTCCCAGCACCATAAAAATCACCACTAGCAGCACCACAATGTTCAGAAGAGAAGATACGCCTCGCCTCACGCGGTGCGAGAGCGGGGCAACATAAGCTTGAGAGGGAAGGGTTGTGGTTTTGTTCATGATTGCGTCCCCCGGTTCCATCGAATGGTGCGCAGGATGAAATATGTCAGAATAAGGGTGAAAATCAGCATGATGATAATCATCGCGCTGGAATATCCAATGTAAGAGTAATTAAATGCTTTCTGGAACGCATAATAGTTGGTTGGCTCGGTCACAAAACCAGGACCACCGTCTGTCATGATGTAAACAAGCGGAAAGGTACGTATGCTATCCACCAGTTGGAAGAGAATCACAATGCTAAGCACCGGGCGCAGCATGGGCAGGGTGACGTAACGCAATGTCTGCCAGCCAGTGGCACCGTCCACCAGAGCGGCCTCAAGGGGTTCATCCGGTAAGGATTGCAACCCGGCGTACAGGATGATAAAACAAAACGGGAAGAATTCCCAGACGTTGGCTACAGCCAGCGCAAACAGAGCCAGATTCGGGTTGCCCAGCCAGGCAAGTTTTTCTCCCCCAAGCGAAGTTACCCAGTAATTCAAAATACTTACTTGCGGCGTGAACATGATGCGCCAGATAATACCAGCCACAATCGGGGGAATCACCATTGGAATGATAAAAATGGCGCGCGAGAGTTCAGCCAGCCAGGTGTTCTTGATGCGGTTCTTAACAAAAATGGAGAGGCTCAGGCCGATCAGCACTTGCAACGGCACCGTCAGGAAGGTGTATTTGACCTGCACCTGCACCGAATTCCAGAAGCGGTCATCCGTCGTGAACAGCTCGACAAAATTATCCAATCCAATGAACTTGAGCGAGCCGGGCCGGGTCAGATCCCACGAGGTGAAGCTGGTGGCAATCAGAAAGATAACTGGCAAAATGGTCACAACCGTCAACAGGATCAGGCTGGGGGTGAGGAGTATCTTAAAAAAACGACCCTGCGCCTGGCGCCAATGGGACGGATCGGGAAGGAACTGAGAAAACCACCGCGAAATCGCTTTAGGAATAGTCTTCATCTGGGTCATATTGTTGCACCTTGGGATCCGGGCCGGTGTGTCACAGCCAGGCTGCTTCACACCGGCCCATTTTTAGTAGTGCGGCGAGTCGAACTGCGCCAAAAAGATAGACTACTCTGTGATCGTCCGCCCGGCTTTCTTCATGATCGCCACGGCATCTTTCTGGGCGGCATCCAACGCATCCTTGACCGATTTCTGCTTGGAAATAATCTCGCCAATCGCCTGGCCGAGGCGAGCGCCGACCTCAGGGAACTCAGGCTCCACGCGGTAAGCGCACTTGGCAATCTCCAGCGACTTGGTCACCAGTTCGCCGCGGTTAACGCCAGCCACCGAGTATTTCTTGGCGAAATCGGCATTGGTCAGCACGGATTTGCGCGGGTTGGTGGACCAGGTGGATTCCAGGGCGCCTTTCAACAGCATTTCCTTGCTGGTAGCCCACTTGATGAACTCCCAGGCGGCTTCCTTGTTCTTGGCAGCCTTGGGAATAGCCAGGGCATGCGATGCAATCTGCGGGAACTGCCCTTTGGGTCCACCGGGCGGCATGGCAATCGCAAACTTATCTGAAATGGTGGACTTGGTCGGATCAAGCACCGGTCCAAAAATACCCAGCGCATCAACCCACAGGCCGGCTTTGCCCTGTGTCAGCGCATTCTGGCAGTCTCCCTCATTGAGGATCTGCCCGCCACCGATGGAATATTTCATGATGAGGTCGGTGAAGTTTGTAATCGCTTCAATGGCTTCTGGGGTGTTGAGGGTTGGGGTAACGTCCTTGGGCGGATCCTTGAAGATGTTGCCGCCAAAACCCTGCATCCACACCGGGGCCGGGAAGTGTACGCCCGCCGGAATGGTGCGCATGACGTAGCTGTAATAATCCGGGAGTTTCTGGGTAGTCTTGAGGACGTTTTCCAGTTCGGTGAAGGTGGTGGGGGCTTTCAAACCGGCAGCATCCAGGATATCTTTGCGGTAGAGCATGAGGGTTACTTCAGACGCAAAGGGAACGGCGTACAGCTTGCCATCCAGCCGGTGGGCATCCACCAGTGCCGGCGCAAAGTCATCGATATCGAACTTGTCTTTGGCGATGTAGTCATCCAGCGGAACAATCCAGCCGGGGCGAATCCAGCGCAGCGCCTTGATGAAGATATTCATCACGCTGTCATAGGCGCTGCTGCCAGAGGAAAGCTCAGTTTCAATCTGGGTCAACGCATTTGAGAAAGAAACCAAATCGATGGTGACTTTGATACCGGTCTTTGCTTCGAACTCGGGCAGGTATTTCTGGATGAACGGCCAGTAGTTCAGATCGCTGTACAACACCTTGATGGATGTGCCCTTGAGCGGCATGGCCACAGTCGGTTTGGCCTGGGGAACTGCGGTCGGGGCGGCGGTTGGCGTGGTGCAGGCAGCCAGGGCGGTTGCGGCTCCGGTCAGCGCGGCAGCCTTCAAAAATTCACGACGGGAAATCTTTTTACTCATAGCTTCTTTTTCCTCCAGAATTGAATTGGGTCAGGCAGAAACCAATGATCAGAAAACGGTAGAACCTTTACGAAATGTTCTGATATCACCTCCTTGAGTTTGGCCTATTCGTAAGGCGTCTTATCCCAGAACGCTGTGAAGCGCTTGATGCCTTCGTGGGTGTAGGGATGGTCAAAGGCTTCTTTGTACACATCCAGACCGGCTGTCACAATATCCGCGCCGGCAGCAGCCGCATGGGCAATTTGCGCTCCGGTACGCACGGCAGCCACGATGATCTCAGTCTCAAAACCAAAATTATCCCGGATAGCAACGCAATCTTCGATAAATTGGCGGGTGTCTTCCCCGTTAGATTCCTTCCAGCCGATAAATGGCGAAACAAAGAACGCTCCCATGCGCATGGCTTGCAGCGCCTGCGAGGCTGAGAAGACCAGCGTCAGGTTGGTGCGGATGCCCTTTTCCGCCAGGTACGCAATAGCTTTCCACGAGGCTTCCTGTGCCTGGAGCTTGATGACGAAATTGGGAGAAATCTTTGCCAGCTTCTCCCCTTCTTTGACGATCTCTTCAAACCCGGTGAAGTGCGGGTTGACCTCAACAGAGACGGTTTTTTCGGTTCCCTCAACCAGTTTAGCAATTTCGCGGATGACCGTCATAAACGGCTTGCCCGAAGCCTGTACGTGGCGAGGATTGGTAGTGATGCCATCGATATCGTAATACTCCAGCGCATACTGGATTTGTTCGACGATGGCACTGTCAAGAAAGAATTTCATGTGTTACCTCCTTATTAGATTGAGATGTCTATCAAACATCTAACGAATTATGGTAAAAGAACCTGGAGAGAGCCAGGCTAGCCGCGCCGATCATTCCTGCCCGGCGGCCAAAACTGGTGACCTCGAGGCGCGCCTGCTTGCCAAGCCCGCCAAAGGCGGTGCTTTCCATCACAGCGCGCGCAATGGGCAGGATAATCTCATGCTCTTCCTCAAACAAACCACCCAGCAGGATTAATTCCGGCGTGAACAGGTTCACCAGGTTAGCCAGCGCAATCCCCAGGTATTCCGCGCCGGTATCAATCAAGCGTCCGGCAAGTGGATCTCCATCGCGGTAAGCATTGAACAGGCGCTTTATTTGGCGCGGTTCGCCAGTGTCCGCCATATGCCTGGCAAGGATGCTGCCGGGATGCGCCAAAGCCAGTTCCTCCGCCTGGCGAACAAGCGAAGGTTCGGCTGCCAGCGTCTCCAGGCAGCCGCGTTGACCGCAACGGCACAGCGGCCCATCATGCGGAAGGATGATGGTGTGCCCAATTTCGCCAGCGCCCAATCCACTACCCCGATACAACTTGCCGTTCACCACAATGCCCGCTCCAATGCCGTAGCGCGCATAAACAAACGCCAGCGAGCTGACTCCGCGTCCGGTCCCAAACAAGGCTTCACCCAGGGTCATGCAACGCACATTATTATCAACCACCACCGGCAAATCGAGCTGCGCAACCAGCCAATCCCGAATCGGGACGTCCTTCCAACCAAAGTTGGCTGCCAGGATGTTCACGCCAGTCGCATAGTTGATTAATCCGGTGGCGCCAATGCCAACACCAACAATTTTCGCCCGCTCAATATTATTGCGCAGAATCACGTCGTCAATCGTGCGGCCAATACTGGCAATAACCTCCTCCGGCGCCGGGTTATTGGAAAAACCTACCTCGGCTGTATCAATCAGCTTACCGGTGAGATTGGTTACGCCAACCCGAAAAATGCCAACCCGCAACTGCACGCCTACCGCATAACGGCTGTCATCCACCAGCCTCAAGCCGGCGCGGGGACGCCCAACGCGGTGTTGCTCGTTGTTGGAGGCTTCCGAACTGCAAATCACGCCCTGAGAATAGAGCTCATCAACCAGGTTGGTGATGGTCGTGGCCGAAAGGGAAGTCTTTTGCGCCAGTTGAATACGGGAAAGCGACTTCTCGTACAGCAAACTCAGCAGCACTGCCCGCAGGTTGTGCTCCTTAACGAGGTTCAGGTTACTGCCTAAAAAAGTTGTTTCGGTCATTTGTTGTGATGCGGGAATTAATTATTCAAGTTGATTAAATAATTACAATTCATTGTATAATATTTAAAGGTCAAAGTCAAGTAGTTAATTTCTTCACAAACAACACCACAAACGAGCGTTTTCTTTCATTCCAATACAGGAGAACCCATGAAACGATCCTCAATCAACGCCCTCATTCAGGATGCCGATGCCTTCTTCAAACAGTACCACGTTTTCCTGCCTCCCTTCGCATACTGGACTCCTTCAGATTGGGCCGCCAAAGGCGCTGAAGTGGAAGAAATTGTGGATGGGCAGTTGGGCTGGGACGTGACAGACTACGGCTTGAATGATTTCATGCGTTACGGCCTGATGCTTTTCACGCTGCGCAACGGCAGCCCAAAATCATGGGCGCGCGGTTTTAACAAGCATTACGCCGAAAAGGTTGTGATTCTGGAACTTGGTCAAAAGCACCAGATGCATTATCACTGGCGCAAGATGGAGGATATCATCAACCGCGCTGGTGGCGTGCTCTGCATGGAGCTTCACAACGCCGCCCCCGATGATAACCTCGACAGCAGCGACGTGCGGGTCAATATGGATGGCATCTGGCGCACCTTTCCAGCCGGGACGGTGGTACAGCTCAAACCCGGCGAAAGCATCTCGCTGACCCCGCGCATCTATCACCGCTTCTGGGCAGAGGGCCAGCGGGTGCTGATGGGAGAAGTCTCAAGCGTCAACGATGACTACAACGACAACTGCTTCTATCAAAAAATGGGAACCGGTCGCTTCTCCCCAATCGAAGAGGATGACTCACCGCTCTATCCACTCGGAAACGAGTTGGAACGCTTCTGGGGAGGCAGAAAGCCATGACTGCCTTTGGTGGCCTGATTTGACAATAAAAAATGAAAACTGAAACCCCTGACTTTTATTCCCAGGTTTACACCATGGAAACCGCTGAGATTGGCGCCTTGATGGCCGAAGTTCTGGCCCGCCAGGCGCGCTTCCAGTTCCAAGCCAGGGGCTTCAGCATGTATCCCTTCATCTGTGACGGTGATGTAATCACCCTCGCGCCGCCTCCGGCCCGGATTCAAATCGGCCAGGTGGTCGCCTTCATTGGCGCGTCTCAAAACCGCCTGCTGGTTCATCGGATTGTGGCAGCCAGCCCGCGCGGGATTCTCACCAGAGGTGATAATTCTCTGCAAGCCGATGGCCTGATTGCCCGCGAGCAAATTCTGGGCTGGGTGGTGCGGGTGGATCGCGGTGACCGCCAGGTGAAGCTTGGCCTGGGATTGGAACGCATCATTATTGCATTTTTTTCAAAACCTGGCTGGTTGGTTCCCCTGCGCAACCGCTTCAGCCAGCTGAAGCACATTCTTACATCAAAACCTAAAATTGATTAATAACCCGGGTTAGTTTATCTCCAGCCACTCCCTCAGGCG
>CAYVOX010000131.1:0-9113 GCA_964453035.1 uncultured Anaerolineaceae bacterium
TTTTGGCGCTCAGGATGACCAGACCTATTAAAATCAGAAGCTGTAAAAGGCTGCCCAGGCAAGCGCCTGCCACCAGGAAAATAACCGAACTCTTGGCCAGGGGAGATTGTTGATCAGGCAGGTCGGGCTGAGGGGCGTAACCGGAGGTGTAGAGCACCAAAAGCACGCCCACCGTGAGAAAAATGGCCAGCAACAGGCCGAGAGGAACCCAGATTTGCCAGGCAGACTGCCGGCGGTGATTCTGCTCGGGGGTTCGCTTCTGGAAAACATGGTCTGGTTGGGCGCTGGCATCCATGTGTTTATTTTAGCACACTACTGGTTTGGTGGAGCAAGCGCTGAGTCAACTGCTGGCGGTAAGCGGTCAAGTCAACCGTTTTTTTGGCGCTGCCGCTCTGCATGGCGGCCTGGGCTACCGCGGGCGAGAGCCATAGGCACACGCGCCGGTCCAACGGCTTGGGAACAAGGTAATCACGGCCAAACTCGAGCGCGGGAAGCTGGTAGGCGGAGAGCACTTCGTTGGGAACAGATTCCTTGGCCAGAGCCGCCAGGGCGTGGGAGGCAGCAATTTTCATCTCGTCGTTGATGCCGTTGGCGCGCACATCAAGAGCGCCGCGGAAAATGAATGGAAAGCCCAGAACGTTGTTGATTTGATTGGGATAATCGGAGCGGCCGGTAGCCACGATGGCATCCGGACGGGCAGCGCGAGCCAGCTCGTACTTAATCTCGGGGTCGGGATTGGCCATGGCGAAAACGAGCGGGTTGGCTGCCATGCGCTGCAGCATCTGCGGGGTGACGATGTTGGCTGCGGAGAGACCAATGAAAACATCCGCGCCTTCGAGAGTTTCAGCCAATGTGGCGGGACGGTCACCCTGGGCAAAGACAGCTTTTTGCGGGAACATCTCTTCCTGGCGGCCATGATAGACCAGCCCGGCGATATCGCACATCCAGATGTTCTGGCGGGGCACGCCAATTTTTACCAGGTGGGCTGCACAGGAAATAGCAGCTGCGCCAGCGCCGGAGAAGACGACCTTGACCTGGTCTATTTTACGCCGGGTGAGTTCCAGACCGTTGAGGAGGGCGGCTGCGAGGATGATGGCAGTGCCGTGCTGATCATCGTGAAAGACGGGGATATCCAGGCGCTGCTGCAGGGTCTGCTCAATGTAGAAACATTCCGGGGAGCGAATATCTTCGAGGTTGATACCACCAAAGGTTGGGGCAATTGCCTCAACCACCTGGATGATGCGTTCGGGGTCGAGAGCGTTGACCTCGATATCAAAGACGTCAATATCGGCGAACTTTTTAAACAAAACGGCTTTACCCTCCATGACCGGCTTGGAGGCAAGGGCGCCGCGGTTGCCCAGTCCGAGAATAGCTGTGCCGTTGGAAATAACCGCTACCAGGTTGCCCTTGGCGGTGTATTCGTAGGCCTGGGAGGGATCGTCGGCGATCTCCAGGACGGGATAGGCGACTCCGGGGGTGTACGCCAGGCTGAGATCGCGCTGGGTTTGGAGGGGTTTGCTTGGGACGACGGCTAATTTGCCGGGGTAACCCTCAAGGCGGTGGTATTCAAGTGCATCTTCTCTGGTAATTGGGGGCATTTTGTTCCTACCTTTGATTATTGCATAATTGTAACCGTTTAAACGATTGCGGGTTAGCTTAAAAAAAAGTATAATACAGGAAATTCATTCGATGACCCTCGTTCTCCCAATTATGGGACGCAGTCATTGGTTGATGTTTTTGAATAAATGAGCTTTTGGTCTCACTCCGCACGGAGTGTTGGTTTGCTGTAACCGGCGTTTCAAAATGGGCTTTCATCTGTGAAGGTGGAGGCGATCGGCAAAGAGATGCCAGATATTGGGATGAATATCATCTCAGAGCCAGTATCACTGGACATTTCAAGCGGTTAACCTGTGAGGTCACCGGTTGACAGCAGTTACAGATTAATTAATGCTTTCTGATGCGCGCTAGCGCGCATTGGAAGTGCCCGACCAACAGTTGATTTCTCAAAAACACACAGCCATGATCTGCGGAGGCAGTTCTTTGGCTGTTTTTTTATGGATCGGATTGTTACGGCGCTCAAAGTACAAAAAAAGGACCCCAACCGCATCAATGTTTACCTGGATGGGGAATATGCCTTTGGCGTCACACGGATCGTTGCGGCCTGGCTAAAAGTTGGGCAAAGCCTGAGCGAAGAGAAGCTGGCTGCGTTAGAGAAGCAGGAGGCGGGCGAGCGGGCGCTGCAAAAGGCGTTTGTTCTGCTCAGCTACCGGCCTCGATCGGAATCCGAGATCCAGAAAAAATTGCAGGACGCCGGATTTGAGTCGGATGTGGTGGAAAAGACGCTCAACCGCCTTCGTGAAGGCGGAATGGTGCAGGACCAGACTTTTGCCCGCACCTGGATTGAGAACCGCTCCACCTTCCGCCCGCGCAGCCAGCGGTTTTTGGCATATGAATTGCGGCAGAAGGGCGTGAGGAACGAGGATATCGAAACGGCTTTAGCTGAGGCATCCAGTGATGATCAGCTCGCTTACCAGGCAGCCTGCCGTTACGCCAGGCGGCTGCAGGGGCTGGACCGGGGTGAATTTCGGAAGAAACTGAGCGCCTTTTTGGGCCGGCGCGGTTTTTCTTTTGGAACCATCAACCCGGTTGTTCAGCGGGTGTGGCAGGAACAGGAGCCGGAGCGCAGCCAGATGACTATGAGAGATAATGAGGATATTGGAGATGGGTAACGAGAGAGAAATAAGTTTTGGAATCTGGGCTTTGTTAATTGTGCTTGACGTTGTGGTGGTTGGGGCGCTGGTGTATTTTATCACCCGAAGAATGTCCGAGCAGTTCCGAAAGGAACAACAAACCAAGGCGAACAACGTTGTGCTGGCCGCTCAGGAAAAAGCCCGCGCCATTGAACTTGAGGCGAAGGATAAATCGCTGAAGACGCTGCAAGAGGCTGAATCGGAGGTTATCCGGCGGCGAAGCGAGGTGTCGAAGGAAGAGGACCGCCTGGGAAAGCGCCGTGCTGAACTGGATCACCGCATGGAAAAACTGGAGCTGAGAGAGCAGAACATCAATAAGCGGCAGAGCGCGCTGGATAAACGGACCAATGAAGTGGAAAAGATGGCCTCCCAGCAGATGGCTGAACTACAGCGCATTGCAGAGATGACGGTGGAAGAAGCTCGTGGCGTGCTGCTGGCTGAGACAGAAAAGGAAGCTCGAAATGATATGGCGCGCATCATTCGCCAGGTGGAAAATGAAGCCCGGGTAGACGGTGAAAAACGCGCCCGCGAAATCATCAGTGATGCCATTCAGAGGGTAGCTTCGGACCACGTGGCGGAAGTGACAACCTCGGTGGTGGTACTGCCGAACGAGGAGATGAAGGGCCGCATTGTGGGCCGCAACGGTCGCAACATTCGCGCATTTGAACAGGCTGCGGGGGTGGATGTGATTGTGGATGATACCCCCGAAGCTGTCACGGTCTCCTGCTTTGATTCGGTGCGCCGCGAAATTGCGCGACGGGCGCTGGAACGGCTCATCCTGGATGGGCGCATCCACCCGGCTCATATCGAGAAGATTCTCAATGAAGAAGAGCGGGCGGTTGAGAAAGCCATCATTGAGGCGGGCGAACAGGCGGCCTACGATGCAGGTGTGGCGGGACTTCATCCCGAGATTATCAAAGTGTTTGGAAGGTTAAAGTACCGTACCTCTTATGGGCAGAACCAGCTTTACCACGCGGTAGAAGTAGCCAAAATTGCGGCTATCATCGCGGCGGAACTTGGCGCGGATGTGCAGGTGGCCAAAGCCGGCGCACTGCTGCACGACCTGGGCAAAGCCATGGATCACAACACCGAAGGCACGCATGCCTTGCTCGGCGCAGAATTTGCCAAGCGCTACGGTGTAAACGCCAAGGTGGTGAACGTGATTGCCTCGCACCACCACGAGGTGGAGCAGGAGAGCGTGGAAGCGGTGATCGCGGAAGCAGCGGATGCTATCAGCGGGGCGCGGCCGGGCGCCAGGCGCGAAGACCTGGAACTTTACATCAAACGCCTGCGCGCGCTGGAAGAGGTGGCCAATTCCTACAAGGGTGTGCAGCAGAGTTACGCCATCCAGGCGGGCCGGGAAGTGCGCATTATTGTGCGGCCAGAGGATATTGACGACCTGGAAGCCACGCGGCTGGCGAAGGATATCGCTCACAAGGTAGAAGAGACGATGCAGTACCCGGGACAGATAAAGGTGACGGTCATCCGTGAGACACGGGCAGTAGAATACGCCAAGTAAGCCTTACAGGAACTGTCTATGTGAAAAATCAGGAGACGCGGCAAATCCGCGTCTCCTTTTTTGTCTATCTCTTAAGCAATGAGCGTAGCGCAATCCACCGGGAGTTCGCCACGCTCAATTGTTTTGGAAGGGAAAACAGGAATATCCTAACGGTTGTCGCGGACGTGGCGGGCAATCTCGATGAGTGGAGCCGTCCAGATGGTTTGCCGGTGCGTAGAAAGGTAAGCGGCGACTTGCTCAAGGTGGGGGGTATCAATAAAAAGGCGGTGTGTGCCTTCGCCAACGCCGTGCATAGTGAAGATGAGCCACTGGTTGTATTGGAAGGCAGTTTCAATGAAGTCAATCACCTGCGCGGCTGAAAAGCCGTCAATATCGAAGGTGCCGAGGTTCATCAGGTTGGCCTGGGTGGGCAGGATGGGCTTGCGGGTATGCTCGCCGCGGGCAGCCAGGAAGCGCTGCTCGATGAGGGGTTGCAGGTTGGTCAGAGAATCTCCGATGCCGATGGTGTTTTCGAAACAGGTGTTGCCGAAGGTGCGTTCGGTGCGGCCGTCAAGCAGGGTGAGGGTAAAGTTGGCGGCGTCGATTTCATCGCACCAGCGGCGGGCATTGTAGCCAATGAGGTCATAGCCCGGTTCCAGCCAGGGGCGGTCGAACTCGGGCTTGCCCCGGCAGGGGTGGAAGAGGGTGTGGTTGCCCAGCTCATGCCCGCGCTGAGCCATGTTTTGCCAGTTCTGCGGGTGAAGGCGCACATCTGAGAGGATGGGGGGATAAAAGGTGGCGCGCAGGTCGTACGATTCCAGCAGCGGGGCAACCCGTTGCGGATGGCAGGGGAGACCGTCATCAAAGGTGAGCGAGACGGCAGCCTGGTAGTTCTGGGGCCAATTGAAGGGTAGTTTCAATGTAACCTTCGTTTAGAAAAATGGGTTGTATTGCAGCTCCTCGCCAACGGTGGTTTCAGGTCCATGACCGCATAAAAGGCGGGTGGCAGGTGGGAGGGAGAGGATGCTGCGGCGGATGCTGTGGATGAGCAGCATGCTGCTCCCGCCGGGTAAATCGGTACGTCCGACGCTGCCGGCAAATACCAGGTCGCCGCAGAAGGCGGTTTGCGCTTCCGCGCTGTAAATCACAACGTGACCGGGCGAATGACCGGGGGTGTGGTGCACCTCCAGGTGCGATTGCCCCAGGGTGATCATTTGCCCATCGGCAAGGGGTTGCGTTTCGGCAGGCAGGTCATCAAGCTGGAGGCCAAACTCAGCGGCGCTGCCCTGCTGCTGGTAAAGGGGCAGGTCGGCAGGGTGGAGGTAGAGCACGGGCGGGGTTGAGCAGGCTTTGAACAGCTGGCCAGCACCGGCGATGTGGTCAAAGTGGGCGTGGGTAAAGATGATTGTGGTGAGCTGCCAGCTGCGACGGGAGGCTTCTTCCGCAACAGTCACGCTATCAAAAGAGGGATCGATGACGGCTGCCAGACCAGTGGCGTCATCTGCGATGAGGTAGGTATTGTTTTCCAGCGGACCAAGAGTGAAAGTGAGGATGGAGAGGGTCATGACACCACCTGTGAAGGTTGGCGACGCGAGAGCCAGGCGAGAACCGCCAGGGAGATGAGAAACGAAAGCAAAATCAGCAGCGCGCCGATGCTGTAGATTGAATTGGGCTGGCTGGCATAGAGCAAACCGGCGACGGTGGAGGCCAGAAAGAGCGCGCCGCCGTTGAGCATCTCGATGATGCCGAAGCCAAAGCCGGTCTGTTCAGCGCGGATGAAGCGGCGGGCGAAGGCGAGCGCCATGGATCGTCCCAGGCGCGTGCCGCCGAGGAGGAGGTAGCCCGTCTGGTACCAGATTAAATCGGTGCCGAAATACAGCAAGAGGGAAAACCCACCTGCCAGCGCCTGGCCGAGCATCAAGCCGAGAGCGGGTTTAATGCTGCCCAACGCAAGCATGAAGAAGGCGTTGCTCAGGCTTGCCAGTGAACCCAAAGTGCCAATGGCGGTCAGATCCAGGGCGCGTTGATTTTGAAGGTAGTTGGAACTGAGGGTTTGCGGCATGAAGCTGGCAAAGGTAATCAGCGCCAGTACCGGCAGCAGCGCCAAAAAAAGGCGGTTTTTTCCCAGGCTGGAACTGGTGCCGTGCAGGTGGGGCTCCTTTTCCATATTGTTGGGGCGAATCTGGAGAATCACCAGGGTGGAGATGGAAAAGACAGCAAAAGCCAGCTTGTAAACTGCGCTGAGGCCCCACTGGCTGCTGATAAGCCCGCCAATTTGAGGACCAGCGGTCATCCCCAGGCTGTAGAAGCCGGAGGTGAGGGTGAGGGCACGGCCCACAGACATCTTGCCGCGCTTGCTGCTGACGTAGTTGCTCATAGGGGAGGAGACGAAGGCGGTGAAGTTGTAGAGCAGCAGGCCAACCACAAAGCCGGGCAGGTTTTCAAAAAAAGCCATGATGCCGGTGGCGACAAAGCCGAGAATCCAGGCCGCCCACATCAGCGGGCGGGAGCCAATCCGATCCGAAAGGTACCCGGCGGGGACGTGTGCCAGGGCCATGGCAAGCCCGGCAGCCCCCAGGATCCCGCCAATGGCGGCAGGCTCGGCGCCTAATTTTTCAAGCCAGAGGGAGTTGAAGTAGATAAAAAAACCTTCACCCAAACCCCAGATGCCCAGCGAAAGGGCGGTGAGAACCAGATCGCGGCTCATGGGCGATCAGCCAAGGAACACCAGGTGGCGGGGGAGGTCGCTGAGGGTTTCTGAACCGCCAGGCGTGACCACCACATCATCTTCAACGCGCACGCCGCCACGCCCGGTGAGGTAGATGCCCGGTTCGACGGTGAAGGTCATACCGGGCTCAAGGAGTTGATCGTTCTCGGCGAACATGTAGGGCGCTTCGTGGGCCTCCATGCCCAGGCCGTGACCGGTGCGGTGGAAAAAGGCGGCACCGTAGCCGGCTTCCGCAATCACCTGGCGAGCGGCGCGATCCACATCACCGGCGGGGATGCCGGGTCGGGCAACAAAACGTCCGGCGGTGTTGGCCTGCGCGGTAAGCTCGGCGATGTGCCGCAATTCGGGTTCAACGGCGCCGATGGCGAAGGTACGGGTGAGATCGGAGAGGTAGCCGTGGTAGGCAGCGCCCCAGTCAATGACGAGCATGTCGCCTGCGGTGAGAAGCCGGTCTGTGGGGGTGGCGTGCGGGTTGGCGCTGTTGGGACCAGAGGCGACGATGGGCGAGAAGGGAAGTTCGGGATCAGAACCGGCGCGGAGGAGCTGGAGGGAGAGTTCGGCGGCGGCTTCGCGCTCGGTGACCCCAACCTTGAGCATGGGGAGGGTTTTCAGGAGGGCGCGCTGGGCAATGCTGACGGCCTGGCGCATGGCGGCGAGCTCGGTTTCGTCCTTGCGCAATCGCAAACCGGAGAGGAGCGCTTCAGCGGGGGTCACCTTGATTATGGAGGCAGCATTTTCCAGCAAGCGCAATTCCAGCAGGCGCAGGCGGGTGGGCTCTACGCCAATGTTTTTGCCGTTGAGGTTAAGGAATGAGACTGCCTGACGGTAAGTCTCACCCCAGGATGCGGGATTATCGGAGAAGGGGAAGAGGTCAAATCCGCTGCCAGCAGCTTTGCCCTGTTCCAATTCGGCCAGCACCAGGGCAACTTTATCAGGCAAGGCTGCCAGCAGCAGGGTGGGGCGCTCCATGAGGTGAAAACCCAGCCCGGTCAAATAGGAGAGGGTGGGGCCAGGATTGAGGGCGACTGCGTCCAGCTGGTGGGCGCTCATTTGCTCAAACAGGCGGGTGAGACGTGGATTCATGGCGCGATCCTTGGGGTAAGATGGCCTGATTATAGCGTATCCTCAAAGGGCGTGGTAGGGGAGGAATTACCAGCAGGGTTTGGCCTGGTCGGGTGGAATACGGTAAAATGAGGGTCTATGATGACTGCGAGGATGGTTTCATGAGTATTATCGATTTGGTGGACGGTTTTGTTTTTGACCTGGATGGGACGGTGTACCTGGGCAATGCAGCGCTGCCCAATGCGCCTGAGACGATTGCTGCGCTGCGGCAGATGGGCAAACGTACCCTCTTTGTGAGCAACAAGCCGCTTGAACCGCGCCAATCCTACGCGCAGAAGTTGACTCGATTGGGAATCCCGACGCCGGATGAGGATGTAATTACCTCAACCTTTGTGCTGGGGCGCTACCTTAGCCAGCACCACGCTGACCTGCGCTGCTATGTGGTGGGCGAGCCGAAAACCCGGGCTGAACTGGCCGGGTATGGCATCCATGTGCTGGGGGAACTGGATGAGCAAGACCCCAAGGAGGTGCTTGAGCCGGCCGGGATTGATGCGGTGATTGTGGCGTTTGACCGCACGCTGGATTACCGCAAGCTCAACACCGCATACCAGGCACTGCGGCGGGGGGCCAAGTTCTTTGCGACCAACGGCGATAAAACCTGCCCGATGCCGGGCGGGGATATCCCGGATGCGGGGGCAACCCTGGCAGCGCTGGAAGCCATCAGCGGGCGCAGCCCGGACCTGCTGGCGGGGAAACCTTCCACGTTGATTCTGGAGGTGGCGATGGACTGGATGAACCTGCCGCCGGGACGGTGCATGATGATTGGCGACCGGCTTGAAACCGATATGCGCATGGGACGGCAGGCGGGAATGTTGACGGCGGTGACGCTAACCGGCGTGACGCGGCGTGAGGATGTGGCGCTGCTGGTCAACCCACCGGACTATGTCATCGAGACGCTGGGGGATCTGCTGAACTATTGACAACCGCCCTCCAATACGTTAGAATCTGGTCACTCTGAAAAACGGGCCTGTAGCGCAGTTGGGAGCGCGCTTCAATCGCACTGAAGAGGCCGGGG
>CAYVOX010000132.1:0-1572 GCA_964453035.1 uncultured Anaerolineaceae bacterium
TTAACCCGGTCTCCGGGCTGACCAACGCCGAGTGGGTTCGCCAGCGCTTTGAAGCTATCTTTGGCAAAGCCGGCTGGACGACCTCAATCTATACCACTACCGGCGCCGAATCGATTGCGGAGGTGGTCCAACAGGCGCTGGCTGAGGGCGTTTCTATGGTAGCGGCTGCCGGCGGCGATGGCACCATCACTGAGGTAGCCAGCGCCCTGGCCTTCACCAGCGTGCCGCTCGGCATCATCCCCACCGGCACCTGGAACGCCCTGGCGCACAACCTGGGTATCCCCATCCTGATTGAAGAAGCCATCCACCTGCTCACCCTGCCACACCGCCAGGCGTCCCTGGATGCGCTTAAAATTGGCGAGCGCCACTACCTGCTCAACGTGGGCATCGGCCTCAGTTCCTCCATCATGCAAAGCACTCGCCGCCATCAAAAGCGGCGCTACGGCTTTCTGGCTTATTTTGGCAACCTCATCGTCCAGGCCTCCGGGCTGCGCCTGCGATCCCTCAAGGTGGAGGTAGATGGCGTCGAACACCGTGTCAAGGCCTCCGAACTGATGGTGGTCAACAGCAGCATCATCGGCCTCGGCGAGCTGCCCACCGTGCTGGATATCCACCCCGGCGACGGTAAAGTTGAAATCATCGCCATCAGCGCGCCCACCTTCTGGGGCCTGCTCCGGATTGGCCTGCGCTTTCTGGTGGGCCGGCGCAAGAAAACCCCCGGCTTCATCTCCTTCACCGCCTCTCGCAGCATCATCATCCGCACCCCCAAACGTCTGGTGGTTGAGGCCGATGGCGATATCATCGGGCACACCCCCGTCGAAATTCACCTGGTGCCTTCCGCGGTACAGGTCATCGTCCCGGAAAAGCCCTCCCCCCTGCGTGGAATTGCGCTGTTTCAATGATAAAATAGGGCAAATTTCCGCTCAACGAGTTGCCCTATGCTTGAAGATTGCCTCACCCCCGCCCAGCGCGCCGCCTTCGCCAGCCTCACCAGCCCGGTTAAAATCCAGGCCTTTCTGGATAGCATCCCCTACCGCCCCGAGGATGAATACCTCTCCCCGCTGCGCTCCTTCCAGCACGGCAAGGCGCACTGCTTTGACGGCGGCCTGCTGGCTGCCGCCGCCCTGCGCCGCCTGGGCTACCCGCCCGTCATCGTCCAGTTGCAGCCCGAAGCCGATGACGACCACATCCTGGCAGTTTTCAAACGCCACGGCTGCTGGGGCGCGGTTGGTAAATCCAACTACGTCGGCCTGCGCTACCGCGATCCCATCTACCGCACCCTGCGCGAACTGGTCATGTCGTACTTTGAGGATTTCTACAACCTGGAGTACCTCAAATCCCTGCGCGGTTATGCTTACCCCCTGGACCTGCGCCGCTTTGACCGCTACGACTGGGAGTGTCAGGATGACGGCGCCGACCGCATCTGGAAGCATCTGCCGGCAGTGCGCAAAGTCTGGCTGCTCACGCCGCAGCAAATCGCCGAGCTGCCCCCCATTGATGAGCGCTCTTACCGCGGCGGGATGCTCGGTACCGACCCGGCGGGCGTCTATGACCCGGCCAAACACCGCTAAA
>CAYVOX010000132.1:1672-9111 GCA_964453035.1 uncultured Anaerolineaceae bacterium
GCCACAATGGAAGCCGGCAGATGCCCCAGCGCATACCCCACCGAAAAATAACCCGTCACCTGCGAGACCAATCCCGCCCCCAGGAAAGCCAAGTAAGTGGTCAGCGGATAGCCCGTTAGCGGCAGGCCCAGCAAAGCAATTGTCCCCAGCAGCACCAGCGAGGCCGAAGCCACCGCCGTCCAGATATACGCCAGGGTAGCCATATGCCGCCGCGCCTGCTGCGTGACCAGAAAATACGCCGCGTAGAACACGCTGGAGAGCAAAGCCAGCCCGTCCCCACCGAACAGTTCAGCGTTGAGCGCCAGGCTGTTGCCAAAAACCAGCACCGCCCCCACCAGCGTCAAGCCCAGTCCCACCCAGAAGATCCGGCGCAGCTTCTCGCGCCACCACAACCAGGCAAACAACGCCACCCACAGCGGCGCGATGTTGTTCAACAGCGTGGCGTTAGCCACGCGGGTTTGCGAAAGGGCGGTGTAGAGCGTCCCATGGTCCAGCGCAATCAACACCCCGCCCAGCACCGCCAGCGGCAGCCAGCGTCGGTTCAACCCCTCCCCTTTGAGGGTTTGCCGCCAGAAAAACGGGCTCACCGCCAGCGTGGCAATGGCCATGCGGTAAAACGCCATCACCGGGCCGGGCGCATTGGCCCAGCGCGCAAAAATCGCGGAAAGGCTCAGCGCAAGCACCCCCGCCAGCAGGCCAAGATAGGGCAAAATGGGTTTTTCGGGTTTGACCAATGGGAATCCTCATCAACGAATGGGCGGCGCTGATTATAACACGCCGCCTTTGGCGCAAACGAATGTAAAATGAGGGTAATCCCTCAATCCCGGAGGCCTCATGGCAAAAAAAGCCACCTTCACCCTGCACCCTGATTTTCAAATTGCCCCGGTTGACCCGCGCCTCTACGGGTCATTCATCGAGCACCTCGGACGCGCCGTTTACGGCGGCATCTACCAGCCCGGCCACCCCACCGCCAATCCGCGCGGCTTCCGCCAGGACGTGCTCGACCTGATTCGCGGCGCGGATGTGCCCATCGTGCGCTACCCGGGCGGCAATTTCGTCTCCGGCTACAACTGGGAAGACGGCATCGGCCCGCAATCTCAGCGCCCGCGCCGCGCTGAACTGGCCTGGAATTCCATCGAAACCAACCAGTTCGGCACAGATGAATTCATCGCCTGGTGCCGTGAGGCCAACACCAGCCCCATGCTGGCGGTCAACCTGGGCACCGGCACCCCCGAGAGCGCCCGCAACCTGGTGGAGTACTGCAATTTCCCCTCCGGCACTGCCCTGAGCGACCTGCGTATCAAAAACGGCAGCCCGCAACCCCACGCCGTCAAAGTGTGGTGCCTGGGCAACGAGATGGACGGTCCCTGGCAAATTGGGCACAAAACCGCCGATGAGTACGGCCGCGCCGCCCAGGAAGCCGCCAAAATGATGAAGTGGGTTGACCCATCCATTGAACTGGTGGCCTGCGGCAGCTCGCACCGCGGCATGCCCACCTACCCCGTCTGGGATATGACCGTTCTCGACCACACCTACGACCACGTGGATTACCTCTCGCTGCACACCTACTTCGGCAATGCCGAAGGTGACACTCCCCACTTCCTGGCGCGCTCCATCGGCATGGAGGCCTTCATCCGCGAGGTGATTGCCACCTGCGATTACATTAAAGCCAAAAAGCGCAGCCGTAAAACCATCCACCTCTCCTTCGATGAGTGGAACGTCTGGTTTCATTCCCACCAGCAGGATAAGACCATCGAACCCTGGAGCGTGGCGCCGCCCCTGCTGGAAGATGTGTACACCCTCGAAGATGCCCTGGTGGTCGGCTGCATGCTGCTCACCCTGCTCAACCACGCCGACCGGGTAAAAATTGCCTGCCTGGCCCAGTTGGTTAACGTGATTGCCCCCATCATGACCAGCAACGACGGCTCCGCCTGGCGACAGACCATCTACTGGCCTTTCGCCCAGGCTTCCCGCTACGGGCGCGGAAGCGTGCTCGACCTCAAAATGGACGGCCCCACCTACCCGGATAAGGAATTTGGGGATGTACCCTGCGTGTCAGCCGCTGCAGTGCGCGACCCGCAGCAGGGAACACTCACGCTCTTTGCGGTGAACCGCCACCAGAGCGAAGAAGTGCTCCTGCAGGTCAACTTACGCGCCTTCCCCGCCGCGCGCCTGTTGCAGATGATCGCGCTGCAAGGGTTTGATCTGCAAGCAGCCAACACCCGCTCCAACCCAAGCAAGGTGGCTCCCACCGAGGTTAATCAGGCCGTCGTCGAGGATGGCTTCCTGCACGCCGCGCTCCACCCCCTGTCCTGGAACGTCATTCGGTTGAGCGCTTGATGCTGTAATGGGTGAAAATGAGTAAAAAAAGAGCGAGGCTAATAGCCTCGCTCCGTTTCGTACTGGTTCAACAGCGGCAGCCCGCCCGCGTAGCGTTTGAGGTTTTCGGCAAACAACTCCGCCGCTCGCTCCAGGTACCTGGGACTGATTCCAGCCACGTGCGGCGAAATGAGCACATTCGGCATCTTCCACAACGGGCTGGAAGACGGCAGCGGCTCTTCGCTGAACACATCCAGCCCGGCGCCGGCAATGCGCTTTTCCTGCAGTGCCTGCAGCAGCGCCGTCGGGTCCACCACGTTGCCGCGGCCAATATCAACCAGGTATGCGCCCGGTTTCATCGCCGCAAACGCCTCCGCGTTGAAGATGCCGCGCGTGGCGGGCGTCAGCGGCAGGGCCACCACCACAAAATCGCAATCCTTAATCATGGATTTCATCGCCTGGATGGGATACAGGCGCACGAACAGGTCGCCGTCCACATCCCCCATCCCCTGGATGGTGTACCCCACATCCTTTGGCTGCATCACATCGCGCTTGGCTGCCAGCACGCACGCGCCAAACGGCAGCAGCAGCCGGGCTAACTCGCGCCCGATGGAGCCATACCCGACGATTCCCACCGTCGAATCGCGCAGTTCCAGCGGGCTAAAGCGCTCAGCGCGGTCGCGAGGCCACTCCGCGCGCGCCTGGAAGACCCACATCTCAGGTAAATGGTGACCCAGCGCCAGCATCATCATCAGGGCATGCTCCGCCGCCTGCGGCGCAGCTGCCCCGCTCAGCGTGGTCACCATTAATCCCACTTTTTGCACCAGCGGTGACTCCACCGCAAAATCAATACCCGCATAATGAAATTGCAGCCAGCGCAGATTGGGAACCTGAGCCGGTTGCGGCAGCACCCGGTCGGTATAGAGCACCTCGGTGCGCGCCCAAACCTCGGCGGGAATATCATCCAGCCGCCGGGCAGGCATTACATTGAGATGCAACCGCCCGGAAGCCTCCTCAAGGCGCCTGGTCTGCGCCTCGTTGAACGGAATGGTGCATAAAACCTCAATCGCCTGCTCCGCCATTTAGATATAAATCCTTTCCGGGTCCAATTCCTCGCGCAGGATGCGCAGTTCATCCGCGCTGGGCGGCAGGGTGCGCTCCACAGAAGAAGCAACCCTCAGCGCCCAGCCGGTATTGGCCTGCACCTGTTCCACCGTCACGCCCGGGTGCAGCGCGGTGAGCACCAGCTCGCCCGTCTCATCCGGGCTGAGGATGCCCAGGTCCGTCACCACCGCCTGCGGCCCGCCGCCGCGCAGCCCCAGCGCCTGGCGCTCACCCTTGCCGCCGATAAAACCCGCCGAGGTGGCAAAATCCACCTTTTCCGGGAAGCGCCGCTTCTGGTGCGGGGTGATGATATAGCAGCGGTTGGCCCACGCTGCAATTTCCTGCGAGCCGCCCGAGCCCGGCAATCGGATTTTGGGATGGGCGTAATCGCCAATCACCGTGGCATTGATATTGCCAAAGCGGTCAATCTGCGCGCCGCCTAAAAAGCCCACGTCCACGTTTCCGCGCTGCAAATACAGCGTAAAAATATCGTACATGCTGCACACGCCGCTGGCGCCGCTCACCAGCGTGGGATCGCCTATCGAAAGCGGCAGCCGCGCCGGGCGCGCCCCGATCACCCCCGCCTCGTAAATCATCAGCAGGTTGGGGGCGTGCGTCCGGCGCGCCAGGTTGCACGCCAGGTTGGGCAGCCCCACCCCCACAAACACCACGTCACCATCCCGCAGCATGCGCGCCGCGTTGATGGTCATCAATTCAGAAGAGGTTAAGGATTGTTCACTCATGATTTTATCCAGGTTCGGATGCCTTTCAATGCACAGGGTTCAAAGTACCGGAGTCATCGGCCTAATATTCGCCGTAATCCACCAGCGCAGCCGGGCGCGGTTTGACGCGCAGCCGCGCGTGCACTGCCTCGCCCAGATGCTGCCAGTAGGCTGCCCGGTCGGGCATGCCGTAAACCCACTCGTCCAAATAGGCCTGCACCGCCGCGCGCGATTCGCTGATTTTATCCCACGCCAGGTAGAATGGGTTATCGCGGTCGTAATAGCCCTGCGTGTACGAAGGATGCGCGCAGAACGGCACATGCACCACCGCATCCACCTTGAAACCGGGAATCAGCGTGCGGTTGGGATCGGAACGGATGACCGCCTCGTCCACAATTTCCTCCGCGGTGATGATGACCCGCTTTGAGGCAAACGCCACCTCTTTTTGCTCGCCAATGATGCCCCAGATGTGCGCGTTGCCGCTGGCATCCGCTCGTTGCACATGCACAATCGCCACATCCGGCAGTAGCGGCGGCACCGCAATCACTTCCCTGCCGCTGTAGGGGTCAGCCACCCGGCGGATGGAGGGATTATTCTGTTCCAGGTGCGTCGCGCCGGTCGGGTTCATCGGGATGAAAGGCAAACCGGCTGCCCCCGCCTGCAAACGGCTGATCATCCCAAAGTGTGAATACTCCTCCCACTCCAGCCGCCCCGCTTCGATCTCCTCGCGCAAAATGCGCAGCGACCCCACCCCTGGGTTGCCCATGTACGAGAAAATCACCTTGCGGGCGCACCCGGCAGCCACCATCTGGTCGTAGATAAGGTCGGGCGTGGCCCGCGCCAGCACCAGGTCCTTGCGCCCCTGGCGAATCATCTCATGCCCGGCTGCAAAAGGAATCAGGTGGGTAAACCCGGCGCAATAAACGCAGTCGCCGTCGTTCACCAGGCGGGCAATGGCTTCATTCAATGTGCAGCGTTTATCAATCATTGGCTTCGGCCTTCCTCTTTACTTTTTTTCTCTCGTTTCTCTTCCTCTTTTTGACGCTCCCTGGAGCGCTGCTCAACCTTTTGCGGTTTGGGGCCTTTGCGGGTCTTTTCGCGGATTTTTTTCAGCATTTTGAAGCGCGGATTCGGCTCAGGCGGGGGTTTGGGGTTGCCGACGATAAAAACAATCCCCACCACCAGCAACACCACCCCCCCGCCCAGCAGCCCATATTCCGGCAGCTTGCTGATATCCGAGAAGATAAACAGCCCCACCAGAAACGCGCCCAGCAGGACCAGAAACTGCCCCATGCGCCGCCGGTAAACCATGGCTACGCCCGGCGCACCAGCGTGTGAATTTGCTCATGCATGTAAAGCTGCAGGTAATGCACCCCGCCGGAGTTCTTCCCGCTGGAGCCGGAGCCTTTCCACCCGCCAAACGGCTGAAAGCCCGGCCAGGCGCCCGTGGTGGCACCCTGCGGGCGGTTGGCATACGCCACGCCCGACTGGATATGGTCAAAAAACCATTCCACCTCTTCAGGCGTGCCGTAGAAGCCCGCCGTCAGGCCGTAAGCCACGTCATTGGCCAGGCGCATAGCTTCTTCTATGTTGTTGACCTTTGCAATCGTCACAATCGGCACGAACATCTCATCCTGCCACAGGTGGTGGTCAAGGGGAACATCCGCCACCAGCGTATCCGCGCAGAAAAAGCCATTAGCAAACGCCCCATCAGTCAACACCTTGCCGCCGGTCAGCACCCGTCCTGCCTGGTGCAGCTCAGCGCTGAAGCGTTGGTAATCCGCGTAACTGCCTTTGTTGATCACCGGGCCGTTATAGATGCCCTTGCCCGTCGGGTCGCCTATGCTCAACTTGTTGGTGAGCGCCACCATGCGCTCCACCACCTCGTCATACACCGGCGCCTCGATAAACACCCGCGAGCAGGCCGAGCATTTTTGCCCCTGCAGCCCAAACGCCGAGCGGGTGATGCCCAGCGCAGCATCCTCCAGGTTGGCGTGGCGTGAAACGATGGCCGGGTTCTTCCCGCCCAGCTCCAAAATGGTCGGGCGCACCCAGCGTCCGTGAGCAAAATCGCGGTTGATCTTCATCCCCACATCAAACGACCCCGTGAAGGTGATGCCGTCAACCTCGGGGCTGTCAATCAACGCCTGCCCCAGCGTGGAACCCGGCCCGCTCACGTAGTTGTAAACGCCGTCAGGCAGCCCGGCCTCGCGCAAGCACTCAGCGATCAGCCGTGCGGTCCAGGGCGTATCCGTGGCGGGTTTGAGCACCACGGTGTTGCCTGCCACCAGCGCCGCTGCCGCCGGCCCGCCGGTGAGCGCGCTTGGGAAGTTAAACGGGCTGATGACCACCCACACCCCGTAGGGCTTCAGCACCGATGTATTGGTGGAGATAAATCCCGGCAGTGGGTCGCGCCCCATCTCGGTCACAAAGCCGTTGGCAGCCTCCATCCGGTCGCAGGCATAGCGGAACAGGTCAGCCGTCTCCGCCACATCCCCAATCGCCTCCATGCGGCTCTTGCCCACCTCCAATCCAACCACCGCGCCCATTTCAAAGGTGCGGCGGTCCATAATTTCAGCCGCCTTGCGCACCAACGCGATGCGCTCCTGCCAGGGGGTACGGCTCCAACTGTAAAACGCCCGGCGGGACGCCGCCAGCGCCGCGTTAGCGTGCTCGGCGGTGCCTTTCTGGAACAGCCCCAGCACTTCGGTGGTGTTGGCCGGGTTGCGGTCTTCAAATTTATCCGCGGCGAAAACATCCTTGCCGTCGATAATCATGGCATGTTCTTTGCCCAGGTTGGCTTTCACCTGCGCCAGGGCCGCCTCGAACTGCGTGTGCAGCGCTTCGGGCGGGTTGAACATGGTGGAATACGTGAGTTTGAAAGCGGGATCACTAGTCATACGGGAGTCCTCCATTTTCAGAAATGGTCTGGCTCCCTTAGTATAGCTTAGGTGGGCGGGTTCGTCAAAAAGGCAAGCAGGGGTGGAAAAGGTGGGGGATTGGGAGCGGTTCGTCTGTGCAGCCAGGCAGGGCGCGTCCACTTCGTGGAATTAGCACACCGGTGGGGTTGCATTCGTCCCAAAAAACACAACCTGCTTGTGCCCTCGGAGACGAAGATCGAATAGCTCGGTGGTTGGTTTTTACCAAAGGATAATTTTTTTATGGATACGGTTTCGAGGTTGGTGATGGTGTGGGTGCGGAAGGCGGTGGATATGCCTGGAAAGTCGGTGTAGAAGTGGATAAGAGGGGTACCACCAGCGTTGATGCCTGTGATGGAACGATCGTCACAAATGA